>NZ_JADBGB010000001.1:3135000-3292022 GCF_015220045.1 Marivivens aquimaris | reverse complement strand
AAAGGAAGAGCCAGACAACGTCAACGAAGTGCCAGTACCAAGCAGCAGCTTCGAAACCAACGTGCTGGGTCGGAGTGAAGTGACCCTTCATCGCGCGCAGGAGGCAGACGAAGAGGAAGATGGTACCGATGATGACGTGGAAGCCGTGGAAGCCGGTGGCCATGAAGAAGGTGCCGAAGAACACGTCACCGCCGAGGGTGTAGCCTTCGTGGGCAACCAGTTCATAGTATTCGTAAGCCTGAAGAACCGAGAACAGCAGACCGAGGACGATACCGAGCGCCAGACCGTTGACGAGGTCCTTGCGGTTGTTCTCGTGAACCAGCGCGTGGTGAGCCCAGGTTACAGCAGCGCCCGAGCACAGCAGGATTAGGGTGTTGATCAGCGGCAGGTGGAACGCGTCGACGGCCAGAATGTCCGGACGCTCGTAGCTGGTGCCCATGTAGGTCCACATCGGGTACATCTGGGTTTTGAAGAACGCCCAGAACCATGCCACGAAGAACATGATTTCCGACATGATGAACAGGATCACGCCGTAGCGCAGGCCGATGCGAACAACCGGAGTGTGGTCGCCGGTCTGGCCTTCTTTAACCACGTCAGCCCACCAGCCTGCTGCGGCGTAGAGGGTCGCGATCAGACCGATGAAGAAGAGGTACGGCATGTCGTTGGCCATCCACATGACAGCGCCGAACAGCATGACGAACGCGCCGACCGACGAGATGAAGGGCCAGATCGACGGCGGAAGGATATGAAAATCGTGGTTCTTAGCGTGAGCCATTTCGGTTTTCCCTGCGGCTGGTCTTTAGTTATTTGCGGTGGCGACGGGCGCCGTGACTTCGAGAGCTGCATGAGCATCAGGCAGCGGAATCTCATAGAACGTGTAGCTGAGCGTAATCGTGTTCACGTATTTCGCGTCACGATCCTCAACCATCGCCGGATCAACGTAGAAGCTGACAGGCATCATAACCGTTTCACCAGGCTGAAGCACCTGTTCAGTAAAACAGAAACATTCGATTTTGTCGAAAAAGTTGCCGGCCTCGTAGGGCACGACGTTATAGGTCGCCTGACCACCGATCGGACGGTCGGTCGGGTTGTGCGCCTCGTAATAGGCCAGAGCGTTCTGGCCGATTTTCACCGTCATCTCGCGCTGCGCGGGTTTGAAGTCCCACGGCAGGGCCGGATCGGTCGAGGCGTCAAAACGGATGGTCACTTCGCGGTCCAGCACGACATCGCTGCCTACTTCGGCAGTGTTGGTGACGCCGCCGAAACCGGTGACAGCACAGAACCAGCTGTAGAACGGAACCGACGCCCACGACAGGCCGCCCATCAGGACGACGACGCCGAGCAGCATCACGACGGTGCGCTGCGGACCTTGCAGGTTAGGAAACAGTTTCACTGAGTGCCCTCCCCTTGGGTTTCATCAGGCAGAAGCGCCGGACGCAGAACGTGGTCGTTCGACTCGAACTGGCGCGCATCGCCAAGCTGCTGGACCTTGACCACGGTCAGGCCCAGAACCATCGCGGCAAACGCCAGCAGAAGGATCAGGACACCGTAGTTACGGCCTTTGCGGCGCTGGTGGAGTTCGTGTTCGACTTTGATCATGGCTTATCCCCACAGTCCTGCGGATTGCAGCGTCGCGTCGATCATCAGCGCAGCGAAGTGCAGGAAGAGATAGGCGAGCGACACTTTGAAAGCGCGCTTTTCAGCGGCGAAATTGTCGGCCTCTGCCTGCTCCTCATCGCGGCGCCATACTTTGTAGCACGCCTGCAGGAACCATAGGTTCAGAACGACAGCCGTTACTGCGTAGACCGGACCACCGATCTGGGTGAAGCAGATCGCGAGCGAAACCGGCACCAGCGCGACCATGTAACCCATGATGTGGTTACGGGTGACGCGGCGGCCGTGGGTTTCGGTGAGCATCGGAACGCCAGCGCGGCCGTAGTCGGACTTCACGAAGATCGCCAGCGACCAGAAGTGCGGCGGGGTCCACATGAAGATCAGCGCGGTCATCAGAACCGATTCAATGCTGACAGTGCCGGTGACACAGGCCCAACCGATCATCGGGGGCAGCGCGCCGGACAGACCGCCGATTACGATGTTCTGCGGCGTCGAGCGCTTCAGCCACATCGAGTAAACGACAGCGTAGAAGAAAATCGTGAAGGCAAGCAGCGCAGCCGCGAGGAAATTCGTCGCGAGGCCGAGCAGGATAACCGAGAAACCGGACAGGGCCAGACCAATCGCCAGGGCCTCTTCGGGCTGGACGCGGCCCGACGGGATCGGACGGTTCGAGGTGCGCTTCATGATGCGGTCGATGTCGGCATCCCACCACATGTTCAGCGCGCCCGATGCACCGCCGCCGACGGCGATGCAGAGGATGCTCACGAACGCGATGAAGGGATGGACATGACCCGGAGCGGTCACAAGACCGACGAGCGCAGTAAACACGACCAGCGACATCACGCGCGGCTTCAGAAGGGCGAAGTAATCACCCATACCTGCTTCGCGTGTAGCCGTATCCTGCATGCTGACGTCAGTCATTGCTGTTCCTTATCGAGTATGGGGCGGATGCGTGTCCCGCCCCAGATGCTTGAGGGAAGAGACGATTACCAGGCGACGTAGTCGCTGTCGTTCTTCACGCGGTCGAGCCACGCTGCGTACTCTTCTTCGCTGACCACTTTGAGGGTGATCGGCATGAAGGCGTGGTCCTTACCGCACAGTTCCGAACACTGGCCGAAGTAGATGCCTTCCTGCTCGGGTGCAAACCACAGCTGCGCGAGGCGGCCCGGAACGGCGTCCTGCTTCACGCCCATGGCCGGCATGGCCCAGGAGTGGATGACGTCTGCGCCGGTAACCTGCATGACGATGGTCTTGCCAACCGGAACGACGACCGAGGTGTCGGTTGCCAGAAGGAAGTCCTTACCTTCGTAGCCGTAGCGCTCCATGACGGTGTCCATGTTCGCGCTGCGAACGAACGGGATCACGCCAGCGTCTTCGTCTTCCGAAGTCAGGGTGTTGCCGTGGCCGACCATGTAGCTGTCGAACGAAACGTCTTCGTCAACGTATTCGTAGTTCCACGCCCACTGGAAGCCAGTAACCTTGATGACGATATCGCCTTCGGGGAATTCCTGCTGCTTGAACAGGGTCGGAAGCGAGAACGCACCGATGAAAACGAGGACGACGATCGGAACGATGGTCCACGCGATTTCCAGCGGCGAGTTGTGGGTGAAGGTAGCCGGGGTCGGGTTCGCACGCTTGTTATAGCGGACGATAACCCAGAGCAGCAGACCAACCACGAAGATCGTGATGGCGGTGATGATCCAGAGGATCATGCCGTCCAGCCACTGCAGGTCGCGGGCCAGCTCGGACGATGCCGGCTGGAAGCCGATACCGTTGTCGTGCGGCGCACCGACGATCGGCAGATCGGCGAGAACGTCTTGTGCCTTGGCAGCTACGCCGGCGAGGGTCAGGCCGGCAGCGGCCATCAGCTTGGTGACGAGATTGGTCAGTCGCATGTCATACCCTGTCTTAGTCGGGGCCCGATATTTGCCCCGGTGCTCGGATTCCGTCAAAACACTGTGAGAACGGTTGCGGACGGAATCCCGTTGTCTCCGTCGATGCATGTCACATATCCTGCGTCACAACTCAAGAACTGCAATTGCGGCAAACGGACGCTTTTTGACCTAAATCAATGTCGCAAGGAGAAAAAACATAAATGTTGGATGACCGCTTCCGCCCCTTCGAGACCTATCTGGATCAGGATTCGGCCCAGCAGTTGCTGAATCAGGCCACAGAGGGTGCTGACGACGGCGAACTGTTCCTCGAACGTCGCCGCTCGGAAATGCTGGTGCTGGATGACGGCAATATCAAAACCGCGAGCTACGACTCCTCCGAAGGTTTCGGCCTGCGTTCGGTCCGCGGAGAGACCTGCGGCTACGCCCACTCATCTAATATAGACGAACATTCGCTGCGCCGCGCGGTTGAAACGGCCCGCCTTGCGGTTGGTGATGGCGGCGGTACGATCGCCCTTCCCCCGCAGGCCACGAACAAGAAACTCTACAGCGACGTCGACCCGATCTCCGAAGCGACCTTCCCGTCCAAGATCGACCTTCTGCGCGAAATCGACACCTTTGCCCGCGAGCTTGATAGCCGCGTGGTTCAGGTCTCCGCCGCGCTCGGTGCATCGCTTCAGGAAGTCGTCATTCTGCGTCCCGAAGGCACGCTCGTCACCGACGTCCGCCCGATGAGCCGTTTGAACGTTTCTGTCATCATCGAAGACGCCAACGGTCGCCGCGAGTCCGGCAGCCACGGTGGCGGCGGCCGCGAAAGCCTGCTCGGTGTCGTGTCGCGCGACAACTGGGAGCCCGCCGTGCGCGAGGCTCTGCGGATCGCGCTTGTGAACCTTGAAGCCGAGTCCGCCCCCGCTGGCGTGATGGACGTCGTCGTCGGCCGCGGCTGGCCGGGTGTTCTGCTGCACGAAGCGGTCGGTCACGGGCTTGAGGGCGACTTCAACCGCAAAGGCACCAGCGCATTCGCGGGCCGCATCGGTGAACAGGTCGCGGCCAAGGGTGTCACGGTTCTGGACGACGGCACGATTCCCGGTCGTCGCGGTTCGATCACCGTTGATGACGAAGGCACGCCGTCGAACGCCACCACGTTGATCGAGGACGGCATCCTCGTCGGTTACATGCAGGACCGCCAGAACGCCCGTCTGATGGGCGTTCAGTCCACCGGCAACGGTCGCCGCGAGAGCTACGCCCACCTGCCGATGCCGCGCATGACCAACACCTATATGACCAGCGGCAATGCCGACCCCAAAGACATCCTCGCGGATTTGGCTGACGGCATTTACGCCGTGGGCTTCAGCGGCGGTCAGGTCGACATCACTAACGGCAAGTTCGTGTTTTCCTGCACCGAAGCCTACCGCGTGAAAAACGGTGTCGTCGGCGCGCCGGTGAAAGGCGCGACACTGATCGGCGACGGCCCCAGCGCGATGGGCAAAATCCGCGCGATCGGCAACGACATGGCGCTCGATCCGGGCGTCGGCAACTGCGGCAAGGCAGGCCAGTGGGTCCCCGTGGGCGTCGGCCAGCCGACCTTACTCATTGGCGGCCTGACCGTCGGCGGCTCGGCCTGATTTTGCGAATACCGTTTACCGCCGGTTAACTGGTCCGGCGGTAAACCCGTCCTGCAACAAACGGATCGCAGGATGACCGGAGCGCTATTTTCTTCCACTCCCCCCACACTCCCACCCACCTCGGAAGACGACAGGATCGCCGCGCTCCGTTTGTTGCGCTCGCGCCGCGTGGGCGTGTCCACGTACTACCGCCTACTCGAAGAATACCGAACGCCGCAGGCCGCTCTTGAGGCTCTGCCCGAAATCGCCGCGACCGCTGGCGTGCGTGGCTACGAGGTCTGCCCTGAAGGCGTGATCCACGCCGAACTCAAAGCTGCCCGCACCGCGAAGGCGCGTCTGCTGGTGCGCGGCACGCCGGATTACCCCACTGCGCTTGACGACGTGGTCGATGCGCCCCCGCTGCTTTGGGCGGTTGGCGACACTACTATATTGCAGCGTCCGATTGTTGCGTTGGTCGGCGCACGCAATGCGTCCTCTCTGGGTACCCGCACTGCCCGCAAATTCGCGGCCGAGCTTGGTGAAGCTGGCTATGTCACCGTCTCCGGCCTTGCCCGCGGGATCGACGCGGTGGTGCATAGCGCGTCCTTGGCGACCGGCACCATCGGCGTTCTGGGCGGCGGGGTCGACGTCATCTATCCTCGTGAAAACACCGATCTGTTCCATGAAGTCGGCGCGAAGGGGCTGCGCCTGTCGGAGCAGCCGATGGGCCTCCAGCCGCAAGCGCGGCACTTCCCCGCGCGCAACCGCATTATCTCTGGCATGGCCCGCGCTGTGATCGTGATCGAAGCGGCGGTGAAGTCCGGAAGCCTGATCACAGCCGATACCGCGCTGTCACAAGGCCGCGACGTGATGGCCGTGCCGGGGCACCCGTTCGACGGCCGCGCCGGTGGCTGCAATGCGCTGATCCGCGACGGCGCAGCGCTGGTAAGGTCGACCGACGACATCCTCGCGATCCTCGGTGAAATCGAACCGCCCAAACCTGCCGCAACCACGCCCGCGCCCCAGCCTGAACGCAGTATCGCGGCGCTTCATTCAGAAATTCTCTCCCGCCTCGGCCCCTCCCCCGTGGCCGAAGACCAGCTGATCCGCGACCTTGGCGTTACGGCTGGACGGGTGGCTCCTGCGCTGATGGACCTCGAACTCGACGGGCGGATTTTGCGCCAGCCGGGCGGTCTGGTGTGCTTGTCGATGTGACACCAAGCCCCTAAATCAGGTCCGGTTTTCCGGTTCCTCGGAAAGGCGCATTGACAATCACCCCACACCGCACACATGTTCCGCGGCCATAGAGCCGTTGCATGTCCAAGGAGTTTTCATGCCAGTTGTTGTTGTCGAATCCCCGGCCAAAGCCAAGACAATCAACAAATATCTGGGCTCGGATTACACCGTTCTGGCCTCGTTCGGACACGTGCGCGACCTGCCTCCGAAGGATGGCTCGGTCGATCCAGACAACGAATTCGAGATGACGTGGGAGATCGCTGCCGACAGCCGCAAGCACGTCAAAGCCATCGCCGATGCGCTCAAAGACGACCCCGAACTCATTCTCGCAACTGACCCTGATCGCGAAGGCGAAGCCATTAGCTGGCACCTCCAGGAAGCGCTCACGAAGCGCCGCGCGATCAAGAAGGACACGAAGGTCAGCCGCGTGACCTTCAACGCGATCACCAAGAACGCCGTCACCGAGGCAATGCAGTCGCCGCGTCAGGTCGACACCCCGCTGGTCGAGGCTTATCTGGCCCGCCGCGCGCTCGACTACCTTGTGGGCTTCAACCTGTCGCCGGTTCTGTGGCGCAAGCTGCCGGGTGCGAAATCCGCTGGCCGCGTGCAGTCGGTCTGCCTTCGCCTCATCGTCGAGCGCGAGATGGAGATCGAAGCGTTCAAGCCACAGGAATACTGGACGATCAAGGCCCTGCTGGAGACCCCGCGCGGTCAGCAGTTCGAAGCCCGCCTGACCCATTTCGCAGGCAGCAAGCTGGACCGCTTCGACCTCGGTAACGAAACGCAGGCCGAACTGGCCGCTTCTGCCGTCAGCAAGCGTGACCTCAAGGTCGCCTCGGTCGAAGCGAAGCCCGCCAGCCGCAATCCTGCACCGCCGTTCATGACCTCGACGCTCCAGCAGGAAGCCAGCCGCAAATTCGGCATGGGCGCCCGCCAGACCATGAGCGCCGCGCAGCGCCTCTACGAGGCCGGACTCATTACCTACATGCGTACCGACGGGATCGACATGGCACCCGAAGCCGTTATGTCCGCCCGCGACGCGATCAAGGACAAGTTCGGCGAGGAATACCTGCCGAGCAGCCCGCGCATGTACAAGAACAAGGCCAAGAACGCGCAGGAAGCCCACGAATGTATCCGCCCGACCGATATGTTCGTGTCCACGGAAAAGGCCCGCATCGCGGACGCCGACCAGCGCAAGCTCTATGACCTGATCTACAAGCGTACCCTCGCCAGCCAGATGGCTGCCGCGAAGATGGAGCGCACCACCGTCGACATCAAATCAGACGACGGCGAAGTTGTTCTGCGCGCCACCGGTCAGGTCGTTCTGTTCGAGGGATTCATCGCGATCTACGAAGAAGGCCGCGACGATACGGTTGTGGATGACGACGACAAGCGCCTGCCGGTGCTGCACGTCGGCGACAAGACCGACAAGAAAGACATCACGCCTGAACAGCACTTCACCCAGCCGCCGCCCCGCTACACCGAAGCGACGCTGGTCAAGCGCATGGAAGAGCTCGGCATCGGCCGTCCGTCGACTTACGCGTCGATCGTGACGACCATTCAGGACCGCGACTACGTCAAGAAAGACAAAAACCGCCTGATCCCGCAGGACAAAGGCCGTCTCGTGACGGCGTTCCTGTCCAACTACTTCCACCGCTATGTGGAGTACGACTTCACCGCCAGCCTCGAAAACGAGCTGGACGAAGTGTCGGCCGGTGAGGCGGATTATAAAGAACTGCTGGCTGCGTTCTGGCGCGATTTCTCGGCGGCGGTCGCGGAAACGTCCGAGCTGCGCATCACCGAAGTTCTCGACAAGATCAACGAGGTGCTGGAGCCGCACCTCTTCCCGCCGACGGAAGACGGCAGCGATCCACGTGCCTGCCCGAACTGTGGCAATGGCCGCCTGTCGATGCGCACGGCCCGTTCGGGCGGCGCGTTCATCGGTTGCTCGAACTACCCCGAGTGCCGCTTTACCCGTCCCTTCGGCCCTCCGGGTACCGAAGATTCCGGCATCGGTCCGGACGGCAAGCTGCTCGGCTACGATAATGAGGACAAGATCACCCTGCGTGACGGTCGCTTTGGCCCCTACGTGCAGCGCGGTGACGCCACCGAGGAAAACCCGAAGCCGCCACGTTCGAGCCTGCCCAAAGGCTGGTCGCCCGAAGCGATCGACCTCGAAAAGGCGCTGATGCTGCTGAACCTCCCGCGCGAGGTTGGTCCGCACCCCGAAGACGGCGTGATGATCGAAGCCGGCATCGGTCGCTTCGGCCCGTTTGTGAAGCACGGCACCGTCTACGCCAACATCAAGGACGTCGATGAGGTGTTCGAGATCGGCATGAACCGCGCGGTCGAGGTGCTCGCCCAGAAAGCCGCCGGTCGCGGCGGACGTGCGACGGCCAAGGCGCTGAAGGAACTCGGCGATCACCCCGATGGTGGCAAGATGTCGATCATGGAAGGCCGCTACGGTCCTTACGTGAAGTGGGAGAAGGTTAACGCCACGATCCCCAAGGACACCGATCCCGACAGCCTGACAGTCGAGGCAGCCATCGAGCTGGTCAACGCCAAGGCGGGCGCGAAGGGCAAGAAGAAGACTGCCAAAAAGCCCGCGGCAAAGAAAACGACCGCAAAGAAGCCTGCTGCCAAGAAAACCGCCGCGAAAAAGACGACGAAGGCCAAAAAGGCCGACGACGAATAAGCCCTCTCAACGCCCCGCCATCCAGCGGGGCGTTTGCTTATGCGACCTCCGTAATAGCGCTAACATCGCAAATGCTGCTGTGCAGCGATTGACAGCTTCGCGGCGCGGGGTGACAACTATGCGCGTACGCACCCAAGGGGGACCACGATGAAAAAAGTATACGGCTCGGCGCAGGAGGCGCTCGACGGGCTGCTGTTCGACGGCATGCAAATCGCGGCAGGGGGATTCGGGCTTTGCGGCATTCCGGAGCTTCTGCTTGAGGCGATCAAAGAGGCAGGTACCAAGGACCTGACCTTTGCGTCGAACAACGCAGGCGTCGATGACTTCGGCATCGGCATCCTGCTGCAAACGCGGCAGGTCAAGAAAATGATCTCGTCCTACGTGGGCGAAAACGCGGAATTCATGCGCCAGTACCTGTCGGGCGAGCTCGAGCTCGAATTCAACCCGCAAGGCACGCTCGCCGAACGTATGCGTTCGGGCGGCTGCGGCATTCCGGGCTTCTACACCAAAACGGGTGTGGGCACCGTGATCGCCGAGGGCAAAGAGCACAAAGACTTCAACGGCGAGACCTACATCCTCGAAGAAGGTATCTTTGCCGATCTGTCGATCATCAAGGCATGGAAGGCCGATACCACCGGCAACCTGATCTTCCGCAAGACCGCCCGTAACTTCAACGTGCCCGCAGGTATGTGCGGCAAGGTCTGCGTGGCAGAGGTCGAAGAAATCGTCGAAGCCGGTTCGCTGGACCCCGACACCATCCACCTGCCCGGCATCTATGTGCACCGCATCATCGAAGGCCACCACGAGAAGCGTATCGAACAGCGCACCACCCGCGCCCGTGCAGAAAACGGTGCTGCCGCTGGGGAGGAAGTCTAATGCCTTGGGATCGTAACCAGATGGCCGCGCGCGCGGCTCAGGAACTGCAGGACGGTTGGTATGTGAACCTCGGCATCGGTATTCCGACGCTCGTGGCCAATTACATCCCCGAAGGCGTGACCGTCACGCTCCAGTCGGAAAACGGTATGCTCGGCATGGGCCCCTTCCCCTATGAGGGTGAAGAAGACGCCGACCTGATCAACGCAGGCAAGCAGACCATCACCGAACTGCCGCACACCGCCTATTTCGACAGCGCGACCTCTTTCGGCATGATCCGTGGTGGCAAAATCGCGATGGCGATCCTCGGCGCGATGGAAGTGGCAGAGAACGGTGACCTCGCAAACTGGATGATTCCGGGCAAGCTGGTCAAAGGCATGGGCGGCGCGATGGACCTCGTTGCCGGTGTCGGCCGCGTGGTCGTCGTGATGGATCACACCAACAAGCACGGCGAGTCCAAAGTTCTCAAAGCCTGCACCCTGCCGCTGACCGGTCAGGCCGTTGTCGACCGCATCATCACCAACCTCGGTGTGCTCGATGTCGTCGAAGGTGGTCTGAAAATCGTCGAATGCGCTGACGGTGTGAGCGAGGATGACATCCGCGCCGCGACCGAAGCGACCATTATCTGACGCTGAACACGCAGCCGTCCGACATCAGTTCGGGCGGCGTCACGCATAGGGCTCGCGCCACGTTCCACGCTGCAAGCACCTTGGGGACGTAGGCGCGGGTTTCCGCATAGTCCGGCACACCGCCGGCATCACGGATCGACCCCGCCCCTGCGTTATAAGCCGCGAGGAACAGCACAGGGTCATCCTCGAACCGCTCCATCAGCCAATTCAGGTATGCCACACCGCCACGGATATTATCCGCAGGGTCAAGGCTATCGCGCACACCGAACCGCGCCGCGGTCTCGGGCATAAGCTGCATGAGGCCTACGGCACCCACACGGCTAATCGCTTCGTGATCGCCGCTGCTTTCCACCGCGATGACAGAGAGCACCAGAGCGGGCGAGACGCGCGTGCCGACAGTCTGCCGCAGGATCTCCGTGCCGTAAGTGCTGGCGATCTTCTGGAGCGCATCCAGACGCGGCTCGCGCACGCCTTTGCCTTCGGGCGCCTTTCGCATCGCCTCCAGCGCCAGAATGAGCCGTCCAGGTTGTGAGGCGGCAGTTTCCGGCGGGATCATCTCCCAGAACCAGTCCAGCTCGCTCGCACGCGGCGTTGCGCCCGCTACAGGCCCCGTACCTGTCACCGTTCCCGCCTCGGAAGGCGCATATGGCTCTGCCGGACCACGCGGTGCGATCTGCACATTGATGCGATTTGTGCTGCCGGATTGAGGAACCGTGATTCTTTTAAAGGTGAAATCAGCCTGCAAACGGCTTTCCTGCGCCGAAATCGCCCCCGGAATCAGAACCGTCATTCCCAGAATCGAGAAAAATTGCCGCCACATCGGATTCTTACCTGCTCTTTGGGCTCCATTATTAACGCCAAAAACAGGTTTTGCCTCCCTCAATAGGTAAACAATTCGGTCGAAACAGCCATATTGTGCCCCGCTTCGCCGCATTAATCTCCCATTCGTATAGGTCCTGTTAATTTTTTATCCTTAAGCATCAGACGTTTAATCCCGAATTCCGCAATTTATCCGGTCGCACCAAAATTGCACGAGTCCCGTCAAAGTCTCGCCCGAATCCAACGGCTATATGTCCTCATCCAAAGCGGAACTGGACGATTGAGAGGCCGGACAGGGAACGCCGCAAGGACCTAACAGAGTGATCCAAATACCCCCCAGGAGGGACTGAAATGCTTAACTTTATCAAGAACTTCCGCCGCGACGAAGACGGTGCTGTGACTGTTGACTGGGTTGTCCTGACCGCCGCTATGGTTGGCATCGCAATCGCCATCATCTCCTCGGTCAACACCTCTGCCAAGACTCTCAAGGGCGACCTGGTTACCGACATGACCACCGCGTCGACCGTCGCTGCAAACTAATTCTGGCTGAACGCCAAACCCACCTAGATTGGATAGGATAAAGAAATGCTGAACTACATCAAGAACTTCCGCCGCGACGAAGACGGTGCTGTGACTGTTGACTGGGTTGTCCTGACCGCCGCTATGGTCGGTATTGCAATCGCCATCATCTCCTCGGTCAACACCTCGGCCAAGACTCTCAAGGGCGACCTGGTTACCGACATGACCACCGCGTCGACCGTCGCTGCAAACTAATTCTGGCTGAACGCCAAACCCACCTAGATTGGATAGGATAAAGAAATGCTGAACTACATCAAAAACTTCCGCCGCGACGAAGACGGTGCTGTGACCGTTGACTGGGTTGTTCTGACCGCCGCTATGGTTGGCATCGCAATCGCCATCATCGGTTCGGTCAACACCTCGGCCTCGACCCTCAAGGGCGACCTGGTTACCGACATGACCACCGCGTCGACCGTCGCAGCCAACTAAGGTCCCGCGAAGTTTCTGTTGAGGCAAATCGCAATTGCTGAACTTCATCAAAAACTTTCGCAGCGAAGAGGACGGTGCCGTCACTGTCGACTGGGTTGTCCTCACCGCCGCAATGGTCGGCATCGCGGTCACCCTCGTCACTTCGGTCAGCTCGTCGTCGGCCACCCTGAAAACCGGCATCGTTGCCGACATGGGGACCGCATCCGCTATCAGCCCGTCTTCGGGCGGCTGATAACCCGGGCCACCGTTACAAACTCATGGCTGCCTACCCAGGCGGCCATTTGTTTTTGAGGGTAACGGAATATCAACGCTAACGCCTTAGCATGAACGAGCAGAGGCCAGCAAAATGCCGCAATTGATATCCACCTTGGAAACAATGAACAGAAAACTCACACTTTTATCGGGGGCAAGATAATGCGTGCAGTATTCGGACTGGTGCTCGTCATCGGTGTCGCACTGGCAGGCTTTGCAGCCTATCAAGTCAAACTATTCATGGATGCGCAGGAAGTGCAGCAGATGGCAGATCGCCAAGCCGCCGCCGCCGCAATCCCCACAATCACTGTGATCGCCGCAAAAGAAGACATCGCTTACGGCGATGAGCTGACGGCGGACAAACTCCACACGATCGCCTACGCGGAGCCCAACCAGCCGGAGGGCCTGTTCCTCACGATGGAAGACGTTTTTCCCGAGGGCGAGGATGGCACCCGCGTGGCGCTCCGCCAGATGGTTGCAAACGAGCCACTGCTCGCCAGCCGCGTGACGGAGCCGGGCGGTGACGCAGGTATCGCGTCGATCCTCTCGCCGGGCATGAGCGCCTTCGCAATCAAGGTGGACGTCGCATCGGGTGTTTCCGGTCTCCTGCGTCCGGGCAATTTCGTCGACGTGTACTGGACCGGCCAGATGGCGACGTCGCAAAGCCAGTACGGCACCCGCGAAGTCACCCAGCGCATCATCTCGGGCATCAAGATCATCGCGATCGACCAGAGCACTGACGTGAACCTGTCCGAAGGCATCGTCGCCCGCACGGTCACCGTCGAAGGCACGCCGCAGCGCATTGCGTCGCTTGCTCAGGCCCAGTCGACCGGCGATCTGATGCTTTCGCTAAACGGTCTCAACGATCCGTCGAGCAGCGATCCGGTCCTCATCGACCAGAACACTCTGCTCGGTATCGTCGAAGAACCGGAGCCTGTCGCGGCAACGCCGGAGCCGACGCCCGTCGCGGAAAAGGTCTGCACCATCCGCCAACGCCGTGGCTCGGATGTCGTCGAAGTACCTATTCCTTGTACGAACTAACGTGCTATCAACGCAGCCGAGAACTCGGCTGCGTTGTTTTATTGCCAGTTATCCACACAAGTTATGCGCGACAATGCATTGATTCTTGCAAAGAATACGAATTCCGCGCACTGTTAGGACAAAACGGGCGTTAGACCCGTTATTGTGCGTGATCGAAGAGGCAGGAGCACAATGATACGCAAAGGTATGCTTGCGGCCGCCTTCATAGGTGCCGCTATCGCGATTTCCTCCATCCCGGCGACGGGCATGGCCGAAACCCTGCGTGTGATGCGCGGTTCCCCTTCTGCTGCACTTCAGGTTCCGATGAACCGCGCTGTCGTCGTGGAAAGTGACACGTCGTTCACCGAACTTTCGATCGCCAACCCCGGCATTGCAGATATCTCGTCTCTGTCCGATCGCACGATCTATGTTCTGGGCAAAGAGCCCGGCCGCACAACACTGACCCTGCTCGGCGCCGATGGCCGCCTGATTACCAACGTCGAAGTGCAGGTCACGCCCGACATCGCCGAATTCAAAGAACGCCTGCAGCAGATCCTGCCAGGCGAGCCGATCGAAGTGCGCACTGCCAACGACGGCATCGTCCTTTCGGGCACCGTGTCTTCGGCTGCGCGCCTCGACCGTGCGCTTGAACTTGCGCAGCGTTATGCGCCCGAACGCGTTTCGAACCTCATGAGCGTCGGCGGCACCCAGCAGGTGATGCTGCGCGTGCGCTTTGCCGAAATGCAGCGTTCGGTGTCCAAATCGCTCTCGTCGTCTATTGGCGTGCAGGGTACAACGCTGAACGGCAACCTCGGCCTGCTGGGTGGCAACGGCAGCCTGAACAGCGCGAGCGCGGTGTCGAGCGCGCTTGGTGCAGAATATGCTGGCAACGGCACCAGCAGCGGCGCGATGCTGTTCGGTTTCAACGCGGGCGGCCTCGAAGTGGGCCTGCTGCTCGAAGCTCTGGAACAGCGCGGCGTCGTTCGCACGCTGGCCGAACCGAACCTCACGGCCCTTTCCGGTCAGGAAGCCCGCTTCCTCGCTGGCGGCGAATATCCGGTTCCGGTGAGCCAGGACAACGGCGGCGTGACTGTTGAATACAAGCCGTTCGGTGTGGAGCTGAACTTCATTCCGCGTGTCGTTGATGGCGACATCATCAACCTCGAGCTCGAAGCCTCGGTGTCGTCCATCGACTCCACTAACGGTTTCACCAGCGGCGGTTTCACCATCGACGCATTCCGCAAGCGTGAAACCTCGACCACCGTGGAAATGCGCGACGGCGAAAGCTTTGCCATCGCCGGTCTGCTGTCGGACGATTTCCGCGATCTGAACAATCAGGTGCCGTGGCTGGGCGATATTCCTGTGCTCGGCGCTCTCTTCCGCAGCGCCGAATATGAGCGCGCGCAGACCGAACTCGTGATTATCGTGACCCCGCACCTCGTAACGCCCACCCGCGGCGAAGCGCTGGCGATGCCGACCGACCGCGTGACCCTGCCGACCGAACGCCAGTTGTTCCTCAACGGTCAGGTCACCGGCAACACGCCGACCAGTGGCGCGGCAGGCGAAGTGGCCCGACAGGATTTCTCGGGCTCCTATGGTTACGTCCTAGACTAAGATTTCAGGGAAACGCAGCATGACCAAATTTGTCACAGCAAGCATCATCGGCTGCGCCATCCTCGCAGGCTGCACTGACGCCCAGCGCGGTCCCGACATGTTCGATCTAGAAGCAGGCGCAATGGTCGACGGCGGCTCGTTTGGCGGCGCCACCATGCACAACGCGCTGGTCCAGACGGGCCAGCAGGACTTTGTCGTCAGCCTGAACCGCCGGTTCGAGGCCGAAGTGCCGACCACGATCAACTTCGACTTCAACTCCGCCCGCCTCGGCGCCGAAGCACAGCGCATCCTGACCGAGCAGGCTTACTTCATCCAGCAGTTCCCCGAAGTGCATTTCCGCGTTTACGGGCATACCGACCTTGTCGGTTCGGATTCGTATAACAAGCAGCTCGGCCTCGCGCGTGCGAATGCCGCTGTTGCCTACCTCATCTCGCTTGGCGTCGACCGTTCGCGCCTCGAGGCTGTTGTGTCCTTTGGCGAAGAGCAGCCGCTCATCGTGACCGAGGGCCGCGAACGTGCGAACCGCCGCACCGTCACCGAGGTTTCGGGCTTCGTTTCCGGCAATGGTATGGTTCTGAACGGAAAATATGCGCAGATCGTCTTCCGCGAATACGTGGAAAGTGCTGTTCCGCCGACCGGTCTGGTGGGAATCAGCGGTACTGAAGTGAGCACGACGAACTAATCCCGCTTAGCGCGCAACAAAGCCGCGTCATTCACTTTATCGTTTGCGATTACCGCACAATTGCGGATTTTCGGCCCAAATCTCGTCATGTTTGACGACGAAATTCTCTCTTATGGGGCAAAACGGGATCGATTCCCGCTTTCTCCCTATCCTTCCGGATTGGCCGGTCGGTAGTTTGAGGGAAAAGGCATGGTTAGTCAGGCCGCTATTCAACCAGAACCACAGCCTATTTTGGCGTGTACCGTCAGTCGTGACGTTCAGGTTTTCGATCTACTCATCGAAGACATGGAGAACGCGATGGGAGAGGGCTGGGGCGATCTCGGATTTGAAGATGCACTCGCCTTTCTCGGGCAGGCGGAGGCGGACTCATTACAGTTCATCGCCGTTGCACTCGATCATGAAGACGAAAGCGATCTGGGCCGTGTGACGGAAGTCATCTCGGCGGCCAAGTCGCGCGGTATCAAAGTTATTCTCATCACGGAGGACCTGAGCCCCTCCGCGATCCACACACTTCTGCGGCAGGGCGGCGACGAGTTCCTCCCCTACCCGCTCCCCGAAGGCGAACTCGGCCATGCGATCGAACGGGTGATGAAAGCGCCCGAGCCGATTGCTGTCGTCGAAGAAAAGAAGCCCACGCTGGCGCCAACCAACGACCGCTCGGGCGTGGTGATCGGCGTTCAGGGCATGTCCGGCGGTGTCGGCGCGACCACGCTCGCGGTGAACCTCGCGTGGGAGCTCGCGAACGTCGACAAGAAGAGCCCGCACCGCGTGTGCCTCATCGACCTCGATCTGCAATATGGCAGCACGTCGACCTACCTCGACCTCCCCCGCCGCGATGCGGTGCTGGAAATGCTGACCGACACGGAAAACATGGACTCCGAGGTGTTCCTGCAGGCGCTCCAGCCGTTCAAGGAGCAGCTCTATGTTCTGACCTCCCCGCCGGAACTGATCCCGGTCGACCTGATCGGACCGGACGATGTCGCGCGCATCCTCGAAATGGCGGAGGCGAACTTCGACTACGTCGTCGTGGATATGCCGTCGGTGATGGTGGAATGGAGCCAGACCGTTCTGGAAGCTTCTGCTGTCTACTTTGGCGTGACCGAAATGGACATGCGCTGCGCCCAGAACATCGTGCGCCTCAAGCGCGCGCTGAGCGCCGAGGAACTGCCCGTCGAAAAGATGCGCTATGTGCTGAACCGCGCACCGAAGTTCACAGACCTGAACGGCAAGAGCCGCGTCAAACGTCTGGGCGAAAGCCTCGGCATTTCGGTCGAAGTGCAGCTTCCCGATGGCGGTAAGCAAGTTACGCAGTCCAACGACCACGGCACGCCACTGGCCGAAACCGCGGGCCGTAATCCGCTCCGCAAGGAAATCGCTAAACTCGCCAAATCTGTTCACGACGTGAACCTTCAAGACGCCGCCGAAAGCAAAGGCTGAGGTAAGTAATGTTCTCCAAGTACAAGAAGCCGGCAGCGGCTCAACCTGTTCAGGCAGCACCCATCCAGCAGGTCGCAAAGGCAGTCGCCGCTCCGGCGGCAGCGCCCGCGCCGAAACCCGAAGCACCTAAGGCATCGTTGCTAAAGTCGCGTCCCGCGAAGGCTGCCGAGCCGACGCCGATCGACAAGGCCCGCCAGCGCAAGGAGCGACTCGCCGAAATCAAGCTCGAGATGCACCGCGCATTGCTCGAGAACCTGAACCTCGCCGCGCTCGATAAAGCAACCGAAGCGGACCTGCGCGCCGAAATCACCGCCATTGTCTCCGAAACGCTCGAGGACAAAGGTATCGTGCTGAACCGCGACGAACGCCTTCAACTGAACCAGGATCTTTATGACGAGGTTACTGGCCTCGGTCCGCTCGAAGCGCTGCTCAAAGATCCGAGCGTCAACGATATTCTGGTCAACGGCCCGCAGCAGATCTTCGTGGAACGGGCGGGTAAGCTGCAGCTCACCGACATTACTTTCAAGGACGAAAAGCACCTCCTGCGGATCATCGACAAGATCGTTTCCGCCGTGGGTCGCCGCGTCGACGAATCCAACCCGTACGTTGACGCCCGTCTTGCCGACGGTTCGCGTTTCAACGCCATGGTCAGTCCGATTGCGGTGGACGGCTCGCTCGTCTCGATCCGTAAGTTCAAAAAGGACAAGCTGGGGATCAACGACCTCGTTAAATTCGGTGCCTTCACCGAAGAGATGGCCGCGTACCTTGAGGCCGCCGTCGCCACCCGCCTCAACGTGATCGTCTCCGGCGGTACGGGTTCGGGTAAAACGACGACGCTCAACGCGCTGTCGTCCTTCATCGACAACTCCGAACGTATTCTGACGATCGAGGATACGGCGGAACTCCAGCTTCAGCAGACCCACGTTGGCCGCATGGAATCCCGCCCCGCCAACGTCGAAGGCAAAGGCGCCGTCACCCAGCGTGACTGTCTGCGAAACGCACTTCGTATGCGTCCCGACCGCATCATCGTCGGCGAAACGCGCGGCGAAGAAGTCATCGACATGCTTCAGGCGATGAACACCGGCCACGACGGTTCGATGACCACGATCCACGCGAACTCCGCCCGTGACGGCGTGTCCCGTCTGGAAAACATGATCGCGATGGCCGGTATCGAAATGCCGATCAAGGCCGTGCGTAGCCAGATTTCTTCGGCTGTGAACCTCATCGTGCAGGCGTCGCGTTTGCAGGACGGTTCGCGCCGCATGGTATCGATCACCGAAATCACCGGCATGGAAGGTGACGTGATCTCCATGCAGGAGGTGTTCCGCTATCAGCGTACGGGCCTGACGCCCGACAACAAAATCATCGGTCACTTCACCGCGTCCGGCGTGCGTTCCCACTTCTCCGAACGCTTCCGCCTGTGGGGTTATGACCTTCCGCCGTCCATCTTCGAGCCATCAAACGGGTAACGCACAATGGTTATTTCCGCCGAACCACTGATCTATCTTCTGGTTTTCGTCGCCGTTCTTGTGCTCGTCGAGGGCATCTATCTGACCGTTTTCGGTAAATCGATCAGCCTCAACAGCCGCGTGAACCGCCGCCTGGACCTGCTTGATCGCGGCGGTAATCGCGAACAGGTGCTCGAACAGCTCCGCAAGGAGATGACGCAGCACCTCAAGTCGCAGCAGATTCCGATCTATTCGCTGCTCGCGTCCAAGGCGCAGAAGGCGAACATCGCGTTCACCCCGTCGCAGCTCATCATGATTATGGCGCTGCTGGCCATGGGTGCCTTTGGTGCGCTGACCGTCGGCACCGGCGCGAGCGTTCCGGTGCGTGCGGCCGCGTCCGTCGTGATCGGCATCGGCGGCGTTTACATGTGGATCAACGGCAAAGCCAACAAGCGTATCGCGCTGCTTGAAGAGCAACTGCCCGATGCCGTCGAACTGATGGTGCGAAGCCTCCGCGTAGGTCACCCGTTCAGCTCTGCCGTCCAGATCGTTGCCAAAGAAGTCGCCGACCCGCTCGGCACCGAAATGGGCGTGATCTCGGACGAAACCGCTTATGGCCGCGACATGGGCGAAGCGCTGAAAGCCATGGCCGAGCGCATCGGGATGCAGGATTTGCGCTTCCTTGCGGTGGCCGTGACCATCCAGCAGCAGTCGGGTGGTAACCTGTCGGAGATCCTCGAAGGTCTGTCCAAAGTGATCCGCGCCCGCTTCAAACTATTTCGCCGCGTGAAAGCGATCACCGCAGAAGCCAAATGGTCCGGCATGTTCCTGTCCGGCTTCCCGCTAGCTGCGCTCGCCTTCATCCAGATTTCCAAGCCCGACTACTATGACACCGTGAAAGAGACCTCTGCGTTTATTCCCGCCTGTCTCGTTGTCGCTGGCTTCCTTGGCGCAAACATCTTCGTCATGCGCAACCTCACCAACATCAAGCCGTAAGACATGATCCAAGCCATCTACGATAAATTCGGTGACGCCACGCCTCTGGTCCTGCTCTGCGGCCTTGGAGTTCTGCTAATCATCGGCGTGCTGCCCTTCCTGCTGGGCGGCAAGCCCGATCCGCTGGACAAGCTCAAAGCCAGCCAGAACGCACAGGCGACAACGTCGAAAACCGCACGACTGCGGACAGAGACCAAGAAGGACAAGCTGGAGAAATATTCCAACTTCCTCGAACCGCAGAACGCCGAGGAATTCTCGGCCGTCAAACTCAAGCTGGTTCAGGCCGGTTATCGTTCGCGCAACTCGGTGCGTTGGTACCACTTCTCGCAGATGGCGCTGGGTCTGATCGGCCTCGTCGTCGGCATCGCGTTCATGCTCTACAAAGGTCAGGGAGCCGAGGTTGCGCCTGAACTCAAAGACCAGTTGATGTACATCCTGATCCCAGCCGTCGTCGGCTACATGGGTCCGAAGTACTGGGTCACGAAGCGTCAGGGCGAGCGCAAGCAGCTGATCGAGAACGCATTTCCTGACAGCCTTGACATGATGCTCGTGTGTATCGAAGCGGGTCAGTCGCTCGATCAGGCTATCCTGCGTATTTCCAAAGAACTGCGCTCGGGCTTCCCCGAAATGGCCGAAGAATACGAAATCGTCAGCTATGAGCTGAAAGCGGGTAAGGATAAAACGCAGGTTCTGCGCGATATGGCCGAACGCTGCGGCGTACCCGACCTGACATCCTTCGTCACCGTGCTCATCCAGTCGCAACAGTTCGGTACGTCCATCGCCGAGGCACTGCGTGTCTATGCCGAGGAAATGCGCGACAAGCGCGTAATGCGCGCAGAAGAACGCGCCAACAAGCTGCCGACGAAAATGACGCTGGCCACGATGGGTCTCACGGTTCCTCCGCTACTTATCATTTTGATCGGACCCTCGGTCTACGGTATCGTCAACATGATGAGTGCCACCGGGAACTAACCGATTTGATTTTCAGAGTATTTGCCGCGATCGCGATCGCCTTGCTGGCCGCCTGTTCTACGGGCGGCCTTAGCCGTGGTGACGGGGTCTATGCGCCTGGTCCTGCGGGCGAGCTTGATGTGGACGGATTGATTGTCGGGCACCGCCTGATGGCCGCCGGCGAATACGAACTGGCCCTGCGCGCTTATACCCGCGCGGCGGGCCAGCAGGGGCTGAACGTCGACACCCTGTCAGCCATCGGATCGGCGAACCTGCACCTCGGGCGGCTCAATCAGGCCGAAGAGATCCTGCGCCGCGCCACCGAAGAAGACCCCGATTTCGTGCCTGCGTGGAACAACCTCGGCGTGGTTCTCATGGAACGCGGCAAGGTCGGTGAGGCCGCTCAGGTATTCCGTCACGCTTATGCCACGGACAACGGCAATTCCGATCAAATCCGCGACAACCTGCGCTTGGCTCTCGCAAAGCTGGACAATCGCCAGTACGCTACACCGCAAGAGAACGAAGAATTCCGTCTGGTGAGGCGCGGAACGGGTGACTACCTGATCCTCTCCTCGATCTAGAGCAAGAGCAGTAAAGGACGCAGAATATGCGCCACCCTCTTTTCCTCTGCCTCGCAGGTGCCGTTGCGCTTGCGGGATGCCAGAAAAGCGGCGACGCCGAAGTGGCCGCCGCTCTGCGTGACGTCAATGTCGTGGATGAAACCAACCTTAACGACGTGATGCTAACGGTCGCCGACCCGAACGAAGCTGTCGCCTATTTCACCCGCGCCAACGCCAACGATCCGGGCCGTATCGATCTGATGCGCGGCCTTGCGAAATCGCTAGTCCGCGCCACCCGCCCGACCGAAGCTGTGGCCGCGTGGAAAGCCGTCGTCGCCCACGAGAATGCGACTTACGATGATAGCGTGGACCTCGCGTCCGCCTACATCCGCAACAACCAGTGGGAAAACGCCGAAGCCGCGCTCGACGCCATTCCGCCAACGCACGAGACCTTCGAGCGCTACCGGCTTGAGGCGATGGTTGCCGACTCGAACGAAGAATGGGCGAACGCCGACAGCTTCTACGAGACCGCCATCGGCCTCACGACCCGCCCTGCCGGTGTTCTGAACAACTGGGGCTTCTCGAAACTGACCCGCGGTGACTACGTCGGTGCCGAGCGTCTGTTCCTCGACGCCTTGCGCAACGATCCGACGCTCTTCACGGCCAAGAACAACCTCGTTCTGGCCCGCGGCGCACAGCGCAACTACGACCTGCCTGTCGTCGACATGACCCAGATCGAACGCGCGCAACTGCTGCACACCATGGCGCTGTCAGCGGTCAAACAGGGTGACGTCACCATCGCAAAGGGTCTCCTGCGCGAAGCGATCGACACCCACCCGCAACACTTCGAAGCAGCGGTCCGTTCGCTGCGGGCGCTGGAAAACAACGTATCGAACTGACGATGGAACTGACCGCTGCCCAAGCCATCTGGCTTCTGCCTCCGGTATTGCCGATCTGCGTGATCGTGGCATGGAACGACATGCGCGCGATGAAAATCCCGAACTGGACGGTCGGCGCGCTGCTGGTCATCTTCGCCATCTTCGGCCTGATCGCCTTTGGCCCGCAGGTCTGGGCGTGGCGCTGGCTGCATGTGATTGTCATGCTGGTCATTGGCATGGCGCTGAACGCGGGCGGGGCGATGGGAGCTGGCGACGCAAAATTTATCATGGCTGCAGCGCCATTCGTCGCCTTTGCGGACCTGACGAACATCCTGCTGATCTTGGCGGTCACGTTGCTACTTGGCTGGGTGATCCACCGCATCGTCAAACACTCCCCTGCCCGCCGCCTCGTTCCCGAGTGGGAAAGCTGGAAAACGGGCAAGCGCTACCCCATGGGCTTCCCGCTTGCCTCTGCGCTGGTCTTCTACCTCGCGTGGCCGTTTCTGTTCTGACGGCAAAGAGCCACCGAACGACAACCATTTGTCCATTGTTTCGCCATAATGCTTGGTCACCTTTGGTCTAACGACCATCCGGCCGTGGGGGCCGATTGACCGGATTATGACTATGAACATGCAGACCATGGCGGTGATGGCACCGCCCGCACCGCGTTCCCTTGCAGAGATGCAGCTCCCGCTGCCGATGATGCGCGACATCCTGATCAAGTCGCTCTTCCGCAGCAACGTCTCGATCCCGTCAGAGATCGCGCGCCTTATCTGCCTGCCGCTGAACGTCACGAACGAACTGATCGAACTTGCTCGCGGTCAGCGCCTGCTTGAGGCGATGGGCACCCTCGGGCCGAACGGCTCGAACGAGATGCCGTATCAGCTGACCGAGAGCGGCCGCGCCCGTGCGCTCGATGCGTTGGCGCAGTCGGAATATTACGGTGCCGTTCCCGTGCCGATGGCCGTCTATCAGGAACAGGTCAAACGCCAGTCTATCAAGAATTTGCAGATGACCCGCGACCGCCTAACGAACGCGATGGGCCATCTGATCCTGCCGCCGAACCTGATTGGCCAGCTTGGACCTGCGATCTCTGCCGGTCGCTCGATGCTGATGTACGGCCCTCCGGGTAACGGTAAATCCTCGATTTCGAACGGCATCCGTGACGCTTTGGGGGACAAGATCTACATCCCCCGCGCCATCGAATATTCGGGTCAGATCATCTCGGTCTACGACCCCATCGTGCACAGCGCGGCGGAGGCGGACAGCGACAATCCCAACAGCCTGCGCCGTTCGTCCAACCGTTTTGACACACGCTACGTCCGCTGTTCGCGTCCGACCGTCATCACCGGCGGCGAGCTATCGCTCGATATGCTGGACCTGATGTACAACCCCGTCGCGCGAACCTATCAGGCGCCGCTTCAGCTGAAATCCACCGGCGGCGTGTTCATCGTCGACGACCTTGGCCGTCAGGCCGATCCGCCGCAGGCACTGGTCAACCGCTGGATCGTTCCGCTCGAAGAAGGCCGCGATATCCTTGCCCTGCAATCGGGCGAGAAGTTCGAGGTGCCCTTCGACACGCTGGTCATCTTCTCGACCAACTATCACCCAAACGAAATCTTCGACCAAGCCGCGCTGCGCCGCATCTTCTACAAGATCAAGATCGACGGCCCGAACAAAGAGGACTTCCTCAAGATCTTCGCGCTCATCGCCCGCAAGAAGGGAATGCCACTCGATCAGGCGTCGCTCATCCACTTGCTGAAGAACAAATACCCGACGATCGGCAATAAGTACGCGAACTACCAGCCGGTGTTCCTGATCGACCAGATGATGTCGATCTGTGACTTCGAAGGTATCCCCTACCAGATGACGCCGGACCTCGTGGACCGCGCGTGGGCGAACATGTTCGTGAAGGACGAAGTCATCGTCAAATGACGCGGCCCCTTGCGCGGTGATCGGGTGACCACCTAAACACCGCGCATGACGCTGCCCATCGAAGACGCCCTCCCCGACCTGATTGACGCCCTTCGCGCCGAAGGTCGCGCCGTGCTGCAAGCGCCTCCGGGTGCGGGTAAGACCACGCGCGTGCCGCTTGCGCTGCTGGACGCGGGGCTGACCGACGGCAAGATCATCATGCTAGAGCCACGTCGCCTCGCCGCGCGGGCAGCAGCCGAACGGCTGGCAGAACAGATTGGCGAAAAGCCAGGGCAGACGGTCGGTTATCGGATGCGCGGCGATAGCAAGGCTGGCCGCCGGATCGAGGTCGTCACCGAAGGCATCCTGACCCGCATGATCCAATCCGACCCTGAGCTGTCGGGCATCGGCGCGATCCTTTTCGACGAATTTCACGAACGCAGCCTGAACGCGGACCTCGGCCTCGCGCTGACATGGGAAATTCGTCAGGCGCTGCGCGACGACCTGCTGCTGGTCGTCATGTCCGCAACGTTGGACGCCGCGCCCGTGGCCGCGCTGCTGGACGATGCGCCGGTCATCACCTCCGAAGGCCGCGCCTATCCGGTGGAAGTCAAACACCTCGCCCGCCCGCTGGATCACAAGGTCCGCATCGAGCCCGCCATCGCGGATGAAATCGTCCACGCGGTCAAGGAAACCGAAGGCGGCGTGCTGGTGTTCCTCCCCGGCGAGGGCGAAATCCGCAGGGTGGAGGCCGCGCTCGCAGGCCGCTTGCCCAAGAATGTCGAGGTCCGCCCGCTGTACGGTGCCCTCCCCTTTGCCAAACAACGCGCCGCGATTGCGCCGGTTGCGAGTGGCCGCAAGGTGGTGCTGTCGACCTCCATCGCCGAAACATCGCTGACCATCGAAGACATCCGTGTGGTGATCGACGGCGGTCTCGCCCGCCGTTCGCGCTACGATCCGTCGTCGGGAATGGCGCGGCTCGTGACAGAACGCGTGACCAAGGCTGAGATGACCCAGCGTGCCGGCCGCGCGGGCCGTGTCGCGGCTGGCGTCTGCTACCGCATGTGGACCAAGGGCGAAGAAGGCGGCCTACAAGCCTTCCCACCTGCCGAAATCGAAGCCGCCGACCTCGCGGGGCTTGCGCTCGAAATGGCGCTTTGGGGTTCGACCGACCTGCCGTTTCTGACCCCGCCGCCCGAAGGCACTCTGACTGAAGCGCAGGAGCTGCTACGCAGCCTCGGCGCACTGGACGACAGCAACGCCATCACGCCGCACGGGCGCGCCGTTGCCGCGATGCCGACCCACCCGCGCCTTGCGCATATGCTGCTGACGGCTGGCAAACAGGCGGCGACATTGGCCGCGCTTCTGGCGGAGCGGGACCCGATGATGAACGCACCGACGGACCTGACGCTGCGCCTCCGCGCGATTCAGAACGGCGACGCCCGCGCCAACCGCGGCACCATCGAACGCATCAAAACCGAGGCCAAACGCCTCTCTCAAGGGCTGGACCAAAAGCCGCCCCTTTGCGCCGCCGAGATGGCCGCCCTCGCCTATCCCGACCGCATTGGTCTGCGTCGCAAAGGCGATGCCGCGCGGTTCATTCTATCAGGCGGCAAAGGTGCCGCGATGCCTGATGGTGATGGGCTCGCCAGCCAGCGCCTGATCGTGGCGACCGACCTTGATGGCGACCCGCGAGAGGCCAAGGTCCGCCAAGCGCTCGCCCTCAGCGAAAGCGAACTGCGCGGCCTCTACGCTGACCGCATCCATTGGGAAAACCACTGCGCGTGGTCCAAGCGCGACCGCCGCGTTCTGACCCGCAAATACGAAATGTTCGGCGCGCTGACGCTGGATGATCGCCGCTGGGACGATGCCGACCCCGAGGCCGTGGCGCAGGCGATGCTGGACGGCATCCGCGAAATGGGCCTGAAGCTGAGTGGTGCCGCACGGCGCTTCCGTGCGCGGGTGGAACTGCTGCGCGAGGGCGGCATGGACCTGCCCGCGATGGACGACGACAGCCTCATGGCCACGCTGGACGACTGGCTTCTGCCGCATCTGGACGGCGTCCGCTCCGCCGAAGACTGGAAGAAATTCAACCCGCTCGAAGCGTTGCGGGGGATGCTCGACTGGAACCAGATGCAGCTGCTCGACCGCGAAGCGCCTGCGCATTTCACCACGCCGCTCGGGCGCAAACTGCCCATCGACTATGATGGCGAGTTGCCGCAAATCACGGTACGCGTGCAGGAGATGTTCGGCGTAACCCGTCACCCGACGGTCGGCAAAACGCCGATCCGCGTGACGCTGCTGTCACCGGGTCAGAAGCCCGTGCAGGTCACGGCGGATATTCCTGGGTTCTGGGTCAATTCCTACCCCGACGTGCGCAAGGACATGCGGGCGCAATACCCCAAACATCCGTGGCCCGAAGACCCCCGCGAGGCCGACCCGACGCTGCGCGCCAAGCCTCGCGGTCAGTGATTACGCGCGGCGTCGTTTCCACGCGCGCAGCATCGGCCAGACGATCAGACCAATGGTCGCGAGAGCGATGACAGCCGACAGCGGACGGGTGAAGAGCTCGGTCGGATCACCGCGACTGATCAGGAGCGCACGGCGCACACTTTGCTCTGCCATCGGACCGAGGATCAGTCCCAGCACGATCGGTGCGAGCGGAACGTCCAGCTTTTCAAGCACATAGCCCGCGATACCGGCAGCGAACATGACCCAGAGGTCGATGACCCGCCCGTTGATCACATAGACGCCGACGGCCATCAGAACGAGGATCATCGGCACCAGCATCACGCCCGGCAGTCGTTGAACCTGCGCGAAAATGCGGGTCGCAGCCGCGCCGCCAACGGCGAGGATCAGAAGCGAGGTCAGCAGCATCTGCACCATGAAACCGCCCACGAGGCCGGGGTTCTGGTGGAATAGTTGCGGACCGGGCTGGAGGCCGTGGATCATCAGCGCACCGAGGACAAGCGCCGCAATGACGTTGCCCGGAATACCGAGCGTCAACGCGGGGATCATCGACGCGGCGTTGTCCGCGTTGTTCCCGCATTCGGCGGCAGCGACACCCAGCGGATTGCCTTTGCCGAAGCTTTCGGGATCGTCGCTGGTACTCTTGGCCGCGTTGTAGCTGAGGAAGGCAGCGATGTTGCCCCCTGCCCCCGGCAGGATGCCAACGCCGATCCCGATGAGCGACGACCGCAGCCACGTCGGGATCATCGAGCGCACTTCGCCCCACGGAACCTTGACCGACTCCAGCTTGAGCGCAGAGGCGGACAGACCCTTCAGATCGCGATCCTCTGCCAGCGCAATGACGGGCGGCAGAGCGTACAGACCAACGAGGATGACGATGAGGTCGAGACCGCTCAGCAGCCAGACCTCGCCAAAGGTGAAGCGCGGCGTGCCCGACAGCTGGTCGAGGCCGACGGTGCCCAAAAGCAGACCAAAGGCGGCGGCCATCAGGCTCTTCACCGCGTCTTTGCCGACCATGACGCCGATAGAGGCCATGCCGAACATGGCGACCCAGAAGTACTCGGCAGGGCCGAAATAGAGCGTCGCGCGGGCCAGCACCGGCCCAATGGTCATCAGCGCGATGGCCGAGGCCGTACCACCAATCGCCGACGACCAGCAGGCGATTTTCAACGCGCGGGACGCCTCGCCCCGCTGCGCCATCGGGAAGCCATCGAAGGTGGTCGCGATAGCTGCGGGAGTGCCGGGGATGCGGAGTAGGATCGCAGGGATCGCGCCGCCATACATCGAACCGTTATAGATGCCCGCGACCATGCCGAGAGCCACCAGAGGCTCCATCGAGTAGGTCAGCGGCAGAAGCAGCGCGATGGCCATGACAGGGTTGAGACCCGGCAAGGCGCCGATGAAGACGCCGAGGATCGACGCGCTGATCATGGCCGCTATCGGACCGAAAGCGAAGACGCCTCCGAAGATTTGGGAGATCAGTTCCATGGGTCGTCTTTCGTCAGTAAGAGATCCAGACCGGCATAGGCAGCGGCTTTTCCAGAATGACCGAGAAGATCACCCAGACGATGCCGACAAAAATCGCGGCGGTGACGAACGTGAACAGAAGCCTGCGGAAGCCGAGAGCGGCAGGAAGTGCCAGCACCAGCAGCGCCGATGCGATGTAGAAACCGAGGATGGGAACAAGCGCGAGATAGATCGCTCCAATGCCGACCGTCAGAAGGGCTTGGGGCGCGTTCCGGATAATTTCGCGCGGCTCGCTCGATCCTTTGAGCATCGCTTTGATCGCGACGATCGCGCCAAGGATTGCGATGACATAGCCGAGGGACATCGGATAGATCCCCGACGCCCCACGGTAACCGGCAGCGATATACGCTGCCGACAGGCCAGTGGCGGCGAAGACGCCTCCGAGGATGATGTCTTGCCGCCGTTCGGTCACTGGTTCAGACCGAGGTTCTCGGCCACGATGGCCAGCGCGTCGTATTCGTTCTGAAGGCGCTCAGCGAGGGCGTCACCGACAACCACGTTCGGCACTTCGCCCTTGGTAGCGAGGAATTCGACGTAGCTGGGGTCGTTGACGGTCTTTTCCAGCGCTTCGGCCAGACGGTCGACGATAGCTTGGTCAGTGCCGGCGGGTGCCAGAACCATGCGCCACAGCAGCGTTTCTTTGTCGCCCATACCGAGGCTTTCAAGGCCAGCCGCCTGCGGAAGTGCGGGAACCGCCGCCGCCGAGGTCACGATAAGACACTTGGCCTCACCGCTTTCGGTGTAGGGCAGAACGGGTGAGATCGAGCCGCCGTAGATATCGACGTGACCGCCGAGGAAGTTCTGGAGCGTTTCGCCAGCACCGCCGAACGGGATGGCGACAGCTTCGATGCCTTCGGACTGGAATATCCGCTCGGCAGCGAGCTGCATGGTGCCGCCGATGCCGTCGTTGCCGTAGGTGTACTTGCCGGGGTTTGCTGCCAGTTCGGCAAGGAACTCTTCGCCGGTTTCAGCGGGGAAATCGGGCTTCACACACAGGGTGTAGGCGGTTTCCGAGGTCGACGCGATCGGGGTGAAGCTGTCCGGCTGGTAGGCCGTCTGCTGGACCTGCGGAACAGTCGTGATCGGGCTGTTCCACGTCGCGAGCAGCGAATAGCCGTTCGGCTTCTGCATCATGAACTGCGTGACGCCAACCGAGCCGCCGCCACCGGCGACGTTCAGCACAGCAATAGAGGTTCCGAGCTCTTCTTCAAGCAGGGTGCCGAGCTTGCGGGCGCTGGTGTCCGTGCCGCCGCCAGCCGGAGCCGGAATGGTCACTTCGATGGCGCGCTCGGGATATTCGGCCAGCACTGGAGTGCCGACAGCAACCGCTGCCAGAGCCAAAGCGAGATATTTCATTGAGTTTCCTCCCTCAAGGATATCGATTTTTCAAAATCAGCCGATGCGGCTGCGGTAGCGGAAACTGTCCGCGCGACCGCTCGCGATACGCCATTCGATGCAATCCCCTGCCACGGTGTAGGCAGAGCGCTCGATCACAGCGACGGCGTCACCTTCGGAAAGGCCGAGGCGTTGAGCAGTCGTCTTGTCGGCAGAACCGAAACGCACTTCGTCTTCTGCGCGGTTCACAAACACACCAAAACGGTCGAGATAAACGGGGTACAACAGCGGCCCGACTTCGCTGTCGGGCAGGCTCTCGAAACCGGCGAAGGTTTCGTAGGGGATATAGAGTTCTTCGGACAGGAACGGCTGCTCCGACAGGTAGCGCAGACGTTCGATGCGGATCACGTCATCAGTGCCCAGCGCCTCTGCCACATGGGCGGGCGCGGTGGTGCGGACGCGCGAAATCAGGCGGCTCGTGGGGATCGACGCTTCGGAGTCACCTTCGCGGGCCTGAAAGAAGCGGAACAGGGTGGCATCGAACGCGGGCTTGCGCAGGAATGTGCCGGTGCCCTGACGGCGTTCCAGCAGACCTTCATCGACAAGCTGCTGCACGGCTTTACGCACGGTGCCGACCGACAGATCGTGGTCACGTGCCAGCGCATTATCCGACGGCAGCGCATCATCGGCGGACCACTCACCAGCAGCGATACGGCTCGCGAGTTCGTCACGCAGACGAACGTAAGCCGGCAGCCGATTATCGAAAACTTTTTGTGCCTGAGACATGATTCCCCTCTCCCTGAGCTGGAACATGAACCGTTTGACCTCATCAGTCAACTAGTTATATATAGAACCAAATAAGTGGAGGAATTTTAGGGTGATACACTTCGATTGCCATGCGCACGTCTATGAAGATGTCGTGGTGAATGGTGCCGTCCGCTATCTGCCCAAACGTCCCGCACCCTTGCAGGATTGGCTCGAATTGCAGACGGACCACGGCATTTCGGGTGGTGTCATCGTACAGGTCAGCTTCCTCGGCACGGATAACAGCCAACTCCTCCATGCGCTGGAATCACTGCCGAAGGGACGTTTCGCAGGTGTCGCGGTCATCGCGCCGGACACCTGCGAAACCGAGATTGCCGCGCTCGCCGCGAACGGCGTGAAGGGCATCCGCTGGAACTTGGTCGCAGGTGCGGATTTGCCCGACTTCGGGTCGGAGGAGATCAGCACGCTGGTCGCCGACCTCGCCAAGCACGGGATGCATATCGAGGTGCAGTTGGAGAGCAGCCGCCTCGCGCCCGTGCTGAGCGACTTCGCCGCCCTGCCCCTGCCCGTGGTCATTGACCATATGGGTCTGCCAGAGACCACCGCCGATCAGGAACCGTGGCTCAATAAGCTGGAGCAGATTGAGAACCGCTCCAACCTCTACGCCAAACTCTCCGCCCCCTATCGCGGGACGGGCAGCACCGAGCACGCGAAACGGCTGATCGGACTGCTGGGACCGGATAAGTACATCTGGGGCAGCGATTGGCCGCACACGCGCCACGAGGACCGCGCGACCTATGCGGGCCTGAAGGTGGAATTGGGCGAGTTGATCGACGACCGGAAAGCGGTTCAGACCCTCTACGGTCTCACGCTGGCCTGAAAACGAAAACGCCGCCCGAAGGCGGCGCTTGTTATCTTATTCCCACCAAGGGCCGTGCTGACCGGCGTCGCCGCCGATGCGCTCGAACCCGTGCATCCCGAAGAAGTCACGCTGGGCCTGAATGAGGTCCGTAGTGCCGCGGGCCATGCCGAAGGTGTCGACGAACGACAGGGCCGACGACAGCGCGGGGATCGGGTGACCGCCCAGAGCCGCTGCCGAAACCACGCGGCGCAGGGCCGGCAGGGTCTCTTTCAGGCGCTCGGCAAAGAACGGTGCGAAGATCAGCTGGCCGTGAGGCATGTCACCGCGGAACGCAGCAGAGATGTCGTCCAGCAGCGCCGAACGGATGATGCAGCCAGCGCGCCAGATTTCTGCGATACGCGCGAAATCGAGGTTCCAGCTGTATTCTTCCGACGCAGCAGCCAGTAGGCGGAAGCCTTGAGCGTAAGCGATGATGCGGGCCGCGAGCAGCGCATCCTTGTAGTCGGCGTCTTGCAGATCGACCGAACCGCGCGAACCGCCAAGGATGTCCTCACCAGCGACGCGGGTCTCTTTTTCCGACGACCAGCTACGCGATGCGACGGCGGCTTCGATGGCCGATGCGGACTGGCCGAGGCGCAGAGCTTCGATCAGCGTCCAGCGGCCGGTGCCCTTCTGACCAGCGCGGTCGAGGATCACGTCCACAGCAGGAACGCCGGTCTGGGTGTCGGTCGCTTGCAGAACCTTGCCGGTGATCTCCATCAGGTACGCGGTCAGCGCGCCCGAGTCCCACTCTTCGAAACGCTTGCCGATCTCTGCCGGAGCGAGACCTTGGCCGTAGCGCATCATGCCGTAGGTTTCGGCGATCATCTGCATGTCGGCGTATTCGATACCGTTGTGCACGGTTTTAACGAAGTGACCGGCGCCATCGGGGCCGAGGTGATCGGCACAGGGCTCGTCTTCGAACTTCGCCGCAATCGCCATGATGACGGGACGGATGCCAGTCCACGCCTGCGGGGTGCCGCCGACCATGATGGACGGGCCGTGACGTGCGCCCTCTTCACCGCCGGAAACGCCCATACCGATGAAGGTCAGCCCCTTGGCTTCGACGAATTCGGTGCGGCGACGGGTATCGTGGAAGTCGGAGTTCCCGGCGTCGATGATGGTATCACCCGGCTCCAGCATATCGCAGAGCGCGATGATGGTGTCTTCGACGGGCTTGCCAGCGGGGATCATCAGGATGATCGCGCGGGGCGCGGGCATGTCCTTGGCCATCGCGGCCAGATCCTTGTGGGTCGTCAGTTTGTCGGCAAGCGGACCGGCTTCTTCGGCAAAGGCAGTCGTTACGGCTTCCTGACGGTTGGCCACGTGTAGGGCAAAGCCGTTGTCGAGGATGTTCAGCGCAAGTGCACTGCCCATCGTACCGAGGCCGTAGAGCCCGAGGTGTGCCAATTCGGTCATAGAAAATAGTCCTCTGATTTAGATCGGTTTGCCTCTCTCGCCGTCACTGATATTGGGGAGGGGCGGAAAAGGAAACGCCCTAATCACACAATGGTCACTTCATTCTTGCGACAGTTATGGCGCGAAGGCGTAGTTCCTTTGCTTAAACGTCCGCCAGCCGAGCAGGTTGCAGCGTTGTGCTATCGCATGGCCGATGATCACCTAGAAGTGTTGCTCGTGACCTCCTCAGAGGGCCGCTGGATCCTTCCCAAAGGCTGGCCGATCGACGGTCTGCACCACCATCAGGCTGCTCTAACCGAGGCATGGGAAGAAGCAGGCGTCAAAACCGGCATCGCGGATAGCGAGGTGTTTGGCACCTACGCCTCGATGAAAACCATGAAGAACGGCGTCGTTCAGGAATGCCTGACTATGGTTTATCCCGTGCGTGTGATGGAATTGGCCAAGACCTATCCCGAACAGGACAAGCGCGAGCGTATCTGGGTGCCCTTCGAAAATGCGGCGCAGATGGTCCGCGAACCTGATCTGGCAGCGATTTTACGTAGATTTCCGGCAAGTCACGCGCGTGATACACAAGCGACAGGTTGATTTGACACGTCCGACCCGTTAACGCGCCTCCAATTGTAACAGAAGTATGACAGTGCTTCGCTACACCAAAGGCCGCGTACGATGGAAAATCCGACCCCACAAGATCCGTGGAAAACGATCGATAAGGACCTCCACCGCATTTCCGTGCTGGAACAAGGTACCATGTATGTATCCCGCCCGCTCGTCGGGATGGGCGTTGCTCTCGCGTTTATGGTTATCGTCGGTTTTGCCGCTGCTGCGTTCTTTGACGCAAGCCACGGCTCTGCCATCGTCGTCGCCGCTGCCGTCTTCGGCGCATATATGGCGCTCAACATCGGCGCCAATGACGTCGCGAACAACATGGGCCCCGCTGTTGGTGCGAACGCACTGACCATGGGCGGCGCCATTGTGATCGCCGCGATCTGCGAAAGCGCCGGTGCGCTGCTCGCTGGCGGTGACGTGGTTTCCACGATCTCTAAGGGCATTATCGACCCGTCGATGATCGAAAGCTCGCAAGTGTTCATCTGGGCGATGATGGCCGCGCTGGTGTCCTCGGCGCTGTGGGTCAACCTCGCGACATGGATTGGCGCGCCGGTGTCGACCACCCACTCCGTCGTTGGCGGCGTGATGGGCGCTGGTATCGCCGCTGCTGGCTTCACTGCGGTGAACTGGGAGTCGATGGGCATGATCGCGGCGAGTTGGGTTATCTCCCCTGCTCTTGGCGGTATCGTGGCTGCGATGTTCCTCGCGTTCATCAAGAGCCGCATCATCTATCAGGAAGACAAGATCTCTGCCGCCCGCCGCTGGGTGCCCGTGCTGATCGCGATCATGGCAGGCGTCTTCTCGACCTACCTTGCTATCAAGGGCCTGAAAAAGATCGTCTCGGTTGATCTGGTGCCCGCACTTATCATCGGCCTCGGCGTTGCTGTGGTGACCTATTTTGCGTCTAAGCCCTATATCAACAAGAAGTCGCAGGGCCTCGAGAACCGCAACAAGTCGCTAAAGATTCTCTTCGGTCTGCCGCTCGTGATTTCCGCCGCTCTGCTGTCGTTTGCCCATGGTGCGAACGACGTGGCGAACGCCGTTGGCCCGCTGGCCGCGATTGTTCACACGCAGGAATTCGGAGAGATCGCCGGCAAGGTCCAGATCCCGCACTGGGTGATGATCATCGGCGCGTTCGGCATCTCCTTCGGCCTGATTACCTTCGGTCCGAAGCTGATCAAGATGGTCGGCAGCCAGATCACCAAGCTCAACCCGATGCGCGCCTACTGCGTTGCCCTCTCTGCCGCAATCACAGTCATTGTCGCAAGCTGGCTGGGTCTGCCGGTGTCGTCCACCCACATCGCGGTCGGCGGCGTCTTTGGCGTCGGTTTCTACCGTGAATGGGACCACGCACGCCGCACACGCAAATACGCCGAGCAGCACGGATCGGGCAAAATCGTTGCTCCCGAAGAGCGCCGCCGCCGCAAGCTGGTGCGCCGCAGCCACTTCATGACGATCGTGGCCGCGTGGATCATCACCGTTCCGGCAGCCGCGCTGCTCTCTGCGGTGGTCTTCCTCGCGCTGAACGGACTGTTCAACGCGTAAAACAAAAGGGCGGGCCCGAGGGTCCGCCCTTTTTCATATTGTGTGCTGTCGGCTTACTTGCCGAGGCACCAGCGCATGATCGCTTTCTGCGCGTGGAGGCGGTTTTCAGCCTCGTCAAAGATCACCGAGTTCGGACCATCCATCACAGCGCTCGTCGCCTCGTCTTCGCGGTGCGCAGGCAGGCAGTGCATGAACAGTGCGTCGGGCTTGGCAGCAGCCATCAGGCGTTCGTTCACCTGATAGGGGTGCAGCTGGTTATGCCGACGCTCGCGGGCGGACGCCGGGTCATGCATCGACACCCACGTATCGGTAACAACAAGGTCGGCGCCTTCGACAGCCTTCATCGGGTCGCGCTCGATCTGGATATCAACGCCCTTCGCGCGGGCCTCCTCAACGAAACCGGCTTCGGGATCGAGGGTCTGCGGGCCGGTGAAGGTCAGGTCGAAGCCGAACTGGCCTGCGGCGTGGATGAACGACGCGCAGACATTGTTGCCGTCACCGCTCCACACGACTTTCTTACCGCTGATCGAACCGCGGTGCTCTTCGAAGGTCTGTATGTCAGCCATGATCTGACAGGGGTGGGTGCGGTTGGTCAGGCCGTTGATCACGGGTACGGTCGCGTACTCGGCCATATCGAGGAGGGTCTGTTCCTCGAACGTGCGGATCATGATCATATCGACATAACGGGACAGAACGCGCGCGGTGTCGGCAATGGTTTCGCCGTGACCAAGCTGCATATCAGCGCCAGATAGAACCATCGTCTGACCGCCCATCTGGCGCACGCCGACATCGAAGGACACGCGGGTACGGGTCGACGGCTTTTCGAAGATCAGAGCGACCATCTGACCGTCGAGCGGCTTGTCTTCGTCCGTGGTGCCTTTGGGCAGGCCGCTGCGGGCTGCCTTCATGGCTTTGGCGTTGTCGATGATGCTCCGCAGGTCTTCGGCGGAGGTGGCGTTGATATCAAGGAAATGGTTCATGTTCTTACTTTCTGAGTGGGGCGCGGGGGCTCTGCCCCCTCTGGCCTGCGGCCATTCACCCCCGAGGTATTTAGGCCAGAGTGAATATCAGGCCTGTTCCAGTGCGGTTGCGGCAGCATCAATTCGGCTGGCTGCCTCAGCAATGTCTTCGTCGGTGATGTTCAGCGGCGGCAGCAGGCGGACGACGTTGTCGCCTGCGGGGACCAGAAGGACTTCCGCGCCATAGCCAGCCTTCACCAGATCGAGGTTGGTCGCCTTGCATTTGATACCGAGCATCAGGCCGCTGCCGCGTACGCTTTCCAGCGTGTCGGGGTGGGCGGCGACGATGCCTTCGAGCTTCTGGCGCAGAAGGGCTGCTTTGCGGTTCACTTCGGCGAGGAAGGCATCATCGGCGATGATGTCCATGATCTTGTTACCAACGGCGCAGGCCAGCGGGTTGCCGCCATAGGTCGAGCCATGGGTGCCTGCAGTCATGCCGCTCGCCGCGTTTTCGGTGGCGAGGACAGCGCCGAGGGGGAAGCCGCCGCCGATACCTTTGGCGACCATCATGATGTCGGGCGTGATGCCTGCCCATTCGTGCGCGAAGAGTTTGCCGGTACGGCCAACGCCGCACTGGACCTCGTCGAATATCAGCAGGATGCCGTGCTCGTCGCACAGATCGCGCAGGCCCTTCATGCACTGGTCGGGCAGCGGACGGATGCCGCCTTCGCCCTGCACGGGCTCGACGATGATCGCGCCAACGCCGGGCTTGGCCGCAGCTTCGCGCAGCGCGTCGTGATCGCCCCACGGAAGATGCACGAAACCGGGGAGCAGCGGGCCGAAGCCTTTGGTCATTTTCTCCGAACCGGCGGCGGCGATACCTGCCGACGAACGGCCATGGAACGAGCCTTCGAACGCGATGATAGTGGTGCGCTCGGGCTGGCCCTTCTCATAGAAGTACTTGCGCGCCATCTTCACCGCCAGCTCGCAGCTTTCGGTGCCCGAGTTGGTGAAGAACACGGTATCGGCGAACGAGTTGTCGACGAGCTTGTCGGCCAGCGATTGCTGCTGGTCGATGTTATAGAGGTTCGAGACGTGCCAGAGCTTGCCTGCCTGCTTGGTCAGGGCAGCGACCAGATCGGGGTTCGCGTGACCAAGTGCGTTCACCGCGATGCCCGCACCCAGATCGAGAAAACGTCGGCCGTCAGCCTCGATCAGCCAGGAGCCTTCGCCTTTGACGAAGGAAAGCGGAGCGCGGTTATAGGTCGGCAAAACGCTGGGGATCATAGTCAAACCCTTTGGAAATAAGAAGCCCGATTGGTGCCAAGGCATTCTGGGGCTGTCAATGTGTAAGGAAGGAAGATGGGCGCGCAAAGCGGCGCACGGCGCATTTTTTCAGCGTCGGCGTCGAATCAGTGTGGTTTGCGTCGCAGTCATCATGTGGCCCCGTATAGGGCCACATGACGTAGGGTTCTACAGATTTCTGAAAGGTCAGGCTTTGAGGCGGTAGCCCTTGTTGAACCAGTACCAGCAGATGCTGATGACCAGCGCACAAGCCAGCAGTGCAACCCAGAGGCCGCGCCACGGGGAGCCGTCAGACACGCCGATCATGCCGTAGCGGACGCCGTCGATGATGTAGAAGAACGGGTTCACGTGGCTGAGTTTGTTCAGCACGGGCGGCAGTGCGTCGATCGAATAGAATGTGCCCGACAGAAACGACAACGGCGTCACGATGAAGTTCGAAATCGCGGCAAGCTGGTCGAATTTGTTGGCGAAGATCGCGGCGATGAGGCCGAGGGAGCCCATGAACACCGCGCCCAAGATGACAAAGACGAAAACCCAAAGCGGGTGCTGCATTCCGACGCCCAGCGCAAGCCAGACACCGATGGCGATGACGACGGCGACCAGCAGGCCGCGCGCGACGGCGCCTGCGATGTAACCGGCGACAAGTTCGCCTGCGTTCAGCGGGGGCATCAACGTGTCGACGATGTTGCCCTGCACTTTGGCCGAGGTCAGCGAGGACGACGAATTGGCAAAGGCGTTCTGGATGACCGTCATGGTCAGGATACCAGGCGCGAGGAAGTGCATGAACGGCACGCCCATGACATCGCCGCGCTGCGATCCGATCGCGATAGTAAAGATGAGAAGGAACAGTCCGGCGTTGATCAGCGGCGCCATGATCGTCTGCGACCAGACGTTCATGAAACGCAAAACCTCGCGCTGCATGAGCGTCCACAGCCCCAGCCAATTCACGCGGCCGAACCGACGAACTCCCATTGCGTTGTTCACGGACATGTAACCCTCCGATTCATGATTCGAGTCCTTGTATCTCGCGTTCTGGTGCTTAGAATAGGCCCCTGACCGATGATGCAAGGCCGATGACGCTCCATAGCGTCCGCCTGCGAAGCCAAAGGAACGGAAATATGTCCTGGACCGACGAACGCGTCGAGCTGCTCAAGAAGATGTGGTCGGAAGGCCAGTCGGCAAGCCAGATCGCCAAAGAGCTTGGTGGCGTGACCCGCAACGCCGTGATCGGCAAGGTCCACCGCCTTGGTCTCTCGAACCGCGCAAGCGGTGGCGGTTCTGCGGCTGCTGCTCCGGCTGCCAAAGCGAAGGAAGCAAAGCCCGCCGCACCGAAGGTCGCGAAGCCCGCAGCGAAGGAAGCGCCCGCCGCTGCCCCGAAGGCTCGTCCGGAGCCCGTCGCTGCAAAGGCCGAAGAGCCCAAGGAAGACACCCCCATCCCGATGAGCGCCGCCCGCAAGGCGATCATCCCCGCAGGTCAGCCGCTGCCGCCGCAGCCGTCGACCAACGAAATCAGCCCCGAGGCTTTGGCGCGTGTGAACGAGGTCGAGAAGACCGCGAAGAAACTGTCGCTGATGGAACTGACCGAGCGTACCTGCAAGTGGCCCGTGGGTGACCCCGCGACCGAACACTTCTGGTTCTGCGGTCTGCCCGTCCAGCAGGGCAAGCCCTACTGCGAAGCCCACGTTGGCGTTGCCTTCCAGCCGATGAGCGCACGACGCGACCGTCGCCGCTAAGGCCCCAAAGATTTGCGCATGAGAAGCCCCGCTATCCGGCGGGGTTTTTCTTTGCCGAGACGCCACCTCACGAGGCGTCAGGCGGAACTTTCCCCCTCTGAAACCTGTTTGTTCATCAAAGCCGCCGTGTGCGGCTCGATTTGTTTGAAAAGGAGATTTTCATGATCAAGAAAACAGGTTCCGCAGTTTGGCAGGGTGGCCTCAAGGACGGTAAGGGCGAAGTTTCGACCCAATCGGGAGCACTGTCCTCGCAGCCCTACGGCTTCAACACTCGTTTCGAAGACAAGCCGGGCACCAACCCCGAAGAGCTAATCGGCGCAGCCCACGCTGGCTGTTTCTCGATGGCTTTGTCGAACATCCTTGGTGACAAGGACATCGTGGCGGACAAGATCGAGACCACCTCGACCATCTTCCTCGATATGTCGGACGGCCCGAAAGTCGTCAAAGCGCACCTCGACGTCACGATCAAAGCATCGGGCAATGAGGCCGACATCCGTGCAGCCGCTGAAGATGCGGAAAAGAACTGCCCGATCTCGCAGCTTCTGAACTGCGAAATCACGATGGATGCCAAAATCAACTGATGCGGCGGGGCTTCGGCCCCTGCCCTATCTACCGTTCTCGGTCCGCGCCCAATCCCGCAGCGGGCCGAGAGCTTCCAGAAGGCTCTCGCCTTGTGGTGTCAGCGCGTATTCCACACGCGGCGGGATTTCCGCAAATGCAGTCCGGCTGATCAGACCGTTGCGCGTCATGTCATCGAGCGCGGCGCTCAGCACCTTGTCGGACACAGGCTTGAGGCGTTCCTTCAGATCGCCATAGCGCAGCGTTTCGTCCTTCAACACTTCAAGCAGCCGCGGCTTCCACCGGCCTGAGACCAGACCGATGGCCAGTTCATACGGACAATCCGAGCTGCGGGTGCGAAAGGTATACTGTGCCATTCCTTACCATTACGTAGGTATTGGCGTTTTGTCCACCTCGGGCATCCTGTCGATGTCGATACGGTGTTTGGGCAGTGCCTCGGGGTAGCTCTCCTGAAGCCACGACAGAACCTTTTCACGCACCTCGCACCGCAAATCCCAGTTTAACGGCGAATTTCGGGAGCTACACAGACCGCGCAGCTGGACGGTATCCTTGTCAGTATCGATGACCTGCAGAACAACCGTCTTCCCGTCCCAGCGGGAACTGGCTTTGACGGCTTCCTCGAACTTGTCGCGGATCTGGGCGACAGGCGCGGTGTAATCGACGTAGAACATGACGGAGCCGATGATATTCGCGCTCTCGCGTGTCCAGTTCTGGAACGGGTTCTCGATGAAGTACGACAGCGGCAAAACCATCCGCCGCAAATCCCAGATGCGAACGACCACGTAGGTGGACGCGATCTCCTCGATCCAGCCCCACTCGTCCTCGACAATCACTACATCGTCGATGCGGATCGGCTGGGTCAGCGCAATCTGGATGCCTGCAATCAGGTTCTTCAGCACCGGCGTCGCCGCATACCCCGCCACGATGCCCGCCACACCGGCAGAGGCGAAAAGCGAGACACCGAAGCTCCGCACAGCGTCGAATACCGACAGCGCGAGGCCGGCGGTTAGAAGGAAAAGCACGACCTTTGTGACCATCCGCAGCATCTTGATCTGCGTGGCCTGCTTGCGGGCGAAAAGGTTATCCTCAGCGTCCAGCCTGAGGCGCCGCGTCTCGCGGTCAGCATAGACGTCCACCGCAATCATGGTGATCCACCCGCCGATCATCACGGCCAGCGCCAGCGAGAACTGCGAGACCAGATTACGCAGGTCCGTGCCCATATCCGCCACGCGGCTAGCAAAGCCGATGGCGGCCACGATGAACATCAAACGTAGAGGAGTCTTGAGACGGCGGATCACGCGGTAGATCAGCTCGGTCCGCCCGCCGATCACCTTGCTCACCACTTTCCACAGCAGCGAATGCAGCACAACGGCAATGACGATAGCGACAAAAATCTCGATCAGCGGCTTTGTCGCGGCAGGCACCCGCGACCACAGTTCCAATAAGGTATCCATGAATGGTCCTTGTTGTTGCCCTCCCTTTCATCAAACATAGCGCCCGTGCGTATGGTTCCACTTCCCACAGCGCTCTTGCATCGCTATATGCGCCGCATGTCCCAGAACCCGCCGAACCTCCGCCCCGACCTCGCGCCGCGCGCGCGCTTTGACGAAGCCCCCCGCCCCGGCCAGCCGACGATCGGCATGGTCTCCTTGGGCTGCCCCAAAGCGCTGGTCGACAGCGAACGCATCCTGACCCGCCTGCGGGCCGAAGGGTACCAGATCAGCCCCGACTACGCGGGCGCTGACGCGGTCATCGTGAACACCTGCGGGTTTCTGGATTCTGCCAAGGCAGAGAGCCTCGATGCCATCGGCGAAGCGCTCGTGGAAAACGGCAAGGTCATCGTGACCGGCTGTCTGGGGGCAGAGCCCGACTACATCCGCGAACATCACCCGAACATCCTCGCCGTCACGGGTCCGCACCAATACGAACAGGTGCTCGACAGCGTGCACAAGGCCGTGCCGCCCAGCCCCGATCCGTTTGTGGACCTGCTGCCTGCGTCGGGCGTCAAGCTGACCCCGCGCCACTACAGCTACCTCAAGATCTCCGAGGGCTGTAACCACAAGTGCAAATTCTGCATCATCCCCGACATGCGCGGCAAACTCGCCTCGCGCCCCGCTCACGCCGTCATGCGCGAAGCGGAGAAGCTCGTCGATGCGGGCGTCAAGGAACTGCTGGTGATCTCTCAGGACACCTCGGCCTACGGCGTGGACATCAAGCACGCCGAGGACCGCGGCCACCGCGCGCACATCACCGATCTGGCGCGTGATCTGGGCAGCCTCGGTGCGTGGGTGCGCCTGCACTACGTCTACCCCTACCCGCACGTGCGCAACCTGATCCCGCTGATGGCCGAGGGGCTGATCCTGCCCTACCTCGACATCCCGTTCCAGCACGCGCACCCCGAAACGCTCAAACGTATGGCCCGCCCCGCTGCGGCTGCCAAGACGCTGGACGAGATCGCCGCGTGGCGCGCGGATTGCCCCGACATCACCCTGCGCTCGACCTTTATCGTCGGCTACCCCGGAGAGACGGACGCCGAATTCGAGACCCTGCTCGACTGGCTCGACGAGGCACAGCTCGACCGTGTGGGCTGCTTCCAGTACGAGAACGTGGACGGCGCGCGTTCGAACGACCTGCCGGACCATGTCCCCGCCGAGGTGAAGCAGGAACGCTGGGAACGCTTCATGGAAAAGGCGCAGGCCATTTCCGAAGCCAAGCTACAAGCCAAGGTCGGCAAAACGCTCGAAGCCATCGTGGACGACATCGACGAGGACGGCATCGCCACCTGCCGCACATGGGCCGACGCCCCGGAGATCGACGGCAACCTCTTCATCGACGAAAACACCGAGAACCTCTCGGTCGGTGATATCGTTAAGGTTGAAGTGGATGAGGCTGGTGAGTATGATTTGTGGGGTGTTTTGAAGTAAGGTTAATCGATGAACTGGAATGATAGGTTTGAGTATCTTCAGAAATTCCTATCAAATTTTCCTCTTGGCTTGGCCATTGGTGCGCTTATTGGCGCCACATTCGCACTGATCTTATCTGCGGACATTTCAATTGTAGCAAAGGACTACTTCTCTGCATCTGCTACAATTCTAATCACCGCCTTCTCTGCCGGTATAGCTACATTTGGTGTACTTCTCACTATCGCTCATCAGGACAAAATGCGACAGGACGAGAAACGTGACCGTCTCCGCGCAAGACGAGCAATGCTTTCGAGCGTCGTCTCGCAAATACTAGGTAGTGCCGATAAAAATTGTAGAATAATTTTTTCAACTGCTGTGGCGAGACGTGATGGCGCTCAGGCAGACGAAGATTTTCAAAAATATGCTCATTGCTCCGCAGAAGATTTAGACGATTTTCCTTCCGATGAAGCAATGAGCATTCTTCTTGATTGCATTGGATGCGCTGACGAAAAAAGCGCAAATTGGTTGACGGCACTCGTAACAAGTTTTTGGACAGCATGGAGGAAATCTCAATTCGATCCTCTACCATCTATGGCCTCAGATGGCGAAAATCGAATGCTCTGTCCTGCATCAGAACTTTGCCGCGATTGGCTTATCGCAAGAAATATTGCGACTCATTGCGTCAGGTATTCGCTTGGTAAAGACCCACAAATTCCAGACTATATTTCACTTAGTCTACTTACCGCTGGAATATTTCCTGAAAGGGCCAAGTCATACGATCTTTGGCAAGAATTTGGCCTATTGAATCATAGTCTAACCAACTACATGGAAATTAGATTAGGGCTTCCGACAGATCCTCCACGAGAAAGCTCCACGGTGTCAGTCTCGATCGAAGCACTACGGAATAGCGATATTATATCTTATTAGTCGTTGCTAAGGTGCGGTCACTCGAAACAATGTCCCTCACCCCATCCCCTCCAAATAAACCCGGACCGCGTCCTGCACGTGCCTGAACCTGTCTCCTCCGAGGTGTTTGCCTCCGAACCAGCGGGTGACGCAGATGATGTGGCCCTTGAGGCCCTCGCGTTCGAGCATGCGGACGATGACCATGCCTGCCCCGCTCTCTCCGTCGTCGTTCTTGAGGGGGCCTTCGTCCAGCAGCACGGCCCATGTGTTGTGGGTCGCCTTGGCGAACTTCTTTTTGCGGCAAAGCTCTTTGATAAAGGCTTTCGCCTCTTCGGGAGAGGTACAGGGCGCGCCTGAGACGGCGTATTTCGATCCCCTGTCGGAAATCACGTTGTCGATGATCTTCATGCGCGGACCCTAGCGGCCCTAGAAGCTGAGCACCAGCGACCACCCCAGAAGAATGAACACAGCCGTGGTGCCATAGATCACCCAAGGTGACAGTTTCTGCACGCGGACGGGCTGCATGGGCGGGCTGTCGAAGACCTGTCGCGGGGGGAGCGGTTTGACCTCGTTCAGCACGTCCTCTTTCAACAGCGCGGCAAGTAGCTGGTCGCCCGTCATCTGTTTGCCATAGGGAGAGTTGATGCGGACCGTCGGCCAGAGCGGGAACTGCTGCATCTTGCCGTCCGATCCCTCGACGGTCATGGCAAGCACGGAGGTATCGATCACGTCAAAGCCAAGAATGGTCACGGACTCGGTCGGGCTATCCGCCCGCGCCGCGTCATAGATGACTTGCGCTGGTAGTACCTTCTTGACCGTGTAACTCATTTACGTGCCTGTCGCTTACCGCGACATCACGCGCTCCAGCCTTTCGCGGTGTGCACAGCCTTCCCAGATCCCCAGCGGCGAGTCGGCCCCCAACCAGCCGCGCGGCGTGAACTTGCGGGCACAGCCACGGCAACGCGGGAGTAGTTCGGTCTCGCGCAGACGGATTGTGGCCTCTTCGCCCAGAAGGTCGATCAGCTCCACCGCACAAAAGGGAAGTGGACCGGTGTGGCCCGAAGTCCTGAATACGTGATGTCTCTGGTTCGTCATGGCATATCCTTGAGCCGTTGATAGGCTGCGTTCGGATATCTGAACGGCTCCAGAGTGGGCCGTTTGAGTCTGAGGTAGTAATTTTTTTCTACTAAAGTGGTAATTTTCGTCTCGAACAGGCTGCAGATGCGCCCTTAGGGGTGTTCTCTATCCTGTTTTCTTCAACTCGTGGAAGATCGCGCGGTTCTCGCAATAGTCCGGCACGGGATCGCCGTCCTGCGCCTCGGGCAACCATTCAGCGCAGTGTCCGGGGTTCGTGCAGTGGCGGCAGCGGGTCACGCATTCGGCGTAGCCTTCGCGGGTCAGGTGGCCCTCACGGATCGCATCGCCCAGATCGACGCCAGCGTGTTTAGCCATGCCGGTGGTGAGGAAAAAATGTTTACGGATGTCGCCGAGCTTTTGCATGTGGTCCCCTTGTCGCTTCGGGGGCACCATAGGGGGCGACTGGGACAGCGGCCTTGAGCGAGATCAAGTTATGAGGTCAGCAGGCGCCAGATGATCGCGCACCACGCGAGCGCCACGCCGATGGCAAAGATCGCGACGGCAGCGCTGCCCGCGTCCTTGGCCTGCCCCGCGCGGTCACGATGATCGGTAGAGATATCGTCGACCACCCGCTCGATCGCGGTGTTCAGGCATTCGACGGCCAGCACGAAGATGCCGCCCATCAGCACAACGGCCCTCTCCCCGCCTGTAAGCGGCAGGTAGAGCGCGAAGGCAATGGAGACGACGTTGGCCCAGATCCACTGCTGGAGCGACGCCTCCGTCCGCCAGACATGCGCCCAGCCCTGCCACGACCATGCGGCGCGCTGCTTGATCTTCTGCCATTCGTTCATGACATGCTCCTCCGATCCCCGACGCCGAGGATAGGCTGGCAGATAGCGCTGCTGCAATATTTACCAAGCGGTCAGTCTTGGAGCGCCTGACGGACGTTGGCGAGGCGCTCGGCCGTCGACGGGTGGGAGCCGAGGAATTCGTCACCAGGATCGGGGATACGGTTGAAGAATGCCGCGCCGCGCAGCGCGTCATAACCCGCGACCTTGAGGATACGCGCGGCCATCGCGTCCGCCTCCAGTTCGAACTGCTTGGAATAGGACCGCGCCGCGATATCGGCACCAATCTTACGGGCCTCTGCGATCTGGGCGTCACTGTCGCCCATCTGCGCGGCAATCGCGCCGAGCACTTCGGCCCCGATAACAGCGTTCTGCTGCGTCGCCTGAATATGGCCGAGGATGTGGTGCGATGCCTCATGCGCCAGCACAAAGGCGAATTCGTCGCGGTTCTTCATCTCCGACAGGATCGGCAGGGTGAAGGCAACGATGGGGCGGCCCGAACGATCTAGCGTCTGGTAGGCATTGGACCCGATGTCGGGCGTGTCATCCACGACGATCCAGAAATCGCAGTTGCGGTAGGCATAGGCCCGCTCGCAGATCGCTTCGAGCAGCGGTTCGATATCACCGGTGACCTGCACGAACATGCGTGCGGCGTCTGCGGGGGACTTCACCTCGTCAAAGACCGCGCCTTCGGGCACAGCAACAGGCGACGGTCCCAGCCGCGCCGTTTGCGTACACCCCGCGATGGAGAGTGCCGCGATCAAACCAAGGATCACACGTCTCATACGTCCCCGCCCACCCCGCTGCCGGTTCGCCTGCAACGGGTCTGCTCTATTCCTTGTGAACATCTTTCGCGGGGAAGGAACAACCCCTTTCCTTCGCCATTGCAGCAAGATACCGTTATCTCATGTTTACGATTGAACACGAATTCGACGCTACCGTCGTAACCCTCGTCGACGAGGGTGAAGCCCCTCTCGAAGAGGATGTGACCGTCATAGCCTTTGAGGATTGCGTCACTGTCGAACAATACGATCCGGTGACGGACCGCGTGATGAAGATCACGATGTCCTTCGCCCAGTTGCGTGATCTCGACGCTGCGCTCGACCTTCCCGAAGGCGTCTATCGCCTGCGTCTCGAAGATGACGAGGACGAGGAAGAAGGCGAAGCCTGATCAGCCGATCCGGAACGTCTTGTCCCTGCTCGTCTGTCCGCGCACCAGCTCCAGCCGCGATTTCGGCACGCCAAGTGCTTTGGCCAGAAGTTTCTGTACGGCGGCATTCGCTTTACCGTCCTCCGGCACGACCGTCACATAGACACGGATCGCGTCATCCTCGACGGTGATGCGATTACGGCTGGCCTTTGGCGTCACACGCACGCTGATTTCCGCGCCTTCAGTGGCAAGATGGGACAGATCGGACATGGTGATCCGTTTAACCCGCGACCCGCGTCACTTCCAACGATTGATTTCCGATACCGCAGACCCGATATCGGAACCGAACAGGAGGCATAAATGTCCGATATTACGATCAAACCGCTTTCCAAGGACGACCACGTCCTCGATTTCCTTCTCACCCGCCGCTCGCGCCCCGCGAAGACGATCAAGGCCCCTGCGCCGGATCGTGACGCGCTGGACATCATTCTGACCGCTGCCGCCCGCACGCCCGATCACGGTGCGCTGGTGCCGTGGCGCTTTGTCGTGCTGGAGAAGAAGGCGCTGGAAAACTACGCGGACGCGCTTCAGGGCGCGGGCGAGCGGCTCGGCCTCGCACAAGCGGATATCGACAAGCCCAAGGGTACCTACGCCAACTCCCCGATGGCTGTGGCCGTCATCGCCTCCCCCGTCGAGGCCGCGAAGGTTCCGGAGGCCGAACAGCTCTATTCGGCGGCGGCTGTGTGCCTCAGCCTCGTGAACGCCGCGCTGGCGACCGGATGGGCCGCGTCGTGGGTGTCGGGCTGGCATAGCCACGATCCGCAGTTCATGAACGAACAGCTTGGCGTCGCAGCGCACGAGAAATGCGTCGGCATCGTCCATCTCGGCACCGAAGGCGCGACCCCGCCCGAACGCGCGCGCCCCGACCTGTCCAAGATCGTGACGTGGAAATCCGAATGATCTTTGCCGACTTTGCCAAAGCGATCGAACAGCTCTCGGACCACCGCTTCCAGCGCGTGGTCCTGAAAGGCGTCGGCCTGAGCTTTGCGCTGCTGGCGGGGATCTATTTCCTGATCCTGACGGTCATTCAGGTCTTCGTCCCTGAAACCCTGTCCCTGCCGTGGATTGGTGACATCACTTGGGCGTCGAGCGCGCTGTCCTTTGGCTCGCTCGCGCTGATGATGGTGCTGTCGGTGTTCCTGATGATCCCCGTGGCCTCGGCCATCACGTCGTTCTTTTTGGACGACGTGGCCGAAGCGGTGGAGGACAAGTACTACCCCGGCCTGCCGCCTGTCCGCCCGATGGGCCTGTGGGAAGGCGCAAAGGACGGCCTGCATTTCCTCGGCATTCTGATCGTCGGCAACCTTGTGGCGCTCGTGGCGTCGCTGCTGCTGCCGTTCCTAGCCTTCGCGATCTTCTACGGGCTGAACGGCTACCTTCTGGGCCGCGAGTATTTCCAGCTCGCCGCCGCGCGCCGCCTAGGCCGCAAAGAAGCCGAAACGCTACGCAAGCAGAACCCTTGGCAGATCTGGATGGCGGGCTGCCTGATGGCTGTCCCGCTGAGTATTCCGCTTTTGAACTTACTGATACCGGTCCTCGGTGCGGCGACGTTCACGCACCTCTATCACCGGCTGGCGCGTCGCTGATCAGTTGTCCAGCGACACTTCCGGCGTCGACATGCGCTGGAACCAGTCGAGGTCGCGCACGGTAATCACGCCCGACAGGATAACGCCCGCGATCAGACCCCACAGCACGATAGCCACCACGGTGGTAATCAGTGCCTTGCGTTTGACGTGCGCCGCGCCATCCGCAGGCGCAGAGGAGTGCGTCCCTTCCACATGGTCACCTACCTCGCCTTGGGTTTGCAGGCGGATCGGCAGCATGACGAAGAAGGTCATGAACCAGATCACGGCGAAGAGGACGATTGCGGATGTCGGGCCCATGGGGCGCTCCTTTCGATAGGGGGCGCAAACCGCGCCCCGTCATTTTTCGCATAAATACCTGCCTCACCGACGCGGGCAAGCAGTCAGACGGTCACACCTGTTCGAGCTCGACCAGACACCCGTTGAAGTCCTTGGGATGCAGGAACAGCACGGGCTTGCCGTGCGCGCCGATCTTCGGCTCTCCGGTGCCCAGAACGCGCGCGCCCTTTTCCTTCAGCTGGTCACGGGCCGCGATGATGTCGTCGACCTCGTAGCAGATGTGGTGGATACCGCCCGAGGGGTTCTTTTCCAGAAACCCGTTGATCGGAGAGTTGTCGCCCAGCGGGTACAGCAGCTCGATCTTGGTGTTCGGCAGTTCGATGAACACCACCGTCACACCGTGATCCGGCTCGTCCTGCGGTGCGCCGACATTGGCGCCCAAGGTATCGCGGTATTGCGCCGCTGCGGCCCCAAGGTCAGGCACGGCAATGGCTACGTGGTTCAATCGTCCGATCATGGTGGTCTCCCTCTCTCTCGATGCAGTTTCTACAAGCAACAGGTTTCGAAGTCCCTAGGCAGAACGTCGCGGGCTTAACCGGCTGTAAACTATCCTACGCTTGAATGTGGCGGTCAGAGTGGAGATTCCCATGTCCGAGCCAGCCACAGTCCTCAATTCCATTCCGCCGAATGCGGAGTACCCCCTGCGTGGTCAGACGATCCTTCTTGTGGAGGACAGCCGCTTTGCCTGCGAAGCGATGCGCCTGATGAGCCAACGGTCGGGCGCGCGGCTCAGGCGGGCGGACACGCTCGAACATGCGCGGCAACACCTGCGAACTTATCGCCCCGGTGTTGTGATCGTAGACCTCGGGCTGCCCGATGGCTGCGGGGAAACGCTGATCGCTGACCTTGCCCGTGCTACGCCGCGTGTCGATGTGCTGCTCGGCACCAGCGGCGATCCCGACGGCGACATTCGTGCGCGGATCGCTGGGGCTGACGGGTTTCTGCCCAAACCCGTAGAAAGCCTTGGCGCGTTCCAGAGCATGATCCTCAGCCATCTCCCCGCCAACACCGCTCCAGATCACCTGCGCCATGTCCGCAACGATGTTATTGCGCCCGACCCTCTTGCCTACCGAGACGATCTTGCTCACGCGGCAGAGGTCATGGCCTCCGATTACGACCGCGTGGCGATCCGCTACCTGACGCAGTTCCTCGGCGGTGTTGCGCATAGCGCGGACGACCTGAGCCTTGGCGAGGCAGTCGACGCTCTCGCCCGCTCGCACCATGCAGGCAATGACATCGAGGCGAAATTGGCCGACCTGTCAGGGCTGGTCAAAAACAGGCTCGAAGCAAAGGACTGGCTTTGTGACCAATGAGAAAACCTTCCAGCGATTGTGCCCGCACTGGTGACACCGGCCAGATTTGGGTGATCACAAACATGTAAACGAGCCCAAATCTCCCCCAAGACGGCTCATTCTCGCCTTCTTTGACCGTCAGAACCGTTGGAACGAAGCGCAGCCCCAAAGGCAAAGGCGAAAACATGGTAAAAGTTATCGAGTCGGTTCCGGAAAACGACCGCTCATTTGAATTGGTAGATATGATCGTCCTTGGCGTTGGCATGGTGATGCTGATGGTCGCCGTTGCGGCTTTCGTCGGCGCGGGCCGCGATACGATTAACGCGGTCGAAGACCTGCACGCGACAAACATCACGGACTACTGACAACCGGCCGGAGCCCAGATTTCACGGAACCTTGAGGCAGCGGTGACGCTTTACCCAGCAACAAACATTTGTCTGGGTGATTACCATGTCTATTTATGAAGAGATCAAAGCCGACCACGCGCGCCACCGCGAACTGCTCGACAAAATCGCCGCAACAACCGGCGACAGTGAAGAGCGCCAGACCGCGTGGAAAGAGTTTTTCTACGATGTGAAATCCCACGCCGCTGCGGAGGAAGAGACCTTCTACTCGCCGCTGATGTCGAAAACCTGGGGTCAAGATTCCGCGCGCCACTCGGTGGAAGAACACGCCGAGATGGACGACCTGATGGAAGAGCTGCAAGAGATGGACATGTCGTCCTCCGCGTGGCTGACCAAGTTCAAGCAGCTCAAGCATGACTACGAACACCACATGGAAGAGGAAGAAGAGGACATCTTCTCCCGCGCCAAAGAGGTCATTCCTGACAGCGAACTGAAGGGCTACGGCGAGAAGTTCCGCACCCGCAAGGAAAAGGAACTCAAGCTCGTGGACAAGAAGCGCGAAGATCACCTCGAAGACTGATCGACGCACTGTAAAAACAAAGGCCGGAGCATTGCTCCGGCCTTTTCATTTGGATCAGTCGTCCTGCGGGATGACGCGAAGGCTGAGTTCGCGGAGCTGTTCGTTGCTCGGGTCGCTCGGCGCGTTCATCATCAGGTCTTCCGCACGCTGGTTCATCGGGAACATCATGACTTCGCGGATGTTCGACTGGTCGGCCAGCAGCATCACGATACGGTCGATGCCCGCAGCGCAGCCACCGTGCGGCGGAGCGCCGTAATGGAATGCGTTGAACAGCGCGCCGAAGCGGTTCTTCACTTCTTCCTCGCCGTAACCGGCCAGTTCGAAGGCCTTGATCATGATTTCCGGCTTGTGGTTACGGATCGCGCCCGAAACCAGCTCGTAGCCGTTACATGCGAGGTCGTACTGGTAGCCTTTGACCTCAAGCGGATCGCCGAGCAGCGCGTCCATACCGCCCTGCGGCATCGAGAACGGGTTGTGTTCGAAGTCGATAGCGCCGGTCTCTTCGTCCTTTTCGTAGATCGGGAAGTCCACGATCCAAGCGAAAGCGAAACGGTCGGTCTCGGTCAGGCCAAGCTCGTCGCCGATGACAGTGCGCGCCTTGCCAGCGACCTTTTCGAACGTCGCGGGCTTACCGCCGAGGAAGAACGCAGCATCGCCGACGCCGAGGCCGAGTTGCTGACGAATGGCTTCGGTGCGCTCGGGGCCGATGTTCTTGGCAAGCGGACCCGCGGCTTCCATCTGGCCGTCGGTTTCGCGCCAGAAGATGTAACCCATGCCCGGCAGGCCCTCTTTCTGGGCAAAGGCGTTCATGCGGTCACAGAACTTACGGCTGCCGCCGGTCGGAGCCGGAATCGCGCGGATCTCGGTGCCTTCCTGCTCCAGCAGTTTTGCGAAGATGGCAAAGCCCGAACCAGCGAAGTGCTCGGATACGACCTGCATCTTGATCGGGTTGCGCAGGTCCGGCTTATCGGTACCGTACCACAGCGCGGCGTCGCGGTACGAAATCTGCGGCCATTCGTTCGGCGCGTCGACCTTGCGGCCACCACCGAACTCTTCGAAGACACCCGCCAGAACCGGCGAGATGGTGTCGAAGACGTCCTGCTGGGTGACGAACGACATTTCCATGTCGAGCTGGTAGAAGTCGGTCGGCGAACGGTCGGCACGCGGGTCTTCATCGCGGAAGCACGGTGCGATCTGGAAGTACTTGTCGTAGCCCGACACCATGATCAGCTGCTTGAACTGCTGCGGAGCCTGCGGCAGCGCGTAGAACTTGCCCGGGTGCAGACGCGACGGCACGAGGAAGTCGCGGGCGCCTTCGGGCGAGGACGCGGTGATGATCGGGGTCTGGAATTCGCGGAATCCGTTGTCCCACATGCGGGTACGCATCGAACGAACGACGTCCGAACGCATCTTCATGCTTTCCTGCATCACGTCGCGGCGCAGATCGAGGTAGCGGTACTTCAGACGGGTTTCTTCGGGGTATTCCTGATCGCCGAAGACCATCAGCGGCAGTTCCTTGGCAGCGCCGAGGACTTCGATGTCACGAACGAAAACCTCGATCTCACCGGTCGGGAGCTTCGGGTTCACCAGTTCGGGGTCGCGGGCCTTCACTTCGCCGTCGATGCGGATACACCATTCCGAGCGGACCTTTTCGACGTCAGCAAACGCAGCCGAGTCGGGGTCGCACAGAACCTGGGTCACGCCATAGGTGTCGCGAAGGTCGATGAACAGGATACCACCGTGGTCACGCACGCGGTGGACCCAGCCGGACAGGCGAACGGTTTCGCCGACGTTATCTTTGGTCAGTTGCGCGCAGGTATGGGAGCGGTAGGCGTGCATATCTTGTATCCCTTGGGTTACGGGGGTTCCGCGCCGATACACAGGGTTGAACGCCCGATGTCAAGCGACGGGCAGCAGAACCGCGGGAATCAAGCCACGTAAAGCGTTCCCGAAGTGGATTTCGCGCGCTTCGACGAGGTCGGAGAGGTGCAGAACCCGCTCCTCGTACCCGGTTTCGAGCAGATGCCGACGCAGCACCCCTGGAAGTAGACCACTGGAAACGGGCGGCGTGAGGCGCTCACCCTCGGCGGTGGTGATGAAGATATTGGTGATCGTGCCCTCGCACACCTCGTCCTTTTCATTGAGGCAGAGGTATTCGTCGACGCCTTCGGGCAGCACTTCGCGCAGGCGGGTGTAAAGCGCACGGTTCGTCGATTTCACCCGCAGCCACGGATCGTCCGATTGCAGCCGCTCCGCCGCGATCATGACGCGCCATTGGGCGGGGTTGGGATCGAGGTGCCCGCCGGTGACGGACAGATCGCCCTCAGCGCCAAGCGTCATGCGGATACGCCCACCTTCGGGAAGCTCGGACAGCAGTTCTTCGGCCAGTGCGCGGTTGAAGGGATACCCCAGCGCCTCGGCTCCCGCTGCCATACGGTCGAGGTGGAACGGCAGATAGCGGACGGCATCGCCATCGCGCCCCATCGTTTCGATCAGTCGGCAGTCATCGGGGGCAGTTCCGCGAAGCGGGCTTTCCATAGGGCTTCCTCGTATTCGGATGCAGCGGTGGAGTCCCAGACGACACCGCCTCCTACATTTAGCTTGGCCTGCTGGCCGTCCAACATGACAGTGCGGATCGCCACGTTGAATTCCGACCGCCCGTCAGGCGCCCACCATCCAATGGTGCCGCAATATATATCGCGCGCGCCGACTTCGAGTTCGTGGATAATCTCCATCGCGCGGACCTTGGGCGCGCCTGTAATCGACCCGCACGGGAACAGCGCCCGCAGGATATCGGCGAGCCCCATGTCCGGCATCAGCTCGGCCTTCACGCGGCTGACCATCTGGTGAACGGTGGCAAAGGTATTCACGCGGAACAGGTCGGGGACATGCACCGACCCCGGTTTGCTGACGCGGCTAATATCGTTGCGCAGCAGGTCGACGATCATCAGGTTTTCAGCGCGGTTCTTTTCATCGTTGTGCAGCCATTCGACGATGGCCGCGTCTTCTTCCGGCGTTGCGCCGCGCGGCTGTGTGCCCTTCATCGGGACCGTTTCGATCATCCCGCCGTCCGTGCGGAAGAACAGTTCGGGCGAGCGCGAAAGGATCGCAGGGCAGTCATCCTGAAGCACCAGCGCACCGTGCCCGACCGCCTGCCGCTGCATCAGCGAATGATAAAGCCCCTCGGGCGTCCCCAATGCCTTAGCATTAATCGGAAAGGTCAGATTGGCCTGATAGATGTCGCCCGCACCGATATAGTCGCGCACTTTTGATATGGCGGCGGCGTGGTCCTCTGCGCTCCAGACGGGCGTGATGTCGGCCAGATGCCCCTGCCCTTCGAACGCCCTCCCCTCAATCGGAGAATCATAAACGCCGAACCGCAAAAGCGGCAGTTTGCGACCTTCGGGCATCAGGGGAAGTAATTTCGGCTCTAGCGCATAACCAAGCTCGTAAGAGCAATAACCGGCCAGCCAGCCATCGACATCAGCCAGCGCATCAAGAGCAGCCGGAACCTCGTCCGGTGTATGGGCTTCGATGGTTTTTCGCGGAGAATCAAAGGCTGCCGGAGCGCCATCTGGTCCACGATCAAACTGAATCCACACGTTGAGCACCTGTTGCTTGCGTTAGCGAACGGATAGAACAGCAGACAATCGGGGAACAGAGCAAAAGCGACATGTCAGATTCCCGTTTCGATCCTCTTGCACCTTGCTTCGTACTGTCTATAACGCCCAACAATTTGGGTGCTGCCTGCCCCAACGTACGCTGCCAGAAAAAATGAGGATCCTATGCCGAAGAGAACCGACATCAAGTCGATCATGATCATCGGGGCGGGGCCCATTATCATTGGTCAGGCCTGCGAATTCGACTATTCGGGTGCCCAAGCGTGTAAAGCCCTTCGTGAAGAAGGCTACCGCGTCATCCTCGTGAACTCGAACCCCGCGACGATCATGACCGACCCCGGTCTGGCCGACGCGACCTACATCGAGCCGATCACGCCCGAAGTCGTTGCCAAGATCATCGAGAAAGAGCGCCCCGACGCGCTGCTGCCGACCATGGGCGGCCAGACCGGCCTGAACACCGCGCTGGCACTTGCCGACATGGGCGTGCTCGACCGCCTCGGCGTCGAGATGATCGGTGCAAAGCGCGACGCCATCGAAATGGCGGAAGACCGCAAACTGTTCCGCGAAGCGATGGACCGCCTCGGCATCGAAAACCCGAAGGCCACCATCGTCACCGCGCCGACCGACGCCAAAGGCAAGAAAGACCTCAAGGCCGGCCTCGCACTCGCGATGGACGCCCTCGAAGAAATCGGCCTTCCGGCCATTATCCGCCCCGCCTTCACGCTCGGCGGCACGGGCGGCGGTGTCGCGTATAACCGCGAAGAATACGAATACTACTGCCGCTCGGGCATGGACGCATCGCCGGTGGGCCAGATCCTCGTCGATGAATCGCTGCTCGGCTGGAAAGAATACGAAATGGAAGTTGTCCGCGACAAAGCAGACAACGCCATCATCGTCTGTTCGATCGAAAACGTGGACCCGATGGGCGTTCACACCGGCGACTCGATCACCGTTGCTCCGGCACTGACGCTGACCGACAAAGAATACCAGATCATGCGCTCCGCCTCGATCGCGGTTCTGCGCGAGATCGGCGTTGAAACCGGCGGTTCGAACGTCCAGTGGGCCGTAAACCCGAAAGACGGCCGTATGGTCGTGATCGAAATGAACCCGCGCGTATCGCGTTCGTCGGCGTTGGCCTCGAAGGCGACCGGTTTCCCGATTGCGAAAATCGCGGCGAAGCTGGCTGTCGGCTACACCCTCGACGAACTGGACAACGACATCACCAAGGTCACCCCGGCTTCGTTCGAGCCGACCATCGACTATGTCGTCACCAAGATCCCGCGCTTCGCATTCGAGAAATTCGCAGGCTCCGAACCGTACCTCACCACCGCGATGAAGTCGGTCGGCGAAGCGATGGCCATTGGCCGCACCTTCCACGAGTCGATGCAGAAGGCCCTCGCCTCGCTCGAAACTGGTCTGACCGGCTTTGACGAAGTCGACATTCCGGGTGCACCGGATAAAGCCGCTGTTTCGGCTGCCCTGTCCAAAGCGACCCCCGATCGTCTGCGCACCATCGCTCAGGCGATGCGTCACGGCTTTACCAACGACGAGATCATCGCGATCACCTCGTTCGATCCGTGGTTCCTCGACCGCATCCGTGAAATCGTCGACGCCGAAGAAGTCATTCGCAAGAACGGCCTGCCAGTCGACGAAAAGGGCCTGCGCCGCGTCAAGATGATGGGCTTCACCGATGCCCGCCTCGCCAAGCTGACAGGCCGCGACGAAGGCAACGTGCGCCGTGCGCGCCAGAACCTCGGCGTCAAAGCCGTCTTCAAGCGCATCGACACCTGTGCCGCCGAATTCGAAGCGCAAACCCCCTACATGTATTCGACCTACGAAGCCCCCGCGATGGGCGACGTGGAATGCGAAAGCCGCCCGACCGACCGCAAAAAGGTCGTCATCCTCGGCGGTGGCCCGAACCGTATCGGTCAGGGTATCGAATTCGACTACTGCTGCTGCCATGCATGTTTCGCTCTGACCGATCAGGGTTACGAAACCATCATGATCAACTGCAACCCCGAGACCGTGTCGACCGACTACGACACCTCGGACCGTCTGTACTTCGAGCCGCTGACCTTCGAACACGTGATGGAAATCCTGCGAGTCGAACAGGAAAACGGCACCCTGCACGGTGTGATCGTCCAGTTCGGTGGCCAGACCCCGCTGAAGCTGGCGAATGCGCTGGACGAAGCTGGCATCCCGATCCTCGGCACCTCGCCGGACGCGATCGACCTTGCCGAAGACCGCGAGCGTTTCCAGGATCTGGTCAACCGCCTCGGCCTCAAGCAGCCGCACAACGGCATCGCGCATTCCGACGCCGAAGCGATGGAAATCGCCAAGGACATCGGCTACCCGCTGGTCATCCGCCCGTCCTACGTTCTGGGTGGCCGCGCAATGGAAATCGTCCGCGATCAGGCACAACTCGACCGCTACATCCGCGAAGCCGTTGTGGTGTCGGGCGACAGCCCGGTCCTGCTCGACAGCTACCTGTCGGGTGCGACCGAGGTTGACGTCGATGCGCTTTGCGACGGTGAAACCGTCCACGTGACCGGCATCATGCAGCACATCGAAGAAGCAGGCGTCCACTCGGGCGACTCCGCTTGCTGTCTGCCGCCGCACACCCTGCCGCAGGACATCATCGAAGAGATCCGCCGCCAGACCGAAGCCCTCGCGCTTTCGCTGCAGGTGAAGGGCCTGATGAACGTACAGTTCGCGGTCAAGGACGGCGACGTCTACCTGATCGAGGTCAACCCGCGCGCATCGCGTACCGTCCCGTTCGTCGCCAAGGCAACGGACTCGGCTATCGCGTCGATCGCTGCCCGTCTGATGGCTGGCGAGCCGATGTCGAACTTCCCCAAGCGCGCGCCCTATCCGGCCGACATGGACCCGATGGCAACCATCGAACAGGGCGACCCGTTCGAACTGGCCGACCCGAACACCCCGTGGTTCTCGGTCAAGGAAGCCGTCCTGCCGTTCGCCCGCTTCCCGGGTGTCGATACCATCCTCGGCCCGGAAATGCGTTCGACCGGCGAAGTCATGGGCTGGGACCGTTCCTTCGCCCGCGCCTTCCTCAAGGCACAGCTGGGCGCTGGCACTCACCTGCCCGAAGAGGGCAACGTCTTCATCTCCATCCGTGATGGCGATAAGGGCGACGAGATGCTGAGCGCTGCCAAGATCGTCAAAGAGCTCGGCTTCGGCATCCTCGCGACCCGCGGCACCGCAAGCTGGCTGACGGAGAACGGTGTCGAATGCGAGATCGTCAACAAGGTCTACGAGGGTGGTCGTACCATCGTCGATCTGCTGAAAGACGGTCAGGTCCAGCTGGTGTTCAACACCACCGAGGGCGCACAGGCCGTCAACGACAGCCGCGAAATCCGCTCGGTCGCGCTCTACGACAAGCTGCCGTACTTCACCACGGCAGCAGGCGCCAACGCAGCGGCGCAGGCGATGGTCGCCCGCAAGGAAGGCGACATCAACGTCCGCAGCCTTCAGGCATAAGAACAACAAAGGCCGGTCACACTGACCGGCCTTTTCTTTTTGCGACCCACCGTCATTCTGGACAATCCGTACCATTGGCCGCAGGCTTGAGGGCACTGCGCAGGAGGCCACATGTACGACGTCGTTTTGACCGCGACCGGTGTTTTCACGCCGGAGCATTCCATTTCCAATGACGAACTGGTCGAGGCGTTCAACGCCTATGCCGACCTCCAGAACGCCGAACATGCGGACGCCATCGCCGCTGGCGACAAAGAGCCCGTGCCCCACTCCAGCGCCGACTTCATCGTGACCGCCTCTGGCATCCACAGCCGCTTTGTCATGACCAAGGACGGCATTCTCGACCCGACCCGCATGTATCCGCGCTACCCCGAGCGCAGCGACGACGAGCCGTCCCTGATGGCCGAAATCGGCATGAAAGCCGCGAACGAGGCGCTGGACCGCGCTGGCGTTGCAGGCTCCGACATCGACCTGATCCTCTGCGCCGCGTCGAACATGGAGCGCGCCTACCCCGCCATGGCTGTGGAAATCCAGCAGCTCCTCGGTGCGGGTGGCATGGCCTTCGACATGAATGTCGCCTGCTCCTCCGCCACCTTCGGCATCCAGACCGCCGCCGACATGATCCGCGCAGGCTCCATCCGCCGCGCGCTGGTGATCTCCCCGGAAATCACATCGGGCCACCTCGAATGGCGCGACCGCGATTGTCACTTCATTTTCGGTGACGTGGCGACGGCCGTGCTGCTGGAACGTGACGAAGGTCAGGACGGCTGGAAAGTCGTCTCGACCAAATGCGCGACCCAGTTTTCGAACAACATCCGCAATAACAACGGATTCCTCCGCCCGACCCGCGATGCAATGGAAGACCGCCGCGACATGCGTTTCATGCAAAACGGCCGCAAAGTGTTCAAAGAGGTCCTGCCCCTCGTCTCCGCTCATATCGCGGACCACATGGAGGCCAACGACATCACTGCGGACGATATCGGCGTCCTCTGGCTTCATCAGGCGAACAAGTCGATGAACGACTACATCGGCAAAAAAGTCCTCGGCCGCACGCCCACGCCTGACGAACAGCCGAACATCCTGCAAGACTACGCCAACACGTCCTCCGCAGGGTCGATCATCGCTTTCGACAAATACTCGCGCGACCGCAAGTCTGACACGCTAGGGGTGATTTGCTCCTTCGGCGCAGGCTACTCCGTCGGCTCGGTGATCCTGCGCCGGAAGTGATCTACGACCAAAGTCGTAGACCGCAAAAGCGGGGATTGTGTTCATTTTGCAAAGGTTTGCATTAAATGGTCACAACCAGAAGACAATTCATATTTTAGGCGCTTCGAGAGCCATGCGGGTCATTGACGGAAAACCGCAGGAGCGATTAGCACAACCTATCCACGACATAACGTCGTTACTTAACACCTTAAGGCTTGTCGAATCCATTCGGCAGTCCCAGAGATACGGAATGCGGTGCCTGTTCCCGAGCACCGCAGGACCGGAGCCGCGACCCCATCCTGCGCGTTGGCGTGTTTACACCCATTCGCACCGCGGCTCCGGTCCACTTGCAAAAAGTCGCAAGGGGTGCCAATTCCTCCGCCATGGCCAAGCTCTACTACAATTACTCGACCATGAACGCCGGCAAGTCGACGTTGCTCCTGCAGGCAAGCTACAACTACATCGAACGCGGCATGCAGACCTACCTGCTGACCGCGCAGTTCGATAATCGCGCCGGCGAAGGCCGCATCGCGAGCCGCATCGGCATTAGCTCCCCCGCCGACACCTACACCGGCGAAACGGACCTCTTCGCCAAAATCGAGGCCCGCCTGAACGAAGGCCCGTGCGCCTGCGTCTTCATTGACGAATGCCAGTTCCTGTCCAAAGATCAGGTCTGGCAACTGGCCCGCGCCGTCGACGACCTGCGCGTTCCGATCATGTGCTACGGCCTCCGCGTGGACTTCCAAGGCAACCTCTTCTCTGGCTCCGCCGCCCTCCTCGCGCTCGCCGACGAAATGCGCGAAGTGCGCACCATCTGCCACTGCGGAAAAAAAGCGACCATGGTCGTGCGCAAGGACGAAAACGGCAATGTAGTCACCCTCGGCGCACAGGTCTCAATCGGCGGCAACGACCGCTATGTCTCGCTCTGCCGCAAACACTGGCGCGACGCGGTCGGCGACTGCTGACTCTGCCTTTGTGCCCCAAATATCCCGGGGTGAATTGGCCGCAGGCCAAGAGGGGCAGCGCCCCTATCCCCGATACCGCAATTTCTCCGTGAGCGCCTGAAACGCAGGAAGCGCCTGACGGCGGCTAGGGTAGTACAAGTGATACCCCGGAAACGGAGGACACCAGTCTTCCAGACACGCGACCAGCGCGCCGCTCTCCAGATGCTCGTCCAGATGGTCGCTCGGCAGGCATGACAGGCCCACCCCGCCCAGTGCCGCATCGATCAGCGCCTCCGGATCGTTGGATGTGAACTGCCCCTTCACCCTCACATTTACCTCGCGCCCGTCCTTCTCGAACTCCCACGCATAAAGCCCGCCAAGCGTCGCAAAGCGCAGGTTGTTGCACAGATGGTCCGTCAGAGCGTGCGGGTCTTTGGGCACACCGTGCGCTTCGAAATAGGCGGGCGAGCCCGCGACGACCATGCGGATGTCCGGCCCGATGCGCACCGCGATCATGTCCTGCTGGACCTCTTCGCCCAGCCGCACACCTGCATCGAACCCGTCTTTAACAATGTCCACGAGCCGCTGGTCGATCTCCACTTCGATCCGCAGGTTGGGGTAGTCCCGCATCAACGCGGTCGCTGCTGGCATGATGATCCGCTGCGCCGCCCAGCGTGGGGCGTTGATCCTGATCGACCCGCTCGGCTCCGCGCGTAGCGCATCGAGGTCGGCCAGCCGCTCCTCGATCCCGCGAAAGGCAGGTTGCAGGCTGGCGAGCAATTGCTCCCCGATATCGGTAGGCGCCACATGCCGCGTGGTGCGCGTCAGCAGGCGCATATCCATCCGCTCTTCCAGACGGCGGATGACATGGCTCAGCGCGCTTTGCGACGTCCCCAGACGGGCCGCAGCGCGGGTAAAGCTGCGCTCTTCAGCAACGGCGAGGAAGGCCATGAGGTCGGGAAGGTCGTCTCGGTGCAGCGGCATAGATGGGATCACTCATGAACAATGGGCATGGACAGCCCACCCATTTAATCCGCCGCTTTGCACAATCACTAGCAAAAACCCCCGCCGGATCAGCAGCGGGGGTTTGTCTTAGTTGACCTTTTGCGGCGGCTCGCGCCCTTCGCTCCACGCGATGATGTTGTCGAGCGCCATCTGCCCCATCGCCTGCCGCGTTTCCGTGGTGGCAGAGCCGAGGTGCGGCAGCAGCACGCAGTTCTCCAACGCGATCAGGTCGGCCGGGACGTGCGGCTCGTTCTCGTAGACGTCGAGGCCCGCACCCGTGATCGCACCGCGCTTCAGCACATCGATCAGCGCGTCCTCGTCCACGACCTCACCGCGCGAGATGTTGACGAAGATACCCTCGGGCTTCATCGCGGCCAGCGCATCCGCGTCGATCAGCTTGCGCGTCTCGGCGCCGCCCGGAACGGTGACGACCACGAAATCGGCAGCGCCCATCAGGTCGGCCAGCGTATCCATGCGCTTGGCAGGATGGCTGACCTCTTTTTCGCTCCGGTTGAAGTAGATCACATCCATATCGAAGCCGTAGTGACACTTGCGCGCCACCGCCTGCCCGATGCGGCCCATGCCGACGATGCCAACGGTCTTGCCCGTAACGTGGGTGCCGAGCCCGACCTTGGGACCAAAGCCCTCCCACTGACCGGCACGCACCATCCGCTCGCCCTCGCCCGCGCGGCGGGCGGTGGACAGAAGCAGGGTCATACCGATATCGGCAGTCGCATCCGTCAGCACGTCGGGCGTGTTGGTGACGGCGACGCCAGCCTTCGCGGCAGCATCGGTGTCGATGTGGTTATATCCCACCCCGAAATTGCCGAGGATCTTGCAGCGCGGCTCGCCCGCAAGTTGGAACGCCTCAGCGGTGAATTCGTCGCCAAGCGTCGGAAGAATGGCATCGTAGTGACGCATCGCATCCGCAGCTTCTTCGACCGACAGGCCGCCTTGATCGCGGACCGTGCAGTCGAACAGCTTCTGCGCCTGCTCCAGCACAGGCTCGGCGATGCGGCGGGTGATGAGAAGTTTGGTCAATGCATTTGCCCTCCGTTGGGGACCGCTTGGTCGGGGCCGATCAACACGATACCGCCCTCTTCGTCAGGCAGGCCGAGGACGAGAACCTCGGACATGAACTTGCCAATCTGGCGCGGCGGGAAATTCACCACGGCCATGACCTGTTTTCCGACGAGGCTCTCGGGCGTGTAGTGCTTCGTGACCTGCGCGGAGGTTTTGCGTTCCCCAATCGCGCCGCCAAAGTCGATCCACATCTTGATCGCGGGCTTGCGGGCTTCGGGGAATTCTTCGGCCTTCACCACGGTGCCGACACGGATGTCGACTTTCAGGAAATCGTCGAACGACAGGGTTTCATCAGCCACGGGATAGCTCCTTGGATCGGTTGGCCGCCGCCGCAACAGCGCGGTCCAGCAGGGACGGGAAGCCGTCCGTTTCGTTCATCAGAACTTCAAGCGCGGCCTGCGTGGTGCCGTTGGGCGAGGTCACATTAATACGCAGTTGGGTCGGGGTGTCGTCGGCTTCCTCGGCCAGAACGCCCGCCCCTGCGACGGTCGCCTTGGCCAGTTGCATCGACAGTTCGGGCGACAGTCCCTGCGCCTCGCCCGCTTTGGCGAGCGTTTCGATCAGGTGGAACACATAGGCGGGACCGGAGCCCGAAACGGCAGTCACGCCGTCCATCTGGCTCTCATCCTCCAATCGCACGACCTGACCAACGGCAGAGAGCAGTTCCTCGGCCATGCCGAGCGCACCCTCGCCCACTTTGTCATTACCGATGATCGCCGTGATGCCGCGACCGACCGCGGCGGGCGTGTTCGGCATCGCGCGGATGATCGGCGTTTCAGCGCCCAGCAGCTCTTCGTAAGTGGCGATCCCGATACCGGCGGCGACCGACAGGAACACGGTCGAGCCATTGCCCAGCGCCTGAAGCGACGGCAGCGCGCCGGCCATCATCTGCGGCTTCACCGCGATCAGGACGATAGCGGGGTCGGCGGGCAGTTCGGCATTCAGGTTCACGCCCTGACCTTGCAGCCAATCGCTCGGGTGCGGGTCGTTCACCCAGACCGACGCAGCAGGCAGTCCCGACGACAGCCAACCGGCCAGCATCGCAGACCCCATCTTGCCACAACCGAGCAGAACCAGCCCGCGGCGGGCCAAATCATCCATATTCATGAAAATTCCCCTGTCATTCGGGGGAACGATAGGAGCCTCGTTCCGAAGGCGCAAGCAGACCGTCAGGCGGTGCCCGCAACCTCGGAAATGGCGACACCCATCGCATCGCTCGGCGTGCGTTCGGCCCAAGTGACCAGCTGGAACGCGGGATAGAAACGCTCGCACGCCGCAACTGCCGCGCCCATCATCGTGTCGACCTGCTCGAAGGTGACATCCTGATAGCCTGCTAAGTTCAGCGCATAGCGGTAGGTCATCAGACGCTGGTCCGGCCACCATGTGAAATTGCCGCTCCAGCAACGATCATTGGCGTGGTTCAGCGCCTCGTAGAGCGCATTTTCGCGGTGCGCAGGCGGCTCCATCTCGAACGTCAGGATCAGGCGGAGCATCCGGTCGGTTTCCGACCAGGCCATCGTAACGGTGTAGTTGCGCCACTGGCCCTCGACGGTGATGACGACGTGATCTTCGTCCATGCGGTCGGCGGGCCAGCCATGCGACAGGGCAAGCTGTTCGACCACATCGATCGGATGATCGTCGTCTTCATAGAAATGATCCGTCAGAGCCATAACGGCTTCACCTCGCTTGCAGAATCCGTGGCAGCGGAAGTCTGCCCTTATCGGTGGCACGTCAGGTCCACCCCCATTGACCTTAGGGTGAATCATCCGGTGCGAATCTGTAAAGCGCTTTCGCGGGGATAAGCGACTCAGCGAATCAATTTCTTGTGGATAACCGAATCATTTGCAGGTGCAGCATGATTTTCGGACTCAGAGGGGCGTGATATTTCGATCCCGCGCCGCCCAGAGGTCGCCGACATTCACATCCGCGCCGAGCGTCTGGAACGCGATTTCGGCGGTTCCCAGCACGATGGACAGCGCGAACGGGTCCTCGTATTCGCCCGTCCACAAACCAGCCAGCGCTGCGGGATCGACCGTTTCAGCCCCTTCGGCAAGGCGCACATGTTCGTCTGTCAGCGCAGGCGCTTTGCCCTCCCACGCTTCACCGCCGCGCAAGCCAAACAGCGCAGCTTCTTTCGCGGGGTGACGTTCGAACTCGCCGCCGCCGCCCTTGAGCACGGTCATCGCCTCCTGCCCCAGAATGCGCCCCGCGTCCTGTTGCAACTCGCGATACGGCGGATGGAACACGCCCTGCACCGACGCGCGGGCAGAGGCAGGGTTGAGAACGCGCAGCACGGTATTCACGCACGAACGCAGGTTGAACACATCGCGCAGACGCAGAAGGTCGAAGAGTTCGGGCGAAAACACCTCCAGCGGGAGGTATCCGATATTGTCGTCAAGCTCTCCGAAGTTGCGGCTTTGCAGGGTCGGGATACCAATCTTGGGCAGCGCATCGCGAACCGACGCAACGGGGTTCTGGTGGCTGTTCCAGCCGTGCATCAGCACAGGATGACCTGCCGACGCAACAAGCTTGGCCGACAGCAGGAACCAAGGCAGACCGCGCGTGCGCCCTGCGGCATAGCTCGGCCAATCCAGCGCGGCGAAACCGACGGCAGGCGCCACCGTCCGCGCCGCACGAACGAAGCCCGCGATTTCCTCGGCCGTTTCGCCCTTCATCCGCATGAGCATGAGCATCGCCCCGATCGCCTCGGGCGCGGCCTCTCCGCGCAGAACGATTTCCATCGCTTCCTGCGCCTCCTCCAGCGTCATCGAGCGACTGAGGTTGGCCCCGCGGCCAAGGATGCGAACGTAGGGAGCGAGTGCGGTCTTCATGGCGATCTCCTTTGCGGCTTTCCTTAACCTGTGGTGCGGACAGGGCAATTTGCAAGCCCTTCGCTGCATTGCCGCATCGGGGTGCAGGGGTGCATCTCTCATCGGTGGAGGGAAATACCCTTTGCTTTGCCATCCGCTCGTGTTCATCTGCGCGAGATATTTTCCCACGTTATTGAAGAAGTCTGTTTCCAATGCCTCGCGCCACCTCGACCCCTGCGACACGCCTCGCCACCCGTATCGGTTTTTTCGTCGCCGGTTTCATGATGGCCGTCTGGGCCCCGCTTGTGCCCTATGCCAAAGAGTTCACCGGATCTGACGACCGTCAGCTTGGCCAGCTTCTGCTGTGCCTCGGGATCGGGTCGCTGATCGCGATGCCAATCACTGGCGTGGTGAGCAGCCGTACGGGCGCGAAACCGATGATCCTTGCGGGCGCCTTCGGGATCTCAATCGCGCTGCCGCTGTTGATGCTGGCGCATGACCCGCTGGTGCTGGGCGCAGGTCTTCTGCTCGTCGGTGCATCACTGGGCACGCTCGACGTGTCAATTAACGTCCACGCGGTCGAGGTCGAAAAGGGCCATGCAGGCACTCTCATGTCCGGCTTTCACGGGATGTTCAGCGTCGGCGGCCTTTTCGGCGCGGCCTTCACCAGCTTCCTGCTGACACAAGGGTTCAGCCCGTTCCTTGCCGCAGCAACAGCTGCCGTAATTGCGATTGGCCTCATCATCTTCGCGATGCCCAAGTTCCTGTCGGTCGAAGGCGGCGAAGCCCCCGCGTTCGTTCTGCCCAAGGGCATCGTCCTGCTGTTCGCCTTGTTGGCCGCGATTGCCTTCATGGCCGAAGGCGCGCTGCTCGACTGGGGTGCGCTCCTGATGCTCGACCAGAACATGATCGTTCCGGCGCAGGGCGGCTACGGCTACATGGCGTTTTCGGTCACGATGTCGATCGGGCGCTTTACGGGCGACCGCATCATCGCCGCCCTCGGATCGTTCAAAGTCCTTCTGATCGGCGGCATCCTCGCGGTTCTGGGATTTGCCCTGCTGCTGATGACCGACAGCCTGACCATCGCGATGCTCGGCTTCGCGCTGATCGGTTTGGGCGCGGCGAACATCGTGCCGGTGATCTTCAGCGCCGCGGGTCACCAGACCATCATGCCGGGCGGGATGGCAATCGCCGCCGTTACCACGGTGGGTTACGCCGGCATTCTGCTGGGGCCGGCCGCCATTGGCTACGTCGCCGAAGCCTACAGCCTACCGACTGCTTTTTGGCTCGTCGCCGCGCTGATGGCGGTAATCCCGTTGACCGCGCATATCACGACGCGCAAATCAGCTTGAGCGGGTTGATCCACGTCTAAGAAGCTGATGCGGCAGCACTTGCCACGTTGCCTCGCCTGACAGCATCCGCACGGCTTCCCGCGCCAGCGCCTCGCGGTCGAGCGCGACACTGCTGAGCGACGGCGTGGCGTAAGCGCCCTCCTCCAGATCGTCGAAGCCCATGACGGCGATGTCCTGCGGGACGTGAAGCCCGAGCGTTTGAAGCCCCTGCATCAGGCCAAGCGCCAGAAGGTCCGTAAAGCAGAACACCGCATCGGGCCGCCTGCGCATTGCGGCAATGGCAGAGGCCGCCTGAGCACCCGCCGCGCGGTCAGGTCCGCTCACGGTGAAGAGCAGATCATCGGTGACGCTCAGCCCCGCTCCTTCCAGCGCAGCGCGATAACCGGCAAGACGCAGATCGGCCATGCTGTCGCGATCCCGCAGACCAACGGCGGCAATGCGCGCCGCTCCCCCTTCGATCAAATGACGAGTCGCAGCCTCGGCCGCCGCACGGTTGTCGATGCCCACATGCGGCAGCCCCTCCTGATCCGCATAGGCCCCAAGGAACACGCATTTGGTCGACATCTGCTCCGCGATCTCTTCTGGCGGCGTCGCGACCGGAGAGATGATGACCCCGTCGAACTGCCCCTGGAAATTCGCACGTATCAGCGCCGCTGCCTCCCCGTCCCGCGTGCCACCGCTGTGGTCGACAAGCACGCCCAGCCCCTCGTCCCGCGCCGCGTCGATGATCGCACGGGCAAGCGCCGCGAAATACGGGTGGCCGACGTCAGGGACGATCAGCCCGATCATCCCGCTGCGCCCCGAGCGCAGGTTCCGCGCGGCGATATTTGGCTGGTAGCCAAGCTTGCGGCACGAGGCGAGCACCTTGTCCTTGAGCGCCTTGGACACATGCGGCTGGTCGTTCACCACGTTCGACACGCTGCGCACGGATACGCCGCAGTCCTTTGCAATGTCCGTCAAAGTCGCCCGTCTGGTCATCCGAACCTCCATGCCTATGCCCGAAGATAAAGAATCGTTTTCAACGTTGCAATAATATGGAAATCTCATTTTCAACGTTGCAAATTGACGATTGGAGGGGTGATGAGCAAGCGACCGAACCTGATTTACGTGTTTGCGGACCAACTGCGGTATGACGCGCTAGGTTGTACCGGCAACACCAAAGCACACACGCCGAACATCGACCGCTTCGCCGCAAACTCTGCCCATCTGCGGCAGTTCGTGTCCAACACGCCGGTCTGCACCGCCTATCGTGCCTCGCTGATGACGGGCAAGCACACGACCTCGCACGGGATGGTCATCAACGAACTGCGCATCCACCCGAACCAGACCTGCCTTGGCCATCTGCTGACCAGCGCGGGCTATGTGACGAGCTACATCGGCAAATGGCACCTCTTCGCAAACGAGTTCGGCAATCACTTCGATCCGGTGAATTCATTCGTGCCGCGCGGCCCGCACAGGCTGGGCTTCGAGGGCGAATGGAAAGCGTATAACTTCAACCACGAAAACTACTCGCCCTCGGCCTACTACCACGAAGAAACGCCCGAGAAGATCTACTATCCGGAGTTCGAGGCGACGCATCAGACCGACTTTACCATCGACGCGATCAACCGCTACGCCGACGCGGGCGATCCCTTTGCCATTGTCCTGTCCTACGGTCCGCCGCATGACCCGTGGGGGCCCGATCATGTCCCCCAGAAGTACTGGGAGATGTTCAAGAACACTCCCATGCCCAACCCGCCGAACTACGCCGAAGACCACGATCCCTACAGCGACAACTGGGCGCGCTTCAAAGCCGGCGAGCGGGAGGAGCTGGAGAACTGGCGGAGGGGATACTTCGCGCAGATCGCGGCTTTGGATGCAGAGTTCGGACGGCTGATCGACGCGCTGGAGGCATCGGGCGAAGCGGACAACACCATCGTCGTGTTCACCTCCGACCATGGGGAGATGTTCGGCGCACACGGGCGGCGGGCCAAGCTGATTTTCTACGAAGAAGCCGCCCACGTCCCGTTCTTCATCCGCTGGCCTGCGGGGTTGGAGCCCGTCACCCACGACTTCGCCGCCGGAGCGGTGGACGTGTTGCCGACCATCTGCGGTCTGCTGGGGATCGACACGCCTGCAGATGTCGAAGGGCAGAACCTCGCGCCATTTCTGAAAGGCGCAGACGGCGCGCCAGAGATGTCCCTGCTCATGGGCTGCGGCGCGACCGCTATATGGGAGGACGGCCACGAATGGCGGGCGGTGCGAGACAGCCGCTTCACCTACGCCCGTTACCGCGTCGACGGGGCGGAGTTCCTCTTCGACCGCGAAAACGACCCGTTCGAGCAGACCAACCTCGCGGACGATCCGGCCTTCGCAGCGGACAAAGAGCGCCTGAAAAAGTGGATGGAAACCGAGATGGCCCGCATCAGCGACACCTTCGAGGCGTCGAGCTATTACGAGGCACACTTTGCCGACGACAACCGTTGTATCGTGCGGTCGGCGACGGCGGACTTCGGACCTGCCGTACCCGTTTAGTGGGACGGCGGGGCGACCGATTTCCGCTCCACCATGGGGCATTCGATCTTCTGCTGAAGATGCGCCCCGCCCCCGCCCGTCAGCTCGGCCAGCATGGCGACAGCCTGCTCGCCCATGTCGGAATGGGGCAGCTCCATCGTGGTGAGCGGCGGCACCATCGAGGCGGAGTAGCTTTCATTATCGAACCCGATCACAGAGATATCCTCGGGAATGCGGAGCCCGTGACGTGTACACGCCTGATAGACGCCCAGCGCGGTGCGGTCGGTGTAGCAGAACACGGCGGTCGGCGGATTATCCAGCGCCAACAGATCGTTCATCGAAGCAAAGCCGCCAGCGATCGAGTACGCGCCGCCACGGATCAGCACGGGATCGACCGGAATGTCCTTGGTCGCAAGCGCGGTACGGTAGCCTTTGCGGCGCTCGCGGGCGGCCATAATCGTGCTCTCGCCGCCAACGCAGGCAATGCGGCTGTGCCCCGCATCGATCAGCGCAAGCGTGGCCCGCATCGCGCCTGCCATATCGGAGGGCAGCACGCTCGGCACGCTCTCCCCTTCGGCCCAGCAGTTGAGCATGACCGTGGGAATGTCGCTCAGGATCTCGGGTAGCGTCGCGGGCTGGGTAATAAGGCGGCCATAGATCACGCCGGCGAGGCGCGATTTACTTACGGTGGCCAGCAACTGCTCCAACCCGTCCCGCCCCGGCATTGCCATCATGCCAAGGTAGCCGCGATCCTCGGCCGCGCTCATGACGCCTTCGATCAAGCCAGGAGCCATCGGGGTCGCAGTGACGTCATCCATGACCAACGCAACCACGGGCGGCTTGCGGTTCTTGGCACTGGACTTCGCGTAGCCGACCTCCTCCGCCACCTTCAGAACGCGCTCGCGGGTGTCGGGCGAAATGCGGGTGCCGGACGCGTTGTTCAGAACGAGCGACACGGTCGCCTGCGAAACGTCGCACAGCGCTGCGATCTGGGACATGGTCGGCTTTTTCGACAAACCGCTTCCTCTTCTTTAGTTTCGCGCGGTTTATCACCCCCAGTCCCCTCCGCCAAGCTAAACCAAAGGTTGACGGTAATAATTATTAGTTATACAAAATTTCTTATAACCTAGCCGAATGGAACGCGTTTGAGGAGATGCGATTCGGATTGGGAAAGCGGGTGGAGGCCCGCGTAACTGGTAATGGGGGAGGACCGACGTGAGCGGTGTATCTTTGCGCGACCTGCGCAAATCCTACGGTGCTTTGGACGTGATCCATGGCGCATCACTCGACATCAAAGAGGGTGAGTTCGTCGTGTTCGTCGGCCCGTCCGGCTGCGGAAAATCCACCATGCTGAGGATGATCGCAGGCCTTGAGGAAATCTCTGGCGGCACCGTGTCCATCGGCGGCAAAGAGATGAACGCCGTCCCTGCCCGCGACCGCGGCGTTGCAATGGTTTTCCAGAATTACGCCCTCTACCCCCACATGTCCGTTCGCGACAACATGGGTTTCGGCCTGAAGAACATGGGGTTTGCGAAGAAAGACATCGCGGAGCGCGTGAACAACGCCGCCGAAATCCTGCAATTGACGCCTTACCTTGATCGTAAACCCAAGGCGCTTTCGGGTGGTCAGCGCCAGCGCGTTGCCATTGGCCGCGCGATTGTCCGCGAACCTGACGTTTTCCTGTTCGACGAACCGCTGTCAAACCTCGACGCCGCGCTGCGCGTCCAGACCCGCACCGAGATTTCACAGCTTCACGCCCGCCTTGGCGCGACGATGATCTACGTGACCCACGACCAGACCGAAGCGCTGACGATGGCCGACCGGATCGTGGTGCTACGTGACGGCGTGATCGAGCAGGTCGGCGCTCCTCTGGAGCTATATGACCGCCCTGCGAACCTGTTTGTCGCGGGCTTTATCGGCGCGCCGAAGATGAATTTCCTGTCGGCCGTGTTGCAGCAGGTCGCCCCCAACGGCGCTGCCACCGCAAAGATCGAAAGCGGAGAGGTCATCCCCGTTCAGGTCTCGTCCGCTCATGCACAGTCCGGCGACAAGGTGACGTTGGGCCTGCGCCCCGAGAACATCGCTGTCGATCCCGCAGGTCCGCTCAAGGGCAAGGTCGATCTGGTAGAGCAGCTCGGCAATGTCGAACTGATCTACGCGACGCTTGATATGGGCTGCAAAATCGTGGCTGAACTGCGCACCCGGATTTCGCCGCAGATGGGCGACAGGATCGCGTTCCGTTCGCTGTCCGAAACGATCCATGTGTTCAATAGCAATGGCGAGGCCATCACCGCGCACAACGTGCTCAAGGTGGCGTCATGACGAACCCGACCCCGCAGCGGATGCGCCGCGACGGGCGTGCCGCGTTGATCTTTCTGGCCCCGTTTCTGGTCATTTACTGCGTCTTTCTGATCTTCCCGCTATTCAAGGCCGTCTTTATCTCGTTCCACGATTGGGAATTGGCGGGCGGCTATCGCGAGTGGATCGGGTTCTTCAACTACGAAGACCTCTGGTACGACGACTACTTCTGGAAGGCTCTTGGCAACACCATGCGCTTTGCCGCGATGGCAGTGCCGAGCATGACAATTCTCGCGCTTTTGCTAGCCCTCGGCCTTCACGGCCATGGCCGCGTCCGCGCTGTGCTGCGGAGCGTGTTTTTCTCGTCCTCCGTTTTCTCGGTCACCGTGGTCACGCTGGTCTGGCAGATGGTTCTGTCGCCTGACCGCGGGCTGATCGCGCCGATTTTCCGCTCGATGGGGATGGAACCGATCAACTTCCTCGGCTCTGTCGAATGGGCGATGCCGTCGCTGGTGATCGCAACCCTCTGGTGGGGCGTCGGCCTGCCGATGGCACTGTTCCTTGCTGCACTCGGCCAGATCCCCGACGAGCTTTACGAAGCGGCAGAGCTCGACCATGCCAGCCGTTGGTCCACCCTGCGTTACATCACCCTGCCGGGTATTCGCCACACGGTGCTGCTGGTGCTGGTTCTGCAAATCGTCGGACAGTTCCAGATTTTCGGTCAGGCCCAGCTGATGACCAAAGGCGGCCCCGCGAACACCACGCTGACGCTGGTTCAATACATCTACAACACGGGCTTCCGTGATTGGCAGGTGGGCTACGCCACGACCATCGCGCTCGCGCTGTTCGTCGTGATGGCAGGCTTCTCGATGTTGCAACTCTGGCTCGGCCGCAAAGGAGACGACCAATGAGAAACCGTGCCTCCGACCGCCTGATTGTTGCTGCCGTCGCCCTGTTCGCCGTCGTATGGCTGATCCCCGTCGTGTGGGTGCTGGTGATGTCGTTCAAACCGGACGCCGTGCTGATGCGCTCCACCGCTGGCTTCCTGCCTGTGCCCTTCACGATCGAGAACTACGCTCGCGTCATGACGGTGGCCAAGGTGCCGAACTGGCTGATGCACTCTGTCATCGTGGCGTTCCTGATGACGTTCATCGTGCTCGTGATCTCGTCCATGGCTGGCTACGCCTTTGCCCGCCTCGACTTCCCGTTCAAGCGTCCGCTCTTCGTGCTGGTCGTTGCGGGTCTGATGGTGCCCGAGCAGGCGATTTTCATCCCGCTGCACACCATGTTTGCCGAATGGGGCATGCACAACACGCACACCGCGCTGATTACGCCGCGGCTGGCTGTGCCCATCGGCGTGTTCCTGATGACCCAGTTTTTCCGTTCGATCCCGCGCGAGTTGGAGGAGGCAGCACGCCTCGACCATGCCAGCCACGCGACCATCTTCCTCCGTATCATGTTGCCCCTGTCGGTGCCCGCACTGACGACCTTGGGACTGTTTACCTTCATCCACGGTTGGAACGATTACCTTTGGCCGCTCGTCTCCGCGACGTCCAAGGACATGTACACGGTGACCGTGGGCCTTGCGTCGATCCAGGGCAACTTCGGCCAGTCCGAAGGCTTGGGCACACTGATGGCTTCGGCTGTCTTCGCCTCTGCCCCGATCATGCTTCTTTTCGTGATATTCCAACGCTTTATCGTCGCAGGAGTTGCGATGTCGGCGGGGAAATAAGCCGGACGGAAAACCGTCCAAATGCATCAACATGGAGGATAAGATGCACATTACTAAAAAGACTGCACTGGCAGCTTCCGTTGCCCTGTCGACCCTGACCGCAGCGATGCCCGCTGCCGCCACCGACATCACGCTCTACCGTTTCTTCGGCGACTGCGAAGGCGAATTCGGCGGCGTGACCGACCTCAATGAGGCCTACGGCGAATGCGGCATCATCACCGTGCTGACCAACAAGTTCAACGCAGAGAACGAGATCGGCGCGAACGTCATCACCCAGACCGTTGACTGGGGCGCGTATTACGACCTGCTGTCGGCCACCTACTCGACCGGCGATATGCCCGACGTTGCGGTTATGCACGCCTCGCAGCTGGTGAACTTCACCGACCGCAACCTGATGACCCCGCTTGGCGACAAGCTGATGGAAGCAGGTGTCGACGTCGATGACTGGGCCGATGCGGCACGCGACAACGTCACCATCGACGGCGAAATCTACGCGCTGCCGTTCGACATCCACGCGATCCTGTTCCACGTGAACGTCGGCCTGATGAAAGAAGCTGGCTTCGTGAACGAGGACGGTTCCGTCCGCCTGCCCTCCTCGCCCGAAGAGCTGATCTCGATGGGTAAGGAGTTCGAGGAAAAGACCGGTCAGAACTACATTGCCATCGAAAGCCAGTCCTCCGAAGGTATGGCCGTGCGTATGTTCGATGCCTTCGTCTGGCAGCAGGGCGGTGACGTTCTGAGCGCCGACGGCAGCGAAGCCACCATCGACTCGCCCGAAGGTCTGAACGCCGCGACGCTCATCAAGCAGATGTACGACGAGGGTCTGACCGACAGCGGCCTCGACTACGGCGGCGCTGAACAGGCGTTCATCGGTGGCCGCGCGGGTATCCTCGTCAACGGCACCTGGGGCGTGAACAACTACGCGACCCAAGCGGCCAACGGCGCCGAGCTTCAGGAATACACCGCGCTCGACTTCCCGACGCTCTATGAACAGCCGGCAACCTTCTCGAACTCGCACAGCTGGACCATCCCGATGGATGAAAGCCGCACGCCCGAGGAAGAAGAGGCAGCCATCGCGTTCCTGAAGTTCCTCGACGACAACAACTTCGCATGGGCCATGACCGGTCACCTTCCGGTGCACCAGTCGGTCATCGACAGCGACGAGTTCGCGGCGCTTCCGCACCGTGCCGACTTTGCCGCGACCCCGTCGATGGCACGCGGTGTTCCGGCGGTGAAAAACGAGCGCGGTATCTATGATGCCATGATCTCGGAGTTCACTGCGATGTGGCTCGCTGGCACCAGCCCCGAAGATGCCGTCGCAGGTATGCAGTCGGGCGTAGAGCGCATCCTGCGCCGCAACAACCGCTAACGAAACGGCGGGCGGCGGGGCTGACCCGTCTCCCACGGCCAGACTGCCGCCCGCCATGTTCTGCTGTCCACAACCTGCTCCTCGCTCCGCAGTGGGTGGCGGCAGTTCGCGGGGCCACCGTTCGGCCCCGCACCCCTTTTTGATCCGATTTTCCGATAGGCTTTCCATGACCCTCGATTCCGCATCGCACGCCGTTGGCACCGCCCGCCCCACCCTGTCGCTCGATGGCGCATGGGATTTCCATCACAGCAGCGATCCCGACACCCGCCGCGAAGCCCGCGTTCCCGCGCCGTGGCAGGCCAATTTCGAGGATCTCGCCGTGTCGTTCGGCACTGGAACCTATCGCCGCGACGTGACCGTTCCTACCGATTGGGAAGACAAGTCGGTGTTCATCTGCTTTGGCGCGGTGAGCGCCTACACCATCATCCGCATCAACGGTGAGGAAGTCGCCCGCCACAGCGGCCCTTGGTTGCCGTTCGAAGTGCCCTGCCCGAACAGCGGCACCTTCACGCTTGAGGTCGAGGCAACGCTCCCCGACGCGCGCTACGACCAAGGCGGCGATTTTGCCGAGATGCCCCACGGCAAGATGAGCTGGTACGGCCCGCAGGGCGGCATCTGGCAGAGCGTTCGTCTGGAAGCCCGCGCCGCCTCGCACATCGGATCGGTACGGATTGACGCGAATCTTGCGGACAAAACCGTAACAATCTCACCCGAAATCGTCGGGGACGCCGCGTGTTCCGTACGTATCTCCGGCCCTGATGGCCAGACCGTGACCGAAGGCCCAGTGGACGGCACGATCACGCTGGACGAGGTCGCGGCTTGGTCGCCCGACGCGCCGAACCTCTACACCGCGCACATCATGCTCAAAGACGGCGACATGGTCGTCGATACCCGTGTCGAGACCTTCGGTTTCCGCAGCTTCACCACCAAGGACGGCAAGTTCTTCCTCAACGGCGAGCCCTATTACATGCGCGGTGCGCTGGATCAGGATTACTACCCCGACGGCTTCGGCACCCCGCCCTCGCTTGAGCTTCTCGAAGACCAGTTGATGAAGGCCAAGAAGCTCGGCCTCAACATGCTCCGCTGCCACATCAAGGTGCCGGACCCGCGCTACTACGAGGTCGCGGATCGCCTCGGCATGTTGATCTGGACCGAAATCCCGAACGTGGAGACCTTTGGCGACGCGTCGGCCCAAGCGCTGAAAACTACGATGGAAGGCATTCTGGAGCGTGACCGCAATCACCCCTCCATCGTCGCTTGGACCATCATCAACGAGGACTGGGGCACCCGCCTGCGCGAAAGCGGCGTGCAGCGTCAGTGGCTGTCGGACATGGTGGACTGGCTGCGTGCCGAGGACCCGCAACGTCTGGTCGTCGATAACTCGGCGTGTTTCCCGAACTACCACGTCAACACCGACATCAACGACTACCACTTCTACCGCACCGTCGTTGAGCGCCGCGCCGAGTGGGATCTGCTGTGTGAAGAGTTCGCGGGCAACGCCGACTGGACGTTTGCGGACGAGCCGGAGTGCACCAAGCGCGGCGACGAGCCGCTCGTGGTATCCGAATTCGGTGTCTGGGGCCTGCCCCACCCCGACAAGCTGAAGACCGAGGACGGCCACAATCCGTGGTGGGCCGAATACGGCGCGACATGGGCTGGCGGTGCGGTCTACCCCGTGGGTATCAAGGCGCGCTTTGCCGAGTTGGGGCTCGCCAACGTGTTCGGATCATTCGACAAATTCATCGACGCCGTGCAGTGGCACCAGTTCGAGAACCTGAAATACGAGATCGAGGAGATGCGCAGTCACGCCCCGATCGCGGGCTATGTCATCACCGAATTCACCGACGTTCATTGGGAAGGCAACGGCCTTATGGACATGTCGCGCAACCTGCGTCCCTTCGCGGACAAGTTCGCGGATGTGAACACCGACGTCGTGATCGCCCCGCGCTTCCGTCGCCACTGGGCCAAGGCGGGCGAGACGTATCGCACGACCGTTTCCCTGTCGACGGGCGGCGGCACCGTGCCTGCGGGTTCTGTCCTGTCATGGACAGCTGAAGGCCAGATCGGCAGTGCGGATGCGCCGGGCGTTGCTGCGCTCGACGTGGCCACTGTCGACGCAAGCTTCGACATCGCGGCAGGCGAAACGCGTCAGGTGGAGGTTACGTTCACACTCACCGGACCTGATGGCCAGCAGATCGCGACCTCGGACGAGCGCCTGATGGTGTTCGGCGAGCGTCAGGCTGTGGATGTCACCGTGCAGGCTGACGGCGCTTGGGCGGGCCGCATAGATGCTCTCGGCTACGCGGCGGGCGAGCAGATCATCGTGACCGACGTGCTCACCCCCGAACTGATCGACGCCGTACATGCCGGTGCGCATGTCCTGCAACTGATCGACAAGGAACCGGGCCGTCTGCGCGACGACACCGAACCGCGCGATGGTCCCACTTCGATCGAGATCGACCCTGGTGCGGGCGGTATGACCTCGGGCCATTACTTCACCTTCCCCGGCTATCAACTTCAGAACCGTCACAAGTCGATCTTCCGCGGTGACTGGGTGGGTAACTTCAGCTGGCTCGACCGCGCGGCGTTCCCCGACATTCCGGGTGGTCCACTGCTCGACCTTGCGTTCACCGAAGTGGTGCCGGAGCAGGTGATGACGGGCTTCCGTCCGTGGGAATTCCAGGGCCGCGTTCATGCCGGTCTGGTCGTGGGCTGGGTGCAAAACCCCGCTGCCTTCGTCATCGAAAAGCGGCTCGGCAAAGGCAAGATCGTCGCCTCCACGTTCAAGCTGGAAAGCTGCGAGGAGAACCCGCTTGCGGCGGCAATTCTGGACGGACTGCTGAAAATTGCGGCACGGGCCTGAGCCAAAATGAGACAGTAGCACCCGACTAAGGCGCTGTATTCGCATATGAACAGCCGCGCCGCACAGGTGCGGCTGTTCATTTCGTATCGAGGGCTAGGTGCATGGGGACAGGCACTTCAGAAAGGTCCGTCCCATGTCCTCTACCAACGGTATCGAACATATCGGCATCACCGTCCCCGACCACGACAAGGCCATCGCGTTCTTTGATGCAGCGTTCGGGGTGGAGCAGCTGTTTTCCCAGACAGACACCAACGGCGGGCCGATGCCAGCGTCGCAGGTCGGGCGGATGAACGGGCTGCGCAAAGGGACCAAGATGCTCAAGGTCTCCGTGCTGCGTTTCAAGAACGGCCCGAACCTTGAGGTGTTCGAGATCGACCATCCTGCGGGCACGACCAATGACAATATCGCCGACTACGGCATCACCCATTTCAGCGTGAATGTGGACGACATCGACGCGGCCTCCGCGCGGTTCACCGACGCTGGCGGCGAGCTACTGTCGGAACCCTACGACCTCGGCGCACCCGAGGATGGGCAAGGCAATCGCGGGGTTTTCGGGCGGACGCCGTGGGGCCTCCTGATCGAAATGGAGCAGTTCAAATCACCGATAACCTACAAGCCCTCCGCGACCGAGGAACGCTGGCTGCCGGAAAGTTGAGCGGTCCTCCGGCGGACGGGCGTTTTAGAAATGGTGGCCTGATGGAAATGCGCGTAGGGTCGCGGCTCGACTGAAAGGACACGCGCATGACCATAACCCAGCAAGACGAACTCGACGCGCTCAAGCACATCGGACAGATCGTGGCGGACACGCTGAAGACCATGTCCGAGTCCGTCGAGGCGGGCATGACCACCCGCGAGTTGGACGACATCGGGCGTGCACTGCTGGAAAAAGAGGGCGCCATTTCCGCGCCCGAGTCCGAATACGAATTCCCTGGTGCGACCTGCATCAGCATCAACGAAGAGATCGCTCATGGCATTCCAGGTGACCGCGTGATCGCGCCTGGAGACATGATCAACATCGACGTATCGGCGTCGAAAAACGGGTTCTTTGGGGATACGGGCGCATCGTTCCGCGTAGCGCCGCTGAAGACCGAGCACGACAAGCTGTGTAAGGACGGTCGCCGCGCGATGGAGATCGGAATTGCTCAGGTGCAGGTCAACAAACCGCTGGGCGGGATCGGCAATGCGATCGGCCGTTTTGCGAGAAGGGGCGGCTATACGCTGATCCGCAACCTCGCCAGCCACGGCGTTGGGCGGTCATTGCATGAATATCCCGAAGAAATCGCAACGTGGCCCTGCCGCGACAAGCGCCGCATCACCAAAGGTATGGTACTGACGGTCGAGCCGTTCCTGTCCACCGGCGGCCACTATGCAGATGACGGCGAAGACGGCTGGACGCTTTACAGCGAGCCAACCGCCCCTTGTGTCCAGTATGAACATACGGTGGTGGCGACCGATCGGGGACCGGTCATCCTCACCCTGCCCAGCCGTTAAGCCGTCGCCTCATTGGCTTTGTTGCGCAGTTTCTGCGCCATGGTCTGCACGCCTTCGTGCGGACGGGTCGGGAGAATGCGGCAGGTCGCTTCGACCCAGCAGTAGAGACCAAAGCCGATCATACCCAGCGCCAGTGCGCCTAGAAGGATACGGCCAAAGGCAGCGCCGCGGACGACTTCAAATGCCTGCTGGAGACCGCCAGCTTGGTTCGGGTCAGCATTGATGGCGGCAAAGATGAAGAACACGCCAAACATCACGATGACAACGCCGTGGGCCATGACGCCAAAGCGTGCGGGCTGCGAGAGCTTTTCCAGCCACGGGGTCCAGCGCAGGTGTTCGCGGTACTTTTCCTTGTAACCTTTGTAGATGTGATAAGCGCCAGCCGCGATCACGATCAGACCGACGATACCGACGAGCCATTGGCCGAAAGGCATGGCGAGCAGTTTCGAGACCATCGACTCCTTACCGCTGTCGCCGCTGCTACCGCCGCCCATGGCAATGCTGGCGACCGACACGCCCAGCGCGCCGTTGATCAAGCCGCTCGCCATCTGGGCGCTGCGACCGATGAGGCCCTTGGCGTCCGTGCCGCTGTCTTCGAGGTCCATGACCGAACAGATGATGCGCCAGATGGCGTAACAGAACAGGCCGATCGCGATAGCCCAAAGCATCGGGCGACCGAAGGGTTCATCCAGCAGCGTCTGCATCGCGCCGGACTGATCCTCTGCCTGACCGCCTCGCCATGCGGCAAGGAAGGCGAGAATACCTGTTAGAATGTAGACAATACCGCGCGCCGTATAACCGGTGCGCATAACTGGTTCGACCCATGACGGGGCACGTTCGGACATCTGGAAACCTCTCACTTGTTACAGAGAGAAGCACCCAGACGCCGTTAGGGTTCCCTTACGTCCGAAATCAGAGGATGAAGTCGTCCTCCGTCAGGGAAAGAGTACCGGAGACGACAATGGCCAGATCGGCCACCGCGTCTCCGTCCACGTCAGCATAAACGTAGGTGCCCGTGCTGGTGCTCGACGTCCAGACGGCATTGGTGTGATCGTCCGACCCAAAGACCACATGCCCCCAATCGAAGGTGTCGTTACCTTTGGTCCCAGCGTTCGCGTCGATCGCGCTGAGGTCGATTTTATCCTCACCGGACTCGAAATCGTAAATGCGGTCGGCGTAGGTCAATCCGAGCGAATAGGCGGAGTCCGAAGTCTTGGTGTAAACGAAGGTGTCGGCCACCTTGTCATTGCCCGCATAAAGCGTGTCCCTGTCCGCGCCGCCGATGATCCGGTCGCCGCCGCCGTTGCCATAGATCGTGTCCATACCGCCGTTGCCAGTCAGCGTATTGTAGGCATCGTTGCCGACGATGGTGTTGTCCGCGCCGTTGCCCGTCCCGTTGATGTGCTCACGGCCCTCCAGCATGAGGTTTTCGACCGTGCCTCCAACGTCACTGAGCAGGCTGAAGGATGTATCCGTGTAGACGGTGTCTGTGCCGCCCGCATCCACACCGTCCACGCGCTCATCGACGAAATCGTCGGCGTCGGTCAGGTAATATGTGTCATCGCCGGCGCCGCCGAACAGCGTGTCAGCGTCATCCCCGCCATGCAGCACATCGTTGCCGTCGCCGCCATAGAGTATGTCGATACCCGCATTGCCGAAGAGCGAGTCATTGTCGGCCCCGCCGTAGAGCATGTCATTGCCGCCATTGCCGCTCAGCACGTCGTCGCCAGCCTCGCCTTTCAGCACGTTTGCACCAGCGTTACCGTTGATCGTGTTATTCGCGTCGTTACCGGTCGCATCCAGATCCTCGGTCCCGCCGAGTGTGACGTTTTCAAGGTTGCGATACTTGCGCGTATCGAGCAGCGAAATGTCCACATAGCTCAGTACCGTGTCGGTGCCGCCATTTTCCAGATCGAACAGCTTATCCTTGGTATCGGCGAGGATGTAGTAGTCGTCCCCCGTGCCGCCGAACAGTTTGTCACGGCCGCCGCCACCGTTCAGCGTGTCGTCGTCAGCCCCGCCGTAGAGCTTGTCCTTGCCGCCCATGCCGATGAGGTTGTCCTCGCCCGCGTTACCGAAGAGCTGGTTCTTGCCCCTGTTGCCGGCGATCACGTTGTCAAAGCTGCTGCCGTAGCCGTTCACGTTCTTCTTGCCGGAGAGGTACAGGTCCTCGATGTAGGTGAAGCTCAGTGAGTAACTGAACTTGGAATAGACCTCGTCGTCACCGCCATTTTCGGCATCTGTCACGACGTCCAGTTTGTGGTCGATGTAATAGACGTCGTTGCCCAGGCCGCCGTACATCGTGTCCTTGCCCTTGCCGCCCGATAGAACGTCATCGCCGCCAAAGCCATACAGCACGTCACTGCCAGCATCGCCGAGCAGCCAGTTGGTGCCATCGTTGCCGTAAATGGAGTTGTCCAGCGCGTTGCCAGAACCGTTGATGTTCGCCGATCCCGTCAGGGTCAGGTTCTCGATATATTCGACATCGCCGCGAGACGTGTCTGTCAGGCTGAAGCTCGTATCGACATAGATCGAGTCGATACCGCCGGAATCCTCGTCATCTTCGTTCAGTTCGTGGACGGTCGTGTCGTTGTCCATGAGGACATAGTCATCATTGCCTGCACCGCCGTAGAGCGTGTTGTGCCCCTCGCCGCCCGACAGCAGATCAGAGCCGTCTCCCCCCTTGAGAACATCGTTGCCCGCTTCGCCGTAGAGGACATCATCACCGTCGTCGCCGGACATGGTGTCATGATATGCGCCGCCATAAAGCAAGTCGTCGTGCAAGCCGCCGTAGAGGTCATCGCGCCCCGCCCCGCCGTACAGCACATCTCTGCTGAAGCCGCCGTAAAGCTGGTCGTTACCGCCCTCTCCCGAAATCGTATCCGCGCCGCCCAGACCGCTCAAAGAGTTGGCGACGTAATTGCCGGTGATCTGGTCGCCACCGGTACCGCCCGTGGCGTCTTCGATGATCGTGCCGACGGCGAGCGTCAGATTGCCCTCCACCCCGCCGACCGACATATAGACGGGCGCCTGCTGGTCTTTTTGATTGATGGTAAGGTCGATCGTCTGGTCGTCGCTATAGCCCGACATATCGAGGTGATCGCGGCCATCGCCGTCGTAGATGCAGTAGACGTTCGTCAGCAACCTGTCGGTCATCACCGCGTAGAGCCACACACGATCGGTCGTAATCGTCGTATTAAAGCCCCACGTTGTGTCTTCGCTGAACGCCTGCGACGGGCCGTAAGCCGTGCCATCGTCCTTGAGCTGGGAGCCGAACATCTCTTCCAGCGCAAAGAAGTCGGTCGCCATCAGCGAATTGGCGTGGGCTCCATTGAAATCGACGAAATCGCTTTCATCCTGAAGCGTGTAGGTCATCACCGTTAGCAGGATGTTGTCGTTGTCATAGTCCCAACGCTCAAAGCCGTCCCAGACATCAGGGCCGTTCTCCGGCATCGAATGCCCAAGCCCGAGCGAGTGGCCGATTTCGTGGAGAAGGAACCAGTAGTTACTTCCCGGCTTCGTTTCGCGGTACGGGTCGAGGTGAACCTCGCCATACTCGTAGGTGCCGCCCGAGATGTTGAAGGTGTTGCCCCACCCGCCGCGATCCTGATCCTCGAAGAACCTCAGATCGGCGTTGGCACCGCTGACCTCCTGAAACTCCACCCCGAGAAATTCGCCGTACATCTGGAGCACGACCTCGATGGTGTGATCCCAGTCACCGGTCATGCCACCATCGAAGTTGTAGGTGATAACCCCGTCCTTGGCCTGACTACCCGTCGACGTCAGATTGAAATTGCGCTGGCCGAAATCATTCGTGTTCGTGCTGCCAGCTTCAGTCGCTGCGGCGAACCAGTAATGTTCACGGACAAAATCGGCGAGTAATTCAATGGTACCTGCGGGCATGACGGGTCCTCCTCTGGGTAGGGACATGATGCCGCAGGCAAATGCGCTTCCCATTCTCCAAGGGTATAGGACGACCGTACGATAGGATGCTCGAAGCGCTTTATGTCAGCGCTTGCCCCTCGATCCAGTCGATGAAGGCCAGCACTTCGGGCCGTTCGGCCGCCCCGCGCGAGGCGATGACGTCATACCCGAGGTCCGTCTGCACACCTTCGGGGAACGGGGTCACCAGCAGGTTCGAAGCGATCATATCCTTCATCACCAGACGGCTACCCAGCAGCACGCCCTGCCCCGCGATGGCGGCCTGCACCGCTTGATAATAATCGCTGAAGCGGGGACCGCGGCGGCTGTCGATGCCGGTGACGCCCAGCTTTCCAAGCCACTGCTCCCAGCCCATCCACTGCCGCGTCTCTGCCGCCCAACCCAGCGCGCCGATGTCCCAGTGGATCAGCGGCACGCGGGCCAGATCGGCGATGGTGCGGACCGACTTCGCACCGGAGGTCAGCGCAGGACTGCAATAGGCGCAGAGTTCTTCGTCAAACAAGCGGCGGGACACCAGCCCGCTGGGGGCCGCGCGGGAAAACCGGATCGCGATGTCGACGGTATCCTTCGTCAGATCGACCAACGCGGGCGAGGAATCCACCAGCACGTCGACGTCGGGACGGACCTCGCGGAACCTGTCCAAGCGGGGCACCAGCCACGTCGCGGCAAAGGACGGCTCGACGGTCAGGATCAGCCGCTGGCGTTCGTCATGGGCGCGGATCGCGGCCACGCCCGCTGCAATGCTGCCGAAGCCTTCGCTGATACGGCGAGCGCCTGCCTCTCCGGCGGCAGTCAGGCGCAGGCCGCGCCCGTCTCGCTCCACCAGCGGCTGGCCGAGGCTGTCTTCGAGCTTGCGCACCAGTTGTTTCACCGCAGAAGGTGTCACGCTCAACTCCTCCGCCGCGCGAACGAAGTTGAGGTGGCGCGCGGTGGCGTCAAAGGCGCGCAGAGCCGAAAGAGAGGGCATCCAGTCAGACATAAAGGGAAGCTAGACTAACCTTTGCTCCAAGATCAAATGCTTTGAACTTTAGGGCGCCCTCCACCAGATAGAGCAAGGAATTCAATTACCGGAGGCCGTCATGGACCAGACCAAGACAATCAGGCTCGCGACAGTCATCGTTACCCTTACCGGTGTCCTTTGGGGGCTCTACTGGATGCCCGTCCGCGCCATGGACGGGCTGGGGCTGCTGGGCGCGTGGGGTACGCTTGCGATTACCGTTGCGGCGGCGGTCATCCTGCTACCTTTCGCAATCCGCCACGCGGCAGAGCTGCGCCGCGCAGACGGCTGGGCCATCGCGTCGCTCCTGTTCGGCGGGGCGGCATTCGCGATGTACTCGATCAGCCTTGTGGACGGTCGGGTCGCGATCATCATCCTGCTATACTTCCTGACGCCCGTCTGGAGCACGCTGATCGCACGGTTCGTATTTGGGGAGGAAACAACCCTCACACGGCTGCTCGCCATTATCGCTGGCATCGCTGGCCTCGGCGTATTCCTCAGCGCCGACGGCACCATCCCCTACCCGCGTAGCTGGGGCGAGTGGATGGCGCTGATCTCGGGCATGATGTGGGCGGTCGCGACGACCGGCATGAAGTACCGCCCTTCGGTCAAACCGCTGCCCGCCGCGTTCGTCTTTGCCTGCGGCGCTGCGGGAACGTCGCTGTTCTTTGCCTTGCTGTCCGGCGCGCCCGATTTCAGTGGTCTGTACATCGCTCCCGTGATCGGCACCGCGATCCTCGCGGGCGGGCTGTGGTGGGGCGCGTCACTGTCGAGCCTGATGTGGGCAACCGCAAGGCTCGAACCCGCACGCGTCGGCATCCTGCTGATGACCGAAGTCATCGCGGGCACCATCTCTGCCGCCATCTTTGCCGGAGAGATGCCCGCGACGCAGGAAATCCTCGGCGGGCTGCTCGTGCTCACCGCAGGCGTTCTGGAAATCTGGCCGGAGCGTAAAGTACCGGCCTTCGCCTGACGCGTACGAACTAGAGCGAGCCGTTGGATTTAAGCGCCCGCGCCATCGCGCTGAAGTCTTCGTAGAGTTTGGCGTATCGCGGCTCCCACGCGGCCAGCGCGGCCTGCTGCTCCACCAGCACTTGCATGTCGCCTCGCGCAGCGGGTCCAGTCAGTGCCTGCTGCGGGCCAAGCAAGGCGACGTTCTCCGCCGTGGCGGTCAGAAGCGACGCGCAGAGTGACTTGGCAGTATCCGGATCCACTCCCGCTTCGCGCCACGCGTCCAGAGCGATCTGCTGGATCACGGTCGTAAAGTTGTTCGAGAACACCGCCGCCGCGTGATAGATCGCCTTCTTCTCCGGCAGCACATCGAACGGCACGCCGCCGATCCGCCGGATCAGGTCAGAGACCTCGGACGCGGCCGTTCCTTCGATCGCGCAATAGGTCCCCGCAAAGGCGTTCGCTGCGGCGTCAGGGTCGGCAAAGCTACGCACCGGATGACAACTCGCGGTTTTCCAGCCCTTGTCCGCGAGAGATGCCAGCGCATCCGACGATTTGAACCCGCTACAATGCACCGCAATCGCAGGCGGCGCAGAGATTTGCGCGGCGATGTCCGAGATACGGTCGTCCGGTACGGTTATCAGCCAGATATCCGCAGGCGACATGTCGGTCAGCTCAACCGCCCGCCCCGCGCCGCCGCCGGTCACTGCCGCTTGCGCACTACGAAGGCTGCCGCTCGCCACGTCACCGATCCGCACGCCGTCCAGCCGCTCGAAAAGTCGCAGAAACGTGGCCCCGACACGCCCCGCGCCGATGATGTTTATGGTGGTCATCCCGCCCCTCAGATTTGTCGCCAAGCTATGCGCGAGGCCGGAACCGAAGCAAGGCCGGGCTTTCGAGATCGAAGCTGTCAGGAAAAAACGCCAAGCGAAATCAATGGCTGTCAGAGAAGCATCAATTTCGTGAAATGGCGGAGACGAAGGGATTCGAACCCTCGAGACGGTTTCCCGCCTACTCCCTTAGCAGGGGAGCGCCTTCGACCACTCGGCCACGTCTCCGTCGACCCGTCTAATGGCGGTTTTCGGGGAAGACAAGGTGCTTGCTTGATTTTTCGTCATAGACGTTTCGCAAGCTTTCCCGCTTGCGGCTGCCGATCTGGAACATATAGTGAACACACGGAGTCGCTCGATGTTCGCCATACCGCTGCCTTTCAGTTCCACCGCCCCTGCCTGGCGCCGTGCTGCACGGCATCTGCTGGCTGCCCGCGTGCCGCCGGAACAAGTGTCATGGGAGGTCCTGCCGCCTCGGGAAGAGGCCTATCTGCCCCCTCTTCCGATGGCCCGTTTCAAGGTGCGCGTGCCCGAGCGATTCCTGCATCTGGCCGATAGCGTGACGTCTCACGCGAGCGAGGACCGCTTTACGCGGCTCTATCGACTTGCTTGGCGTCTGAAGCTGACGCCGGGGCTGCTGACCGAGGGCAAGGATCCCGACGTGACGGCGCTGCTGGGGATGGAGGAGGAGGTTCGCAAGAGCCTGCGCCGCCTGAACCGGCAGCTGCGCCTGCATGACCTCGGTTGGCGGAGCGGACGGCGGCTGTATGCCGGTTGGTGTGATGTGGAGAATGATCCTGTCGAGCTGGCGCTACCGGTTTTCCGGCGCAAGTTCTCGGACCTCGACTGGGTGGTGCATACGCCCGCGCGGACCGTGCGGAATATCGCGGGGCATGAATTGGCCTATGAGGCCCCTGCCCGCCCCGATCTGCCCAAAGACACCGGCCAAGCGGAGTGGCAGAAATGGTTGTGGGCGCAGGAAACCCGCGCCCACGTCATGCTAGCTTTGCCTGCGCCGTTACCGGCGCTGACGCATCAGGTGTTGAACAGGAAGTGCAGCACATCGCCGTCTTTGACGATGTAAGTCTTGCCTTCCGCACGCATCTTGCCGGCTTCTTTGGCGCCGTTTTCACCTTTGTAGGTGATGTAGTCGTCGTAACCGATGGTCTCTGCACGGATGAAGCCGCGCTCGAAATCGCCGTGGATGACGCCTGCGGCCGCGGGGGCACCGGTGCCTTCTTTGATGGTCCACGCGCGGGCCTCTTTCGGACCAACGGTGAAGTAGGTCTGGAGGTGCAGCAGTTCGTAACCGGCGCGGATCAGACGGTCGAGGCCGGCTTCGGTCAGGCCCAATTCGGAGAGGAACATTTCCTGCTCTTCTTCGTCGAGCTGGCTGATCTCTTCTTCGATGCGGGCCGAGATGACGACGTGGCTGTTGCCCTGAGCGGCGGCCATTTCCGCAACGCGGGCCGACTGGCTGTTGCCGGAACCGGCCGAGGATTCCTCGACGTTGCAGACGTAAAGAACAGGCTTCGTCGACAGAAGCTGGAGCATCTTCCACTGCTTCTGGTCCTCGTCAGCGATTTCCACGGTGCGGGCGGGCTTGCCCGCTTCGATGGCTTCTTTGGCGAGGTTCAGCAGGCGCTCCTGCTCCACGGCTTCCTTGTCGCCGCCGCGCACCTTGCGGACGATGTTCTGGAGCCGGCGCTCGATCGACTCGAGGTCAGCGAGCATCAGTTCCATCTCGATCGTTTCGGCATCGGCGACCGGATCGACGCGGCCGTCGACGTGGGTGATGTCGTCATCCTCGAAGCAGCGCAGAACGTGGGCAATAGCGTCACATTCACGGATGTTGGCGAGGAACTGGTTGCCGAGGCCTTCGCCCTTGGACGCGCCCTTCACCAGACCTGCGATGTCCACGAAGGTCATGCGGGTCGGGATGATCTGCTTGGAGCCTGCAATCTCGGCCAGTTTGTCGAGGCGCGGGTCGGGAACGGCCACGTCACCGACGTTCGGCTCGATGGTGCAGAACGGGAAATTGGCGGCCTGTGCGGCGGCGGTCTTGGTCAGTGCGTTGAAGAGGGTCGATTTACCGACGTTCGGCAGACCCACGATACCCATCTTGAATCCCATCGGACCCTCCTGAATTAGCTCGAAGGGCTTCTAGGACGGGCAGACAAGCGACGCAAGCGTCGCTGAGGGGGCGCTGCCCCCTTCCGCCGCTTTGGCGGCGACCCCCGGGATATTTCAGGCACAAAGGCAAATCTGTTGAGATGCCTAGGCGCGAAGCGCACACTGACTGCACAAGTTCCGGCAAAGGAGATTCGGACCGTGTTTACCCCATACATTCATTTCAAAGGTCACTGCCGCGAGGCGATGGAGACCTACCAGAGCATTTTCGGCGGCGAGCTCACGATTTCGACCTATGGCGACATGCCCGACATGGCTTCGCCCGAGATGGGATTGGACCGCGTGATGCATGCGGCGCTGATGTCACCGGAGGCTGGCAACCTGATGGCGTCGGATTTTCCGGCGAATTTCGAAGGAGACGACCAAAAGGCGATGTCCGTATCGGTCGAGCTCAAGTCCGCAAAGCGTGCAGAGGAGATTTACGAGGCACTCAAGACCGAGGACGGAGTCATCATGCCGTTCGGACCGACGTTCTTTTCGCCAGGCATGGGGATGACCAAAGACCGGTTCGGTACCCACTGGATCATCATGACGACGCCTGCGGCATAAGGCGCAAAGCTGTTGCGCTGAAATGGGTGAATTGGTAAGTATTCCGCACCAATTATCAGGATAGCGCCATGCCCGTCATTACCTGCATTGATGACCTCAAGCGTCTGCACAAGCTGCGGACGCCCAAGATGTTCTATGATTACTGCGAGTCCGGTTCGTGGACGGAACAGACGTTCCGCGAGAACACCAGCGACTTTGACAAGATCCGTCTGCGTCAGCGCGTAGCCGTCGACATGTCGAACCGCACGACCAAGACGACGATGATCGGCCGGGATGTGGCGATGCCTGTGGCGCTGGCGCCTGTAGGTCTGACAGGGATGCAGCGCGCGGATGGCGAGATCAAAGCGGCGCGCGCGGCGGAGAAGTTCGGCGTGCCGTTCACGCTTTCCACCATGTCGATCTGTTCGATCGAAGATGTGCGCGAGAACACCAAGGCGCCGTTCTGGTTCCAGCTGTACGTCATGCGGGACGAGGACTTCGTCGATAACATCATCCAGCGCGCCAAGAATGCAGGCGTCGATGCGCTTGTGATTACGCTCGATTTGCAGATCCTCGGGCAGCGTCACAAGGATCTGAAGAACGGCCTGTCGGCTCCGCCGAAGCTGACGGCGAAGTCGATCCTCGATATGGGGTGGCGTGTGCAGTGGGGGCTGGAGATGCTCCAGACCAAGCGGCGCACGTTTCGAAATATTGTCGGCCACGCAAAGAGCGCTTCGGATATGTCGAGCCTGTCGGCATGGACGGCGGAACAGTTCGAGCCGCGGCTCGATTGGTCGATGATCGCACGGCTGAAAGAAAAGTGGGGCGGCAAGGTCATCCTCAAGGGCGTTCTGGACGTCGAAGACGCCAAAAAGGCAGTCGAGGTCGGCTGCGATGCCATCGTGGTGTCGAACCACGGCGGTCGCCAGCTGGATGGCGCGCTGTCGTCGATCCGCGTGCTGCCGTCGATTGTCGCAGCCGTAGGCGATCAGACCGAAGTCTGGCTCGATAGTGGCATCCGTTCGGGTCAGGACGTGCTGAAGGCTCTCTGCCTCGGAGCCAAGGGCGTGATGATCGGGCGGGCCTATATCCACGGGCTCGGCGCGATGGGCGAAGCGGGGGTCACCAAGGCGCTGGAGGTCATCCATAAGGAGCTCGACATCTCCATGGCGCTCTGCGGTCGCCGTGATATCAACACCTTCGACCGCGATATGGTGCTGGTGCCCGACGACTTTGAGGGGCGCTGGGTCTAACGCCATATAAACAGGGCCACGGGCCGTTTTGGTCTTTCCAAAATAGGGATTCGCGTGTATGTGCGCGGCTTCATCGGGCCGCACACCCTTGGAGGGCGGCCCCATCTATATTGGAGATTATCAAGATGGCACGTGAGATTCCTGATCTTATCGCCACGGAACGTACGGGGACAGGCAAGGGGGCCGCTCGTCAAGCTCGCCGTGAAGGCAAAGTTCCGGGTATCGTTTACGGTGGTGGCGCAGAGCCCCTCGCAATCAACCTCGACTTCAACAAGCTGCTGCAAAAGCTGAAAGCTGGCCGCTTCATGTCGACCCTCTTCAACCTCAAGGTTGAAGGTCAGGAAGACGTCCGCGTCATCTGCCGCGGCGTTCAGCGCGACGTGGTCAAGGACCTTCCGACCCACATCGACCTGATGCGTCTGAAGCGTACCTCGCGTGTGAACCTGTTCGTTCACGTCGAATTCGAGAACGCAAAAGCTGCTCCGGGCCTCAAGCGTGGCGGCGTTCTGACCGTCGTACGTCCGGAAGTCGAACTCAACGTTGTTGCCGGCGAGATCCCGGAACAGATCGTTGTCGACCTGACCGGCAAGCAAATCGGTGACACCATCCACATTTCGGAAGTCACCCTTCCGGAAGGCGTTAAGCCTGTCATCGACCGCGACTTCGTCATCGCCAACATCCAGGCTCCGTCGGGCCTCGTGTCGGCTGACAACGCTGAAGAAGACGCTGCTGAAGAGGGCGGCGAAGAGTAATCTTTGCCCCTTTTCGGGACTGAATGAAACGGAGCCTTCGGGCTCCGTTTTTTATTGGCCGATCGTCTGTAGACAAGCCAAAGAAAAAGGGGCCCGAAGGCCCCTTCCTGAATTACTTGCCGCGCTTGGGCTTTCCGCCAGCGGGCGGCCCCTTGCGCTGCGGACGGGCATCTGCGCCGCGATCCATACGCTTGCTGGTATCCATCGCGTTGCGACGCTTCTTGTCGTCACCGTTCCAGCGTTTTTTACCTTCGCCGTCGGATTTGGCGGCCGGCTTGCCAGCGCGATCTTCACGCGGCTTCCAGTCGCCCTTCGGCTTGCGGTCCTTGAAATCGCCCTTGGGTTTGCGATCCTCGCGCGGCTTCCAATCGCCTTTCGGCTTGTCGTTGTCGCGGGGCTTCCAGTCACCCTTCGGCTTGTCTTCGCGCGGTTTCCAGTCACCCTTGGGCTTGCGGTCTTCGCGCGGTTTGAAATCGCCGCGGTCTTCGCGGGGCTTCCAGTCGCCTTTGGGCTTACGGTCTTCGCGCGGCTTGAAATCGCCACGGTCCTCACGCGGTTTCCAGTCGCCGCGATTTTCGCGCGGCTTGCGGTCACCACGGTCGAACGACTTCTTGCCGCCGCCCTTCGGGCCGCCACGGAACGAGAAATCAGGCGCAGAAGCCATGCGCTCGGCGGTGATGCCCTGCTCCAGACCGTCAGCGGTCATGGTCGCGAAACCATCGGCGCTCTTCTCGGCGATCTCGACGTAGGTGACATCGTCCTGAATGCGGATCGCACCGATCTCGTCCTTGCTGATGCCGCCGCTCTTAGCGAGCATCGGGAGCATCCAACGCGGGTCGGCACGGCCTTCGCGGCCGATTGACAGCGAGAACCAGACAGCCGGGCCGAACTCTTCGCGGCGCTTGGCCTTCGCTTGGTCACGGTCATCATCACGCGGCGACGGTGCGCCAAGGTCTTCCGGAGCCGAACGGCGCGCCTGATAGAGGCGCAGGTAAGCGGCAGCGATGGTTTCGGCGCTGTAACGCTCGAGCAGACGCTCGGCAAATGCGGCTTGGGTATCGGTGGGGGTCTCGTTCCACGACTCGTCGTTCAGCAGACGCTCTTCTTCGCGCGACTGGACTTCTTCAGCGGACGGGGCTTCGGTCCATTCGGCCTCGACCTTTGCGCCTTTCAGAAGGCGGGTCGCTTTGCCTTTGACCTTCGGCGGAACGATCAGAGCCGAGATACCTTTCTTACCAGCGCGGCCGGTACGGCCCGAGCGGTGCAGAAGGGTTTCGGAGTTCGACGGCAGTTCGGCGTGGATCACCAGTTCCAGACCCGGAAGGTCAATGCCGCGAGCCGCAACGTCGGTCGCCACACAAACGCGGGCACGGCCGTCGCGCATCGCCTGCAGCGCGTGGGTACGTTCAGCTTGGCTCAGTTCGCCCGAGAGCGACACAACCTGAAAACCACGGTTCGACAGACGTGCGGTCAGACGTGCTACAACGGCGCGGGTGTTCGCGAATACGATGGCGTTTTCGGCATCGTGGAACAGCAGCGTGTTGATAATCGCGTTTTCCGCATCGCGCGGGCCGACGTTCATCATCTGATACGTAATGTCAGTGTGTTGGCGCGCCTCGCCTGCGGTCTGCAGACGCATCGCGTCGCGCTGGTAGCTCTTCGCCAGCTTGGCAATGCCAGCGGGAACGGTGGCTGAGAACAACAGCGTGCGGCGCTCTTCAGGCGCTTCGCCCAGCAGGTATTCGAGGTCTTCGCGGAAACCGAGGTCCAGCATTTCGTCAGCTTCGTCGAGGACGATCGCTTTGACTTCGGACATGTCGAGCGCGCCGCGCTGGGTGTGGTCACGCAGACGGCCTGGCGTGCCGACAACGATGTGCACACCGCGGTCGAGCTTGCGGCGTTCGTCGCGCGGGTCCATGCCGCCGACAGCCGAGCCGATGACGGCACCGGTTTGGCCGTAGAGCCATGTCAGTTCGCGCTGGACCTGAAGCGCCAGTTCGCGGGTCGGCGCAACGATAACGGCGAGCGGCAGACCGGCAGGTCCGACGCGGCCGTCGTCGTTGACGATCTGGGGTGCGATAGCAAGACCGAAGCCGACAGTTTTGCCCGACCCGGTTTGCGCCGACACCAGAAGGTCACGGCCGTCCACTTCGGGATCGAGCACGGCCTTCTGGACGGCGGTCAAGTTTTCATAGCCGCGTGCAGCCAGAGCATCGGCAAGGGTCGGGATCATGTCGGGGGACTTTCACAAAGAGAATAGCAGAAGGCGCGCCAATAGCTTCTTTTAAAGGACATGTATATGGCCTTTTTCGATGGTGCATGACTGAGTGCGCGATTAGTTTGCTATTATGAAACTTTTTGTCGGACTTGGAAACCCTGGCGCGAAATATGCGCGGAATCGTCACAACATCGGTTTTATGGCCGTTGAACGGATTGCCGAGGACCACGGATTTGCCCCGTGGCGCGCGAAATTTCAGGGACAGATTAGCGAAGGGCGGCTGGGCTCCGAAAAGGTGCTGCTGCTGAAACCCGAAACGTTTATGAACCTCTCCGGCCAGTCGGTCGGCGAGGCGATGCGCTTTCACAAACTCGATCCTGCGGACGTGGTGGTATTCCATGACGAGCTCGATCTTGCCCCCGGAAAGTGTCGTTTGAAGACCGGCGGCGGCCACGCAGGCCACAATGGTTTGCGCTCCATTCACCAGCACATCGGGGCCGAATATGACCGCGTAAGGCTCGGAATCGGCCATCCAGGGCACAAAGATCGCGTTGCGGGCTATGTTTTGGCCGATTTCGCGAAGGTGGAGCAGGATTGGCTCGATGACCTGATGCGCGGCATTTCGGACGGCGCCCCTGCCCTCGCGGGTGGTGACGGTCCGAAGTTCATGAACGCCGTTGCACTGCGTGTCGCCCCGCCCCGTTCGTCGACCACGACACCCAAAGCGGCCAAACCCGCGAAGGTCGAGGCGGAACCCGAAGCCGTAGACAATCGTTCGCCTTTGCAGAAACTGGCGGACAAATTCAAATGACGGACAGGCTTCCTGAAGCGTTCAGAACCCAAGCCAAAGCGTGCGGCGAGCTCGGCTCTCCGTTCATGCAGCGCTTGATGAATCTGCTCGCCGATAGGCTGCAACCTGACCGTCCCGTCACGCGGAAGATGTTTAATTGGCCCGGAGACCTCGGTCCGTCGGGCGAATCGCTTCCCTTGCGCGTAGGTTCCGCGCTTCATGCGCTGGCGCTGCTGGAACGCTGCGGAATGCAGGACGTATTTCCGCCGCACGAGCAGGATGACGAAACGCTTTGGGGCGCTGTCGAGTGGGCGCTGACCGATGAAGCCGCGTTCATCTCGACGTGGATCGACAGCCCACCACAGACGAACGAGGTCCGCCGCTCTGCCGCGCTGATCGCCGCCGGTCAGTGGATCACGGAGCGCTACAAGCTGCCCTTGGTCCTGCGCGAAATCGGGTCGAGTGCGGGCCTGAACCTGCATTTTGATCGCTACGGGCTAGAGGTCGGTGACAAGGTCTTTGGCAACCCCGATAGCCCTGTCGTCTTCACCCCCGATTGGACCGGCAACCCGCCGCCCGCCGCAGACATCGAGGTCGTCGACCGCCAAGGCATCGACCTCATGCCCATCGACCCGCGCAGTCCTGTCGATGCGACCCGCCTGCTGTCCTACCTTTGGGCCGATCAGAACTACCGGATGGAGCTGACCCGCTCCGCCATTACGCTCTGCGACACGCCCGTGCTTCAGGGCGATGCTGTCGAATGGCTGGACAGCCTGTCGCTGACCCAAGGCGCGATGACGATGATCTATTCGACCGTCGCGTGGCAGTATCTTAGCGGGCCGCAGCAGGAACGCGGACGCGCTGCCATCGAGACACTGGGCAAGGCCGCGACAAAGAAAGCGCCGCTCGCGTGGTTCCGGATGGAGAACGACGGAAGCGGAAAAGGCGCAGCTTTGACGCTACGCCTCTGGCCCGGAGACCTGTCGCTCAAAATGGGCCGCGCCGATTTCCACGGACGCTGGATCAACTGGAAAGCACCGGAATGAAAAAGGCCCCTCGCGGGGCCTTTTATTTTAGTCGGCGTCGCGACCGATTTTGGTGTCCGACATGTCCACGCCCAGATGGCGGGCGACGGTGAAGATGTCTTTGTCACCGCGGCCACACATGTTCATGACGATGATGTGGTCCTTCGGCAGCGTCGGCGCGATCTTCATCACATGCGCCAGCGCGTGCGAGGGTTCGAGCGCCGGAATGATGCCTTCAGTACGGCAGGAGAACTGGAACGCCTCGAGCGCCTCTTTGTCTGTAATCGACACGTACTGCGCGCGGCCGATGTCGTGCAGCCATGCGTGCTCCGGACCGATACCCGGATAGTCGAGGCCAGCCGAGATCGAGAAACCTTCGAGGATCTGACCGTCTTCGTCCTGAAGCAGATACGTACGGTTGCCGTGCAGAACGCCCGGACGGCCGCCGGTCAGCGACGCGCAGTGCTCCATCTTTTCGTTCACGCCCTTACCGCCAGCTTCGACGCCGATGATGTTGACCGACTTGTCGTCGAGGAACGGGTAGAACAGGCCCATCGCATTCGAGCCGCCGCCGATCGCCGCGATCACGGTGTCGGGCAAACGGCCTTCGCCTTCCTGCTCGGGTAGCTGCCAGCGGACTTCCTTGCCGATAATCGACTGGAAATCGCGGACCATCGCCGGATAGGGGTGCGGACCGGCGACGGTGCCGATGCAGTAGAAGGTGTCGTCGATGTTGGTGACCCAGTCACGCAGCGCATCGTTCATCGCGTCCTTGAGCGTACCGCGGCCCGAAGTGACCGGAACGACTTCTGCACCCAGCAGGCGCATACGGAACACGTTCGGTGCCTGACGTTCAACGTCGTGGGCGCCCATGTAGACAACGCACTTGAGGCCGAATTTCGCACAGACCGTCGCGGTCGCAACGCCGTGCTGACCCGCGCCGGTTTCCGCGATGATGCGGGTTTTGCCCATGCGGCGCGCCAGAATGATCTGGCCGAGGACGTTGTTCACCTTGTGCGCGCCGGTGTGGTTCAGTTCGTCACGCTTGAGGTAGATCTTCGCACCGCCGAGCTCTTCGGTCATGCGGGATGCGTAATACAGCGGCGACGGACGGCCGACGTAGTGCTTCCACAGGTCGTCCATTTCAGCCCAGAAAGTGGGATCGTCCTTGGCTTTTTCGTACTCTTTCTGAAGTTCCAGAACGAGCGGCATCAGCGTTTCGGCAACGAAACGTCCGCCGTAATTGCCAAAGCGGCCTTGCTCGTCAGGTCCGTTCATGAAGCTGTTAAATAGATCGTCTGCCATGACCCTACCTCCCTATACGGATTCGCCTTCGGACTTAGCGTCCGTAAGGTCTAGGGTAAATAGCAGGTCACGACACAAAGGTAATCCGATATGTTGAAGACGGTTGGTTTCGTCGCACTTGCCACTTTCTGCGCCACCATTGCGGGAGCGGACGTCCGCCTCCCCGACCAAGAGAGGTTGGCGAACAATGCCGACACCTACGCCGAAGCCTTGGCGAGTGCAGTCGGTGCCGCCAGCCAGTCGGAACTCCGGCTTCTTGAGCAGATCGTGAACCCGCCCGAAATCGAACTGAGCAATGTGGAGGGCAACTGGAACTGCCGCACGGCGAAACTCGGCGGGCGCTTCCTAGAGATCGTCATTTACCAAGACTTCCGCTGTCGCATCACAAAGGTCGACGACGGCACCTACGATCTGGAGAAGCTGACAGGATCGCAGCGGACATCCGGCCAGTTCAGCAAGATCGAAGGCGGGAAATGGCTCTACCTCGGTGTCGGTTATGTCGATGGCGGACCTGCGGTGAGCTATGACGAACTGCCGACCGATACCAACACCCTCGTCGATCCCGGCTCGACCCATTCTGTTGTCGGTTATTTCGAAATGACGGGCGAGGATACCGCGCGCCTCATGCAGCCCTCGCCCCAATTCGAGAGCCAGTACGACATCCTCTATCTTACGAGGTGAGCGCTTTCCTGAAGCCAGCGTGGCTCTGTTTATAGCCGAGCCGGATGTAGAAACGGTGAGCCGCCACGCGCGTGCTGTTCGAGGTCAGGTTCATCACCGTGGCCCCTGCCCGCTTCGCACGTTCTTCGGCGTCGGCCACCAGCTGTTCACCGATCTTCTGCCCGCGCAGATGGGAGGCCACGCGCACGCCTTCGAGGATTGCGCGGCACGGTGCGGACAGCGAAATCAGGTGATTGATGGAGATCTGGTAGGTGGCGATGATCTTGCCGTCCATCTCTCCGACGATCAGTTCGGTGCCTTGGAGAGCATCGAACATCGCATCGCCGTCGAGCTCGGTGCGGGTTGCCCCGATCCAGTCCTCGGCCAGCAACTCCAGAATGGCGGGCACATCCGCCCGTGTCGCAGGGCGGAAGGCCAATGTCATGATTGGACGGCTTTCATGAACGCGCGGATCATGTCGGGGTCTTTGACGCCGGGTGCGCTCTCGACACCGGAGGACAGGTCCACCTGACGCGCGCCCGTGTAGTCCACCGCCTGCGCCACGTTGCCCGCGTTCAGACCTCCGGCCAGCATCCACGGACGGGTCCAGTATTTGCGGCGGGCGAGCGACCAATCAAGCGTCACACCATTGCCACCCGGACGGTCGGAACCCTTGGGCGCCTTCGGTTCGATCAGCAGCTGATCGGCGACCTTGGCGTAGATGTCGATCTGCGGGGTGTCTTCGGGGCCAGACAGGCCGATGGCCTTCATCACCGGCAGACCGTAACGGCTGCGCACTTCGGCCACACGCTCGGGCGTTTCCTTGCCGTGAAGCTGGATCATATCGAGCGGCACCTTGGCCGTGATCTGGTCCAGCAGCTCGTCTGTCGGATCGACGACCAGCGCGACCTTTGCGACGCCAAGCTTCGTCGCGAGCGCCAGATCGGCGGCTTCATCGATGGTCACATTGCGCGGGCTTTTGGGAAAGAAAACGAAGCCGACATAGGCGGCTCCGGCTTCACATGCGGCAACGAGATTGGTGCGGTCCCGAAGGCCGCAAATCTTTACGCGAACATCAGGCATCGTGCTTAGGACCGTTCGACCAGAGCCAGAACATCGTCCTTGCTGTGTCCGGTGCCATCGCTACGGGTGGCAAGTTCCTGACGCAGCTTTTTGGCTTCTTTGCCTTGGCGACGCGCCTGTTTGCGGACCGGATGCTCGCGCATCCACTCCCACAGGAATCCGATCAGCAGGCCGATGCCGACGCCAGCAAAGATCGCCACGAAGAGCGGCAGCTGGATGTCAGGTGAAATGTGAAGAAGGTCGGCCATGGCCTGAGGCATGGCGCGCAGGGTAACGATATCGCGGTTGGCGAGGCCAACCAACACAAGAACCAGCGCCACCAGACCCCAGAATGCGTAACGGATTGTTTTCATAAATCTCTCTTACTCGTCGTCTTCGGTCCCTTCCAGACCGTTCAGGCGGTCGCGCAAGAGCTTGCCTGTCTTGAAGAAAGGGACGTGCTTTTCCTCTACATCAACGGGTTCACCGGTGCGAGGGTTCCGTCCCATTCTTGCATCGCGCTTCTTGACTGAAAACGCGCCGAAACCGCGCAGTTCGACACGATTGCCTTCGGCCATGGCGTCGGTGACGGTTTCAAATACGGTATTCACGATCTTTTCGACGTCCCGCTGATAGAGATGCGGGTTCTCGTCTGCGATCTTCTGGATCAGTTCGGACCTGATCATGCTGTAGCTCCCCCCGAATAATCGGCTCAGAGTTAATCCCTGTAATAGAGAAAACTATACGTATTCAGTCCAACGCGGCAAAGGTTTCTCACAGGGCCTATGAAGAAATTCGCAGATGTTACGGGTATTTGGCACCCTTTTGCCGGTTCGGAGCTGCACAACCCAGTCGCAGATGCACACGCGACCACAACTTCACGAATTTTGATTCGGCAAAGAAAAAGCCCCGCTACCGGCTGGTAGCGGGGCCTGATCTTGCGATCCGAAGGGAACGATTACTCGTCGCCACCCTTCAGAGCTGCGCCGAGGATGTCGCCCAGCGAAGCGCCCGAGTCGGACGAACCGTACTGTTCGACAGCTTCTTTTTCTTCGGCGATTTCGCGAGCTTTGATCGACAGACCCAGCTTGCGCGACTTCGAGTCGACGTTGGTGACGCGAACGTCGACCTTGTCGCCTACGCCGAAACGCTCAGGACGCTGGTCAGCACGGTCACGCGAGAGGTCCGAACGACGGATGAACGACTTCATGCCTTCGTATTCGACCTCGATGCCGCCATCTTCGATAGCGGTGACGTTGACGGTGATGATCGAACCACGCTTCACGCCGCCGATAGCTTCAGCGAACGGGTCGCCTGCCAGCTGCTTGATCGAGAGCGAGATACGCTCTTTCTCAACGTCGACTTCGGTGACAACGGCTTTGACGACGTCGCCCTTGCGGTAGTTCTGGATGGCGTCTTCACCGCGCTCGTCCCACGACAGGTCCGAAAGGTGAACCATGCCGTCGATGTCGCCCGGCAGGCCGATGAACAGACCGAATTCGGTGATGTTCTTGACTTCGCCTTCGACCTGGGTGCCTTCCGGGTGGGTCTCAGCAAAGACTTCCCACGGGTTGCGCTGGGTCTGCTTGAGACCGAGCGAAACGCGACGCTTGGCCGAGTCGATTTCCAGAACCATGACTTCGACTTCCTGCGAGGTCGAAACGATCTTGCCCGGGTGGACGTTCTTCTTGGTCCAGGACATTTCCGAAACGTGTACCAGACCTTCGACGCCCGGCTCCAGCTCCACGAAGGCGCCGTAGTCGGTGATGTTGGTCACGCGGCCGGTGTGAACCGACTCGAGCGGGTACTTGTTTTCGACCGAATCCCACGGGTCGGCCTGAAGCTGCTTCATGCCGAGCGAGATACGGTGGGTGTCCTTGTTGATCTTGATGACCTGAACTTTGATGGTCTCGCCGATCGACAGGATTTCCGACGGGTGGTTTACACGGCGCCATGCCATGTCGGTGACGTGCAGCAGGCCGTCAACACCGCCGAGGTCAACGAACGCACCGTATTCGGTGATGTTCTTGACGACGCCTTCGACGGTCTGGCCTTCAGCCAAGTTGCCGATGACTTCGGCGCGCTGTTCGGCACGCGATTCTTCGAGGATAGCGCGACGCGAAACAACGATGTTGCCACGACGACGGTCCATCTTGAGGATCTGGAACGGCTGCTTGAGACCCATGAGCGGGCCAGCATCGCGAACCGGACGAACGTCAACCTGCGAACCCGGCAGGAACGCAACAGCGCCGCCCAGATCCACGGTGAAGCCGCCCTTGACGCGACCGAAGATTGCGCCTTCGACGCGCTCTTCTGCGGCGTATGCCTTTTCCAGACGATCCCAGGCTTCTTCGCGGCGAGCCATTTCACGCGAGATGACGGCTTCGCCACGTGCGTTTTCGGCAGCGCGCAGGAACACTTCAACTTCGTCGCCGACGTTGATGTTCGGAGCTTCGCCCGGGTTTGCGAATTCTTTAAGATCGACGCGGCCTTCCATTTTGTAGCCTACGTCGATGATGGCTTGGCCAGCTTCAACAGCGATGACTTTGCCTTTGACAACCGAACCTTCGCTCGGGGTGTCGATTTCGAAGCTTTCGTTAAGGAGGGCTTCGAATTCCTCCATCGATGCGTTAGCGCTCATGAGCGTACAGTTTCCTTTACAAGTGCTTTTCACGGGCCAGGCGGTTGGTTCCGCCGGTCTTAGTTTCGTTCATCCATGACCGCCTTGATTCGCAAAACAATGAGGGCCAGAGGTATGCCTCGGGCCCTGCTCATCTGTCTTGCGGCTCTTAACGGCCTGCGGACGTGCGTGCGTTTAGCGAATGAAACCCAAGTTTGCAAGGCTAAAACGGCTATCGCACGTCCCTTCGGCCTGATCGGCTTACTTGATCTCGGTGACGAATTGATCGCGCGGACGGCGGACCTTCTTCATCGGAGCGAGCCAGTCAGCGGTTTCGTCGCGGTAACCGACCGGAAGGATACAGACCGACTTGAGGCCCTTTTCGGTCAGACCGAGGATCTCATCGAACTTGGCGTTGTCGAAGCCTTCCATCGGGGTCGCGTCGACTTCTTCCTCGGCAGCGGCCATGATCGAGAAGCCCAGACCGATGTAAGCCTGACGAGCGGCGTGCTGGAAGTTCACGTCGGCTTCGCGCGGCAGATACATGCCTTTCAGGCGGTCGAAGTATTCCTTCAGGCCGTCCGAGCTACCGCGAACTTCGGCGGTCAGGTCGACGAATTCGTCGATGCGCGCGTCGGAGTAGTTGTCCCAAGCCGCGAAGACCAGAACAGCGGTGCCGTCGACAAGCTGACGCTGACCGAATGCGGCTTCGGACAATTGAGCGCGAACGCCATCGTTATAGACAACGAAGATTTCGAACGGCTGGAGGCCCGAGGAGGTCGGCGCCATACGAGCAGCTTCGACGATGCGGTCGATCTTTTCAGCCGGAACCTTTTTCGCGGGGTCCATGGCTTTGGTTGCGTAGCGCCAGTTCAGTTTTTCGTAGAACATTATAGTACCTTAAGGAGTGGTATATGAAAGATACTGGTATATATTGGGAACCGGAAACGAGCCGCAAGAAGGCACATTTCTGATACCCGGTATCATGGAGGGAACCGTGAAAGACATCGGCCACTGCCCGACACAATGCGGCAAAATCAACGGGTTACTGTCCCGCGTGGGTGACCGCTGGAGGATTCTGGTGATCATCTCTTTGGCGAGTCGCGATGTGATGCGCTTCAATGAGTTGAAACGGCATCTCGGAATCACGCAGCGCATGTTGTCGCGCACCCTGCGCGAGCTGGAGCGTGACGGTTTGGTCCTGCGTACTGCTTACGCGACCGTTCCGCCGACCGTGGAATACCAGTTGACGGACCTTGGACGCTCGTTCGGACGCGCGGCTGAAATCATGGGGGAGTGGGCGGTCGAAAACGTCGCTGCCGTGGATCAGGCCCGCGCTGCTTTCGACGCCAGAGAAGTCGAGAAGGCTTAAGCCATCTTCGCCTTGATCGCGGCCACAGCGGCCGCGACGGCTTCCTCGATGCTCAAATCGCTGGTGTCGACCAGAACAGCATCATCCGCCGGTTTGAGCGGTGCATCGGCGCGGTTCATGTCGCGATCGTCGCGCTCTTTGACCTCGGCCAGCACCTGAGCCTCGTCGCCGCCCACTTCGAGCCAGCGGCGATGGGCGCGCACTTCGGCAGAGGCGGTTACGAACAGCTTCACCTCGGCATCGGGACAAATGACGGTGCCGATGTCGCGACCATCCAGCACAGCGCCGCCAGCCTGAGCCGCGAAACGGCGCTGGAAATCAACAAGAGCCGCGCGGACTTCGGGGATCACAGCAACCTTCGATGCCGCCTGCCCTGCTTCCATCGTGCGCAGATCGGTGCGCTTAAGGTCTTCGGGCGTCAGGCTTTCGGCTGCGGCAATCGCCTCGGCACCATCGGTGACTTTGGCGCCGACAGCGCGATAGAGCAGACCGGTGTCGAGGTGAGCAAAACCGAAGTCGGCAGCAACAGCTTTAGAGATCGTGCCTTTACCCGCCGCTGCGGGACCGTCGATTGCTACGGTGAATTTCATGTCGCTCTCCTAGTTTAACCGGCCGCCGCCTTGCACCCACATTTCAAATAGACGCATCGCGCCAAAAAGCACCAGCAGGCCCGTCACAAGGATGGCCCGCCAGTTCCTTTTCGGCTTTTCGTCGCTCACTGGTTCGACCGCGAAACAGCAGCGCCCAGTTCGGCCATCAGCGGCTCAAAGATCGGGAACGAGGTCGCGATGGGCGAGCCGTCATCCACCGACATCGGCTTTTCGGTCGCCATGCCCATCACCATGAAAGACATGGCGATACGGTGATCGAGGCGCGATTCAACGGTCGCACCGCCCGGCACGTTGCCGAAACCAAGGCCCTTGACGATCCACCAGTCATCGCCCTCGTCCACTTCGACGCCCGCAGCGCGCAGGCCCTTGGCCATGGCGTCGATGCGGTCGGATTCCTTGACGCGTAGTTCCTTGACGCCCTTCATCACGGTGTCGCCCTCGGCGAATGCCGCGACGACCGACAGCACCGGATATTCGTCGATCATCGACGCGGCGCGGGCGGGCGGGACTTCGATGCCCTTGAGGTTCGGGCTGTATTTCGCACGCAGGTCGGCTACAGGTTCGCCGCCCTCTTCGCGCATGTTTTCGTATTCGAGGTTAGCACCCATCTCGCGCAGCGTGGTGAACAGGCCAGCGCGGGTATCATTGAGGCCGATGTTCGGAACCAGCACGTCCGAGCCTTCGGTGATGATCGCGGCACACACGGGGAAAGCAGCCGAGGACGGATCGCGCGGAACGACGATGGTCTGGGCTTTCAGTTCGGGCTGACCGGTGAGAGTGATCTTGCGGCCCTCTTCGGTGTCCTCGACAGTGATCTCTGCGCCGAAACCAGCGAGCATACGCTCGGTGTGGTCGCGGGTGGCTTCTTTCTCGATGACAACGGTCTGGCCCGGAGCGTTCAGACCAGCCAGCAGCACAGCCGATTTGACCTGAGCCGACGGGACCGGCGTGGTGTAGGTCACGGGCACGGGGTTCGCAGCGCCGACGATCGTCAGCGGCAGGCGGCCACCCTCGCGGCCGTAGGATTTCGCACCGAACAGTGCCAGCGGATCGGTCACGCGGCCCATCGGGCGCGAACGCAGCGAGGCATCGCCGGTGAACGTGGCCGAAATCGGCGAGGTCGCCATGCAACCCATAATCAGGCGCACGCCAGTGCCGGAGTTGCCGCAGTCGATGACGTCCTCAGGCTCTGCAAAGCCGCCGACGCCGACGCCTTCGACGGTCCAGTTGCCTTCACCGTGGTCGGTGACGGTGGCGCCGAAAGCGCGCATGGCCTTGGCGGTATCCAGAACGTCTTCGCCCAGCAGAAGGCCCGAAATCTCGGTCTTGCCTACAGACAGCGCGCCGAGGATCAGCGAGCGGTGCGAGATGGATTTATCGCCCGGAACATTGGCAACACCCGTCAGCGGGCCGCACTTGCGGGACGTCATTGGAATAGGGGTACCGTGGCCGGACATTCAAACCTCCTGAAGCTTCGGCAGCGTCTTAGCGCAACCCACTGTTAGCGTCCATCACCGCAGAGGCCCTTTGCACATTTGTATGTGATGGAACCCATCCGCGGTGGGGACGCTTGGTCTGGCAACACATTCCCGAAAGGAGGGCGTGATGCCCAAGAACCAATACGACGCGACCGACCCGCGCGACGCCTACCCCCGCCCGCCGTTTCCCTCGCAGCCGCAGGACAGCACCGGCAGCATCTTCGATATGAAGCCGCAGCCCGACCACGGCGAGGAAAGCTACAAAGGCTTCGGCCGCATGAAGGGCCGCAAAGCGCTGGTCACAGGCGGCGACAGCGGCATCGGACGCGCAGCGGCGATTGCCTTCGCTCGCGAAGGTGCAGACGTCGCGATTTCCTGCCTTCACCCCGACAGCGAAGATGCGAAATCCACGCTAGAGCTGCTGAAATCAGAGGGCGTGAACGCGCAGCTTTACGGCGCGGACAACAGCGACGAACAGGCGTGCATCCAGTTGATCGCGGACGTGGTGCGTGACCTCGGCGGTATCGACGTTCTGGTGAATAACGCCGGGATGCAGAAGCAGCAGCCGAAGATCGAAGACCTCGACAGCGATCAGTTTGTGAAGACCTTCCAGACGAACGTGTTCGGCACGTTCTGGCTCTGCAAATCGGCACTGAAGTACATGGAAGCGGGTGACGCGATTATTAACGTGACCTCGTCGCAGGCTTACGATCCGTCGCCGCAGCTCCTTGATTATGCCTCGACCAAGTTCGCGCTGCGCGGCTTCACCCAAGCGCTCGCTGCTCAGGTCATCGAACGCGGCATCCGCGTGAATGCCATCGCGCCGGGTCCGTTCTGGACGGCGCTTCAGCCGTCAGGCGGTCAGACCGACGAAAAGGTCCAGCATTTCGGCGAAGGTGCCGCACTTGGCCGTCCGGGCCAGCCCGCAGAGATTGGGCCGGCGTTTGTTTTCCTCGCCACCAACGAGTCGTCCTACATGACGGGCGAGACCATCGGTCAGACCGGCGGCAAGCCCATCGCGTAAACGATCAGGGCCGGATGAACGTCAGATAGTGCGGCGTCCGGCCCTCTTTCAGTGCCTTCTGCTCGTAGCGGGTGGAGTGCCAGTCATCCCACGGGGTACTCATGTCCTCGGGGCCTTTGCCCTGCCAGACGAAACCGGCCTTCGGCACTTCTTCGAGCGTCTGGCGCACGTAGTCGGGAATGTCGGTCGCCACGCGGAATTCCGAACCCGGCTTCAGGACGCGGAACAGCGGCTCGAGGTGCTCTTGGGTCACAAACCGGCGACGGTGGTGGCGTTTCTTCGGCCACGGGTCGGGGTAGTTCAGGAACGCCTTCGAAATCGAATGGTCCGGCAGCACGTCGAACACATCACGCGCATCGCCCGGATGGACGGCAACGTTCTGTGTGCCCAGCTTGCGGATCTTGCCCAGCAGCATCGCAACACCGTTCATGAACGGCTCGCACCCGATGATCTCGATCTCGGGATAGGTCTCACCCATGTGAACAAGGTGCTCACCGCCGCCAAAACCGATTTCGAGCCAGACGGGCTTGCCCTTGAAACGCGCTTCCATGTCGAGCGGTTTGCGATCGGGGTTGGTTTCCCAGCTCACATCGCCCGGAGACAGAGCCTCCAGATCTTCGTCGAGATAGTCCTTCTGCGCCTGATTCAGGGTCTTGCCATGAATACGGCCATAAAAATTGCGCCAAGGCGCGTCGGGATGTTTGTTCGATGCGGTCATGGCGCGCCCCTTACAAAGAAAAAAGCGGCAGGTCGAGACCTACCGCTTAATCTTAACCGCGTCCGCGATACGGCGGAACGCCCTGTTCGGGGATCCAGATGCCCTCGGGCTCCGGACCCGTGGCCCAGAACACGTCGATCGGGATACCGCCGCGCGGGTACCAGTAGGCACCGATGCGCAGCCATTCGGGATCGAGCAGATCGGCAATGCGCTTGCCGATCATGACCGAACAGTCTTCGTGGAAAGCACCGTGGTTACGGAACGAACCGAGGAACAGCTTGAGCGACTTGCTCTCGACCAGCCACTTGCGCGGCACATAGTCGATCATAAGGTGAGCAAAATCGGGCTGCCCCGTCAGCGGGCACAGCGAGGTGAACTCGGGCGAGGTAAACCGCACCACATAACGTTCGCCTTCGTGCGTATGGGGCACACGTTCGAGTTTTGCCTCCTCGGGCGAGGTGGGCAGATCGACGTGCGATCCAAGCTGGGTCAGTCCGGAAACATCGGTATTTGCCATCAGACGGCTCCTTTGAGTGCCTCTGCCAGATCGGTGCGCTCCCACGAGAAACCACCGTCGGCTTCCGGTGCGCGACCGAAGTGACCGTAAGCGGCAGTGCGAGCGTAGATCGGCTTATTGAGGCCCAGATGGGTACGGATACCCCGCGGCGTCAAGTCCATCGCCTGCGAAACAGCACGTTCGATAGCGGCCTCGTCTACGGTGTTGGTGCCGTAAGTGTTGGCGTAGATCGACAGGGGCTTGGCCACGCCGATGGCGTAGGACAGCTGGATCGTGCACTTGTCCGCAAGACCCGCAGCAACGACGTTCTTGGCCAGATAGCGCGAGGCATAGGCCGCCGAGCGGTCCACCTTGGTCGGATCTTTGCCCGAGAACGCACCGCCGCCGTGAGGGGCCGCGCCGCCATAGGTGTCGACGATGATCTTGCGGCCGGTCAGGCCAGCGTCGCCGTCAGGGCCGCCGATGACGAACTTGCCGGTGGGGTTGATCCACCATTCGGTCGCGTCCGACAGCCAGCCTTCCGGCAGAACTTCGCGGATGTAGGGTTCGACGATGGCGCGGACATCTTCCGAGGTCAGCGATTCATCAAGGTGCTGCGTCGACAGAACCAGCGAAGACACGCCCACCGGCTTGCCGTCACGGTACTGGATCGAAAGCTGCGATTTCGCGTCGGGGCCAAGCGCGGGCTCGGTACCGTTTTTACGCACTTCGGCCAGACGACGCAGGATCGCGTGGCTGTAATGGATCGGCGCGGGCATAAGCGCATCGGTTTCGCGGGTCGCGTGACCGAACATGATGCCCTGATCGCCAGCGCCTTCGTCCTTGTCGTCGGACGCATCGACGCCCTGGGCGATGTGCGCGGACTGTTCGTGCAGGAGGTTGGTGATCTCAACCGTCTCCCAGTGGAACTTGTCCTGCTCGTAGCCGATGTCCTTGATAGCGCCGCGAACGAGGTCCGGAACGCTGTTCATATATTCGGTCAGCTTGGACTGATCCGATAGGCCAACCTCGCCGCCGATGACCACACGGTTCGTGGTGGCGAAAGTTTCGCAAGCAACGCGGGCTTCGGGCTCTTCGGCCAGAAATGCGTCTAGAATAGTATCCGAGATACGGTCGCAGACCTTATCGGGGTGCCCTTCGGAAACAGACTCCGAAGTAAAGATGTAGTCCAGTCGTGACATGAAGTGCTCCATTAGATTTGGCCCAACCACGCCAGGAAGCCGTTGTGGGGGCACGAATGAGGAACGGCTAAACCTACTGGCGTGTTAGGTCAACGCCGTTTTTCGCCTTGCGAGAATGGCGATACCCGCAGTCAGAACAATCAGGATAACTAAAGGAATATTGGTTAATTTGCTGTAAACAGTGGGCGCGGAGGCCACTGGCAGGGGTGCGTCAATATAGCCCTCTTCGCCCATGCCCATCGACGCTGTGATCACCCCGCGCGAGTCGATCATGGCCGTGACACCTGTATTCGCGACGCGGATCAGGGGCAGACCTTGTTCGATCGCCCTGAGCCTCGCCTGCGCCAGATGCTGCATCGGACCCGCATCAGGGCCGAACCATCCGTCGTTGGTAATCAGCATGAGCGCGCGGGGGCGTTCGTCAGAATGCGAGAGCGACGGGAAAATGCCTTCGTAACAGATCAGCGGACGCACCTTGCCGATATTTGCGAACTCAATGAGGTGCGAACCCGTCCCTTCGCTGAAGCCCGACCCTTCGTTCGCGGCGAGTCCGTGGATGCCGAACTCTGCCAGCAGATTGCCGAAAGGGACATACTCGCCGAACGGTACGAGGTGGCGTTTGTCGTAGGTGTCGAGCAACTCGCCGCCCCGCCCCACGACGACCATGCTGTTGTAGTAAAGCATGTCCTCTTCGCGGTTGATGCCGACCACCACGGGCGCACCGCGCGCAACATCGGACACCTGTTCGATCACGTCACCAGCGTAGTTCAGCAGATAGGGGACGGAGGTTTCAGGCCATACGACCAGATCGGGCGTCTCCCCCGCCATCGTCGATTGGATCAAGCGGCGGTAGAACACCTGCATCTTGTCGGGATCCCACTTGTCCTCTTGTCGCGCGTTCGGCTGGACGAGGCGCACCATAGGGCCGTCGCTGATGGTTGGCTCGGGGCTGTAAGGCAGCGCTATGGCGCCGCCGATGAATACGGCGAGCAGCGCCGAAAAACGGTGGCGGATAATCAGCGACGCCAGCGCAGCGGTGAGCATGATGATGAGGACCGTCAGCCCGTAGGCACCAACGAACGGCACCGCGTGGATGGCAAAGGTGTCGAGGTAGGACTGCGCGAACTGCCCCCACGGGAAACCCGTGAAGAGATACGCCCGCCCTATTTCACCAAGGATCAGGCCCAGCGCCCAAGCCGCCCTGCCCCGTCCGAGCCTGACCGCGATCCACATGCTGACCGCCCAGAACAGCGCAAGGCCCATAGGTAGCAGAGCCGCCGCGAAGGGCGCCATCCAGCCGTAGATGTCGGCCTCCACGCGGAAAGGGTATTCGATCCAGCGGAGCATTGGGCCGAAATAGGCAACGCCCGCCAGCCACGCCTGAAACGCGGCGACCTTTGGCGCGCTGGACGACGTGATCGCCCAAAGCACCAGTGCAGGCACGATGAGATAGGCAAAGTTCAGAGGCTCCTGACCGAGCATCATCAGGAGGCCGGCGAGGACCGGCGCTCCGAAAGTCATCAGGTGCCTCATGAAGTCTTAGGCCTCGGCAGGTTTGTTGACGCGCACGCGCAGACGCTTGATCCGGCGCGGATCGGCCTCGATCACCTCGAACTCCGGCCCGTCGGGGTGTTTGATCACCTCGCCGCGCGCAGGAACGTGGCCCGCCAGCATGAACACAAGGCCACCGAGCGTATCGATTTCCTCGTCATCGATTTCTTCGTGTGCACCGAGATCGAGACCGATCTCCTGCTCGAAGTCATCCAGATCGGTCTTCGCATAGACGAGGTAGACACCCGGCCCTTCGCTCACGAAGGATGCGGCCTCTTCTTCGTCGTGCTCGTCCTCGATCTCGCCCACGACCTGTTCGATGAGGTCTTCGATCGTCACGAGACCATCGGTCCCGCCGTATTCGTCGATCACCAGCGCCATGTGGGTCCGCTCTGCCTGCATCTTTTGCAGCAGCACATGCAGCGGCATGGACGGCGGCACGTAGATCAGCGGGCGCAGCATCTGGTTGAGGTCATAGGTGTCTTCGTCGCAGTCGAAACCGAACTTCAAGGCAAAGTCCTTGAGGTTCACCAGCCCCATAGGGCTGTCGAGCGTATTGTCGTAGACAGGGATACGGGTCAGCCCGCTATCGCGGAACGTCTGGACCAGCTCCTCTTTGGTGCTGGTGATCGGAACCGCCACGATATCCGTTTTGGGGATTGAGACGTCTTCGACACGCATCCTGCGCAGGTTGGATAGTCCCAACACCGGCTGCATGGGAACGACGTTCCCGTTGTGATGCGTTTCCTCATCCTCTTCGGACGGGTTAAAAGCGTCGAATATGCGGCTGAGAAAACCGCTCTTGTTGCCGTCTATGGTGTCCGCTTGCGCGCTCTGCGCTGCGATAGAAGGACCCTCGTTGGTGTCGCCCATTGTCTCCAAACCTATAGCCCAGGCAGCGTTGCCGGACTTTCCAACTACGAATATGGGTCAGCCATACCCATTTTGCCAAGTATTTCGGTCTCGATTCCTTCCATCAGCGCAGCATCGCCGTCCCTGATGTGATCAAAACCCAACAAATGAAGGATGCCGTGGATCATCAGATGCATGGCGTGATCGCGCAGCGGTTTGCCGGCCTCGGTGGCTTCGCGCTCGCATGTCTCATAGGAAATCGCGATATCGCCCAGCTCGATGGTGCCGAAGACATCCGCTTCGGGCGCTTCGGGCATGTCGCCGTCGTCTTCTGCGCCGCGCTCGTCTGCGGGCCAAGAGAGGACGTTCGTCGCTTTGTCTTTCTCGCGGAAATCGGCGTTCAGTTCGCGGATGCGCGCATCATCGCAACCCAGCACCGACAGCTCGCATTCCTCGGCATCGATACCCAGCCGTTCGAGAACAGCGTGAGCAGCCGTTTCGGTGATGTCCTCAAGCCCGAGGTCCACCCAACGATCGTCGGTGATTTCAATGTCGATTTGCACGGGAACCGTCCTGATATTGTCGCGCGGCCCTTAACAGGCCGCGTGACAGGCTACCAGCGAATTACCTTTTCACGTCGTCGGCGTCGTATGCCTCGATAATCGCGGCGACGAGCGGGTGACGCACCACGTCCTTGGACGTGAAGTAGTTGAAGCTGATCTTCTTGATGCCCTTGAGCAGACGCTCCGCATCGACAAGACCGGAGTCCATGCCGCGCGGAAGGTCGATCTGGCTGCGGTCGCCGGTGATGACCATGCGAGAGCCTTCACCCAGACGGGTCAGGAACATCTTCATCTGCATGGACGTGGCGTTCTGCGCCTCATCGAGCACGATGAACGCGCGGGACAGCGTACGGCCACGCATGAAGGCGAGCGGAGCGATCTCGATCTTCTTTTCTTCCATCAGCTTCTGCACTTGCTTGCTGGGAAGGAAATCGTTCAGCGCGTCGTATAGCGGCTGCATGTACGGATCGACCTTGTCCTTCATGTCACCCGGCAGGAAGCCGAGCTTTTCGCCCGCTTCGACAGCGGGGCGCGACAGGATGATCTTGTCGACCTGACCAGTGATGAACATCGACACACCAACAGCGACCGCGAGGTACGTCTTACCTGTACCGGCTGGGCCGATACCGAAGGCCAGTTCGTTCTTGAACAGGTTCTTGACGTATTCCTTCTGCGCGTCGGTGCGCGGCTCGACCATTTTCTTGCGGGTCTTGATTTCGACCGCGCCGCCTTTGAACATCTCCATCTGGTCGCCAGCTTGTGTGCCGGTTTCCTTTTCGGAGTGCCCCATGCGGAGCTCGCGATCAACGTCCGCCGGTTCGACCTGACGGCCCGATTCGAGACGGGCGTAGAGAGCGTTGAGCACCTCTGCTGCTTTTTCGCGGGAGCCTTCCTCGCCGATCAGGATCAAGTGGTTCCCTCGTCGCGCAATCTGTATACCCAGGATTTCCTCGATTTTCGCAAGGTTGCGATCATATTCACCGCAGAGATCGATTAGCAGGAAGTTATCCGGGAATTCGATCACCAGCTCAGAGGGCGGGGTCAAGATGTCGACTGGCAAGCACGTCTCCTAACTAGAGGTGGTATAACTGGATGGTGGCAAGTTGCGGGCCATCTGGCAAGCGCTTCGTAACATCACCCTATATGCGCAACGTAACAGGCCGCGGAAAGTTCCGCGGCCTGCTGCAAATTTAGACGTTCTTTGAACTCAGAGAGTGTCGGGGATCGGCGTGCCAGCCTTGAACGGACCAACGGCCTGCTCCGGCGCGCCCACGCCCGAACATACGGGAAGTCCATCCGGCGTCAGACGCGGCGACAGGTAACCTTCGACACCGTCGTCGATGATCCAGTGGTCGCAGCCGTTCGGATCGATCCAGACACCCGCGACGAGGGTCGACAGGTGGTGGGAGTTGATGCCGCGGTCAATGCTCTTGTCGGGACCGTAGGAGCCCATTTCGAGGCCCTCGGTACATGCCGAAACAGTAGCAGCACCAGCGAGGAGGACGGCGACTTTAACGATGTTCATATCCATCTCTCCTTAGCGCAGGCAGTAAATGTCGACGCGGCGGTTCTCTGCCATGCCGGCAGCGGTCGCGTTCGATGCTTTCGGGTTACGCTCGCCAAAGCCGCGTACGTCAACGACGCGGGCACCGACGGTGCCGCCGATGTTCGCAACAGCGGTCGCACGGTTCTGCGAAAGCGTCATGTTGTATTCGTCCGAAGCGCGGCTATCGGTGTGACCGTAGATCAGGAAGCCGAAGACACCGTTCGCCATGCTGTCGGCGAAGAAGCCTTCAAGGCGCTGACGGCCTTGCGCGTTGATCGAGTATTTGTCGGTGTCGAAGTACTGGTCGGTCGGCACAACGCCGCAGATTTCGCTGCGGTGGCAGACAGCCGAGCCGTCGCGGCGACGGTTGGCGTCCATGTAACCTTCGGCACCGTCGTCCATGACCCAGTGCTCGCAACCATCGGGGTCGATCCAGATGGTCGGAATATATCGTTCGGAATCGACTGCACCGATGCCCTGCGCCATCGCCGCGCCGCCCATTGCCGTCGAGATAATCAAGATGGCTGCACCAACGCCCCCAAACGCTTTAGCAACCAGCGATCCCCATTTAGTCATCACAAATAAGCCCTTCATCCTGGGCAGGGGTTAGGCAGTTAACCCCCACAATATAATTAAGCTCTTGTGATGTTAGGGCGAGTTGTCAACAAGGGAAGCTGCTTTAAGGCAGAAATGTGGCACCAATTATCAGCAAAATAAACACAATCCCCCAAGGTCAGGGGATTGGTTCCGATCTGCGAATTAATTGGACTTCAGACCAGCACGCCAGCCAGCGAATTCGGACCGCTTTCAACGATCTTCACGCGGCGGATCTGACCGATATCAGACTCAGGGCCGACCGCGTGGACAGCGTGCAGGTAACTGGACTTGCCCACGATCTGACCCGGAAGGCGGCCTTTCTTCTCGAACAGCACCTCGACCTCGCGGCCAACCATGCTGTCCTGCGCGGCGCGCTGCTGCTTGGTAATGAGGGCCTGGAGCGCGTAGAGGCGCTCGTTCGCCACGTCGTCGGGCAGCTGCGGCTTTTCAGCGGCGGGCGTACCGGGACGGGTCGAATATTTGAACGTGAAGGACGCGCCGAACTCGACTCGGCGGACGAGGTCCATCGTGTCCTCGAAGTCCTGATCGGTCTCGCCGGGGAAGCCGACGATGAAGTCGCTGGTCAGCAGAATGTCCGGACGCCCCGCACGGATGCGGTCGATCAGACGGAAGTACTCATCGCGGGTGTGCTTGCGGTTCATCGCCTTGAGTATCTTGTCGCTGCCCGACTGCACGGGAAGGTGCAGATACGGCATCAGCTTGTCACAGGTACCAAAGGCGTCCACAAGCGCGTCGTCCATGTCGTTCGGGTGCGAAGTGGTGAAGCGGATACGGTCGAGGCCGTCGATCTCTGCCAGTTCCCAGATCAGACCGGCGAGGCCCTTGTCGTGGCCGTGGTAGGCGTTGACGTTCTGGCCGAGCAGCGTGATCTCGCGGACACCTGCGTCCACCAGTTCCTGCGCCTCGCGGACGATGCGATCCTTGGGACGGCTGACCTCTGCACCGCGGGTATAGGGCACCACACAGAACGCACAGAACTTATCGCAGCCTTCCTGCACCGTGAGGAAGGCGGTCGGGCCGCGCAGCGTACGGGCGCGCTTGTTCAGATGCTCGAACTTGTCCTCTTCGGGGAAGTCGGTGTCCACGGGCTTCTTGCCCTGCTGGATCGCCTTCTCCATCTCGGGCAGACGGTGGTAGCTCTGCGGACCGACAACGAGGTCGACAACAGGCGCACGCGCCATGATTTCCTGCCCTTCGGCCTGCGCCACGCAGCCCGCAACGCCGATTTTCAGGTCGGGGCGCTCGTCTTTAATCAGCTTCAGGCGGCCAAGTTCGGAATAGACTTTCTCTGCTGCTTTTTCGCGGATGTGGCAGGTGTTCAGCAGCACCATGTCGGCCTTTTCGGGCGTGTCCACTTCGACGTAACCGTTTCCGCCCAGCGCCTCGACCATCCGTTCGGAGTCGTAGACGTTCATCTGGCAGCCGTATGTTTTGATAAACAGTTTCTTCGGCTCTGACATGGCGCGTTTCCGGTATGCAGCAGTTTCTGGAATGGCGCTAACTACCGTTTTGCCGCTCGTCTTGCAATGGTAGGCAAATTGACCGACTTTACCGGCGGAACAAGGGACGCCCGATGCGATTTGCCAGCCTCGACCAATACCTTCAAAAAGCGCCGGAAATTCTGGCCAAGGGTCCGATCTGCCTCATGCTGGCAGAGGACGAAACCGAAGTCGTGGCCACCATCCGGCACCACCTCGATCTAGGATTCAAACACCTCGTGATGTTCGGCGCGACCGACATCGCCCTGCCCGAGGCGGTCGAGGCCAAGATCATCCGCGTCGACCACGACATGTTCCGCGACAATGCGCTGACCGACGCGGTCAACGGCACAATCGAGGTGGCGGCGGGCCAGTGGCTCTACTACTGTTACAACGCCGAATTCCTTTTCTATCCGTTCTGCGAAAACCGCACTGTCGGAGAGATGCTGGCCTTCCATACCGAGGAACGCCGCGACTCCATGCTGACCTATGTGGTCGACCTCTATGCCAGCGACCTCAAGAAGGCGCGGAATGCCGTGTCGATCGAGGACGCCTGTCTGGACAAGTCGGGCTACTACGCACTCGCCCGCCTTGATGCGGCGAACCACAATCACCCGTTCGAACGGCAGCTCGATTTCTTCGGCGGTCTGCGCTGGCGCTACGAGGAATACATCCCGCAGGAACGCCGCCGCATCGACCGTATCGCGATCTTCCGCGCGGCAAAGGGTCTGCGCCTGCGTCCTGATCACACGTTCAACATCGACGAATACAACACCTACGCCTGCCCGTGGCACCACAATCTGACCGCGGCGATCTGTTCGTTCCGCACGGCAAAGGCGCTCTGCCGCAATCCGGGCTCTGCGTCCAAGATCAACACGTTCACGTGGTACAACTCGACCCCGTTTACGTGGCACTCTCAGCAATTGCTCGATTTCGGCCTGATGGAACCCGGCCAGTGGTTCTGATCCGATTCGCGGATTAGTCGCGGCGGAGGCGGATCACCACATCGACCGATGCCACACGCGCACCGTTCGGTGCAGCGGGCAGTCCTTCGATGCGAAGCTGCTCTGCCGGAGCATCCGTCAAAGTACCGTCATCTTCCCAATAGAAGTGAGGGTGGTCGGTCATGTTGGTGTCGAAGTAGCTGCGCGATCCGTCCACAGTAATCTCACGCAGCAGACCGGCGTCGCAGAATGCTTTGAGCGTATTGTAGACAGTGGCGAGCGACACGCCCGCGCCTGCTTCCGAAGCGGCTTCGTACAGCCATTCTGCAGTGACATGACGGTCGCAACCGTCGCCAACCAGCAGGGCCGCCAGGGCGACTCTCTGACGTGTCGGGCGCAGTCCCGCCGAGGCGAGCCAGTCAGTTCCGCGATTTGTCAGGTCGTCGAGCATTCTACCGTCCTTTGGATTCTGGGAAGAATATCGTGGCAACTAAGGTTTTTTCAATGACAATCTGATAACGTGCTGTTGTCCGAAGCCCCGCCGCACTTGCTCTTGCAAAGGTCGGAGTGTTAGACGACCCCGAATTAATTGTGAGCCAACTGGAGAGAAAGAGACCCGATGGGCCAATATCCGAACAGCTTCGACAAAGAAGATCTTCTGAAATGCGCCCGTGGCGAACTCTTCGGTCCGGGCAATGCCCAGCTTCCGGCTCCGCCGATGCTGATGATGGACCGCATCACCGATATCTCGGATGACGGCGGCGCGCACGGCAAAGGTCACGTTCTGGCCGAGTTCGATATCACGCCCGACCTGTGGTTCTTCGACTGCCACTTCCCCGGCAACCCGATCATGCCCGGCTGCCTTGGCCTCGATGGTCTGTGGCAGCTGACCGGCTTCAACCTCGGCTGGCGCGGCTGGCTGGGTCGTGGCTACGCGCTCGGCGTTGGTGAGGTCAAACTGACCGGCATGGTCCGTCCGGACCGCAAAATGCTCACCTACAAAATCGACTTCACCAAAGCCGTACAGACCCGCCGCCTGACCATGGGCGTTGCCGATGGTATTGTAGAGGCCGACGGTGAGGTTATCTATCAGGTCAAAGACATGAAAGTCGCTCTCTCGGAATCCTGAGAGCGACAGTTCCAACAGATTTAAGGGAGGCCCACCATGCGCCGCGTCGTCGTCACTGGTCTCGGAATTGTATCGCCTATCGGCAACAACGCTGCCGAAGTCGAAGCCTCGCTCCGTGCAGGCAAGTCGGGTATCGAAGCCAGCCCTGAAATGGCAGAACGCGGGTTCCGCAGCCAGATTGCGGGCACCGTCAAAATCGATGTCACCGAACACGTGGACAAGCGCGCGCTGCGCTTCATGGGGCCTGGTGCGGCCTATGCCTACATCTCCATGAAGCAGGCGATCGAGGACTCCGGTCTGACCGAAGATCAGGTGTCGAACGTGCGCACCGGCCTCGTTGCCGGTTCGGGCGGTCCGTCGACAAGCGCCATGTATGCCGCTCACCAGATCGTCGACAAAAACGGCTCACCCAAGCGGATCGGGCCGTTCGCTGTGCCCAAGTGCATGTCCTCGACCATCTCGGCAAACCTGTCGACCCAGTTCAAGATCAAGGGCATTAACTACTCGATCACCTCGGCTTGCTCGACCTCGCTCCACTGCATCGGCAACGCCGCAGAGCAGATCATGATGGGCAAGCAGGACGTGATGTTCGCTGGCGGCGGCGAAGAGCTCGACTGGACCCTGTCCTGCTTGTTCGACGCAATGGGCGCGATGTCGTCCAAGTTCAACGACACCCCCGAAAAAGCCTCGCGGGCGTTCGACAAGGACCGCGACGGCTTCGTCATCGCGGGTGGCGGCGGTATCGTCGTTCTCGAAGACCTTGAGCACGCCAAAGCGCGCGGCGCGAAGATCTACGCCGAAGTCACCGGCTTTGCCGCGACCTCGGACGGTCACGACATGGTTGCCCCGTCGGGTGAAGGCGGCGAGCGCGCGATGCGCCTTGCGCTGCAATCCCTGCCGGAAGGCCGCAAGGTCAGCTATATCAACGCGCACGGCACCTCGACGCCGGTCGGCGACGTGGGCGAGATCGAAGCCGTCCGCCGCGTCTTTGGCGAAGGCAGCACCCCGCCTGTTTCCTCGACCAAGTCGATGACCGGTCACAGCCAGGGCGCAACAGGCGCGTCGGAAGCCATCTACTGTCTGCTGATGCTTCAGGGCGACTTTATCGCGCCGTCGATCAACGTCGAAAACCTCGATCCGGCACTCAAGCCCGAAGAGATCGCGACCTCACTGGTCGAAAACGCGGGCCTCGACTCTGTCATGACCAACAGCTTCGGCTTCGGCGGCACCAACGGCTCGATGATCCTGTCGAAGTACCGCGACTGATCCGAACGACATCTAACGAAGCGGGCGCCCATTGCGGCGCCCGTTTTCGTTTCGCCCTCGGTCATTTACCTTTTTCGAGAGGCATTAACCTCACATTAACCTACTTCATTAACATTCCGTGGAATGGTACACACACCCCACGGAATTGACGTTAGGACGTTGAAAATGGCCTCCCCCAGCGTAGGCGAACTGATGACCCGCTTCGGGATGGCTGCGCAGCTTTTTCAAACAAGGCTCGAAGCAGGCCTCGCACCTTACGGGCTGACCATTCCGCAAATGTCCGTCCTTTCGCATCTTGTGGCATTGGCCAAACCGCTGCGCGTGACCGAAATCGCCCGCGCGGTCGAGGTTGGCCAGCCCGCCGTAACCAAGATGCTGACGAAATTCGAAAACGCCGGATGGGTTGGTTTCATCACCAGCGCCGAAGACCGCCGGAGCAAAGCAGTCGTGGCAACAGACAACGGGCGCAAGCTCCTCGCGGAAGTCCAGCAGAGTATTTTTCCGACGCTAGGCGGCTTTTTTTCCGAATGGAAATCCGAGGACTTGGCCAATTTTAGCGAGTACCTTAAAAAGGTAATACAACTTATGGATGATAGACCGCAGACCAACATCTGACTGCGCGAACATCCGGAAGAAACGAGGGAACACCATGCAATCAATGACAGGCAAGCGCGGCTTGATTATGGGCGTCGCGAACGAACGCTCCATCGCTTGGGGCATCGCGAAAGCGCTGGCAGACGCAGGCGCGGAACTGGCTTTCACCTATCAGGGCGACGCCTTCGGCAAGCGCGTCGAACCGCTCGCCGCTTCGGTCGGCTCTGACACGCTGATCGACGTCGACGTCACCAATGACGAGAGCATGGACCTCGCCTTTAACACCGTGAAGGACAAGTGGGGCTCGCTCGACTTCGTCGTCCACGCCATCGCCTACTCGGACAAGAATGAACTGACGGGCCGTTTCATCAACACCACCCGCGCCAACTTCGGCCACTCGCTGGGGATCAGCTGCTATTCGTTCATCGACGTGGCCAAGCGCGCGTCCGAACTGATGCCGAACGGCGGCTCGCTGATTACGCTGACTTACGGCGGATCCAACCGCGTGACCCCGAATTACAACGTGATGGGCGTTGCGAAGGCCGCGCTGGAAAGCTCTGTCCGCTATCTGGCGAACGACCTCGGCCCTCAAGGTATCCGCGTGAACGCGATCTCCCCTGGCCCGATGAAGACTCTTGCCGGTGCGGCCATCGGCGGTGCGCGCAAGACCTACCGTCACACCGAAGAGAACGCCCCGCTGCGCTCCAACGCGACGCTCGAAGCTGTCGGCGGCACTGCCGTTTACCTCGCTTCGGACGCTGGCGCCTTCACTTCGGGCGAGATCATCCACGTCGACGGCGGCTTCCACGTGCTGGGTATGCCGCAGCAAGACCACCTCTGACCGGATGCTGCTGACGGCGTTTGCGATAGCTCTCGCCGCCGCGCTCTGGTGGGCGACAAAGGGCGGATGGGCCGGACTGCAACCGCAGTTTCCGGCCCCTCGCTACTTAGCAACGGGCGTTCTGGGCTTCGCCGTGCTGATCTACATCTTCGGCGCGCTGGTCGCGGGGCCGCTGGTGTTCTGCTTCTACCTTTACGAACTAGGCACCGTGACGGCCCGCCGCGCGATGGGGCAAAACGCGGAATTCAGAGTGATCCCCGTCTTTGGCGAGCCGCCCGCGGTCACCGGCCGAGAAGTCCGCGCCCACACCGCATACGCCCTGCTCATCGGTCCGTTCTTCCTCATCCTCGGCTCGGTATCTGCCAGCCTCCTGTCGATGTGGGTCACGCCTTATAGCATCCACCTCGCGAACTTCCTCGCCCTCCTCAGCATCATCGCCCCAATGTACGGGCTGCTGCGGCTCCTGCCCTTCGACAAGCTGGGCGGCGACGTAATCCTCAACACCGCGTCGGAAGCCGTTTGGCCCATCATGGGCTTGTTCCTGACCGGCTTCGCCTCGGCGATCGTGATGGTCGGCGCGATCGGGCTGAAATCGCTCGGCCTTGGTTTTCTGGCGCTTTATGGCGTGAAAACTGCGGTCTACGGCCCATCAATGCCGCCCGATCCCACCCGCCTGACCAAGCCCGCAGGCTGGCTGATGTTTGTATGTTATCTTGCTACGATCGGAGTTTTGGGCGTGCTCGGCTCTCCGTTGTTGATGGCGATGATCCGGCCACTTTAAAGGTCACACCTTCCATATCTTGCATGGCTGCCTTGCGTTTCGCTCAATTGTAACAGCGGCCCTTAACGTGCATCCTGCACGGCAGGATGGGAGGAATCCGTTTGATCAATACTTGCATTTTCGATGCCTATGGCACCCTTTTCGATGTCAGCGCCGCCGCTCGCGAAGCCGCTGCCGAACCGGGGAACGAGGCACTCGCAGAAATTTGGCCGCAACTCGCTGCCGATTGGCGCTTCAAGCAACTCCAATACAGCTGGCTGCGCGCCGTTGCCCGCAAACACGAAGACTTCTGGCAACTGACCAAAGACGCGCTCGACTGGGCGCTCGAAGCGGCCAAGCTGGATGATCCGCGGCTGCGCGAGCGTCTGCTGAACCTGTACTGGGAACTGTCGCCCTACCCCGAGGTGGTCGAGGTTCTCACTTACCTCAAAGAGCGCGGCGTCCAGACAGGTATCCTGTCGAACGGCACGCCCGAGATGCTGAACGGCGCAGTGAAACGCGCTGGCGTCGGTCATCTGCTTGATGCGGTGATGTCGGTCGAAACCGTGAAGGTCTTCAAACCGCATGACCTCGTTTACGAGATGGTCGAGAGCCGTTTCATCTGCGAGCGGAACGAAGTTCTGTTCGTGTCGTCGAACGGCTGGGACGCCGCAGGTGCGTCGAACTTCGGCTACCAGACGCTTTGGGTGAACCGCCAGAACGAGCCGGTCGACCGTCTTTACGCACAGCCGCAGCAGATCGCCCCCGACCTGCGCGCCGTTCTCGACCTCGTCTGAGAATTCAACTTTTCCACCGCGAAATTCACCTTTGGCCCGCTTGCATCCTGCGGGCCAAAGTCTAATCCTCGGCCACCAGACAAATGGCGAGGACGACCGATGCGCGAACATTATATCCAATGCGATGATGTGACCCTTTACGCCCGCGAAGATGGCGTACTGGACGACAGCGCTCCGACGATTGTGTTCGCCAACTCGCTCGGCACGGATATGAGCCTGTGGGACGACCTGCTGCCGCTCCTGCCCGAAGGTCTGCGCATCGTACGCATGGACAAACGCGGCCACGGCAAATCCTCCTGCCCTGATGCGCCCTACGCGATGGGTGCGCTGGTGAAGGATGCCGAGGCGGTTTGCGATCACCTGAATGTCCGTGACGCGATGTTCGTCGGCCTGTCGATCGGCGGCATGATCGCGCAGGGCCTTGCGGTCAAACGGCTCGACATCATCCGCACGCTGGTTTTGTCGAACACCGCCGCCAAGATCGGCATCCAGAAACTCTGGGACGAACGCATCAACGCGGTCCGCACCAAGGGCCTCGAAGCGATTGCCGATGGCGTCATGGAGCGCTGGTTCGCGAAGGAATTTGCCAACTCGCCCGCAGTTAAGAAGTGGCGCGATCTGCTCTGCGCGACGCCGGTCGAAGGCTATACTGGCTGCTGCGCCGCGATCTCGGGCACCGATTTCTACACGCCAACCAGCGGTCTGCGCTTGCCGACGATGGGTATCGTGGGCTCTGAAGACGGCTCGACCCCGCCCGATCTGGTGCGCGAAACGGTCGAGCTGATCCCCGGCTCCACTTTTCACATCATCCGCAAAACCGGCCACCTGCCCAACGTAGAGAAGCCGCAAGAATACGCGGATCTGCTGAACCAGTTCATCAAAGACACCGGCCACATCTGAGGCTGGCCCCACCCGCGTCCCGCCGTTAGTAAGGCGCAAACCAGACACCGGAGCTGACCCATGGCCGCTACGCTTTTCGACAGCACGATCTACCGTGACCTGATCCTCGACCGCGAATTCGGTGCGCTTTTCACCGATAGCGCCGAGGTTCGCGCGATGATGATCGTCGAAGGCGCGCTGGCCAAAGCGCAAGGCACCGTTGGCGTGATCCCAGAGATCGCGGCGAAAGCGATCCACCGCGCCTCGCTCGAGCTTCAGATCGACCCTGCGGGCCTATCGCCAGAGACGGGGAAAAACGCAGTTGTCGTGCCTGCGCTGGTGTCGTCGTTCCGTACGCTGATGCAAGCGCCCGAATACGCGCAGTACGTCCACTTTGGCGCGACCTCGCAGGACATCATGGACACCGGACTGGCACTGCGCCTGCGCCAGATGCTGGCGCTGACCGAAACGCGCCTGAAGCGGGTTGTGCGCGGCCTCGCGGCATTGGCCGACGAACATGCTGACACCCCGATGGCTGGTCGCACCTATGGTCAGGTCGCCACGCCGACTACGTTCGGCGCGATGGCGGCAAGCTGGGGCAACCCGCTCGCTGACCTGCTGGAGCAACTGCCAACGATCCGCGCTCAAGTGCTGCGGGTCAGCCTGTCGGGCGCTGCGGGTACGCTTTCGGCGATGGGCGACAAAGGTGCGGAGGTTCGCGCTGAACTGGCCAAGGGCCTCGGCCTCACCGATCCCGAACATAGCTGGCACGCGGAGCGCAATGGCATCGCCGCAATGGCTGCGTGGATGACACAGGTCATCACGCAACTGGCCAAAATGGGCGATGATCTGACCCTGATGACACAGAGCGGCATCGGAGAGGTGCGCCTGCCCGCCGCCGGTGGCTCCTCCACCATGCCGCAGAAACAGAACCCCGTGATGCCGTCTGTGCTGTCCGCCCTTGCGCGGGTCGCGGTCGGCCTGAACGCCACGCTGCAGTACGCGCCGGTGCATCGCCAACAGCGCGATGGTGCTGCGTGGATTGCGGAATGGATGACGCTGCCGCAGCTTTGCCTCGCGACCGGCCGCGCGCTGCAGATCGGCGGCGATCTGGCGGAGGGCATGAAGCCCGACGTGGATTCGATGGTGGGGAATATCGACGATGGCAGCGGCCTGATCTATGCCGAGGCGCTTTCGTTCGAACTGGCAAAATCGATGCCCCGCCCCGACGCACAGGCAGCGGTCAAGGACATGTGCAAGCGAGTGATCGCTGGCGAAGGGACGCTGAAAGAGTTGGCCAAGGCCGAGTGGACGGACCTGAACGCCGATGCGATCTTTGCACCGTCAAGTCAGCTGGGCCTCGCGCCCCAAGATGCCCGCGCGTTTGCTGCACGGGCCAAGGCGCTCGTCTGAGCGCCTTCGGAAATCTGTAAAATCAGAAAGAGCGGCGGATTGCCGGCTGCGCAGTGATGCGGATCACTTCGCCTTCTTCGCGGAAGCTGCGGAGGACCGACATCGTTGCAGTGATCAGGGTCGTGACCATGAAGAGGCCGATAACGCCCCAGAGGCCAACCAGGCCAACCATGTTCAGGCTAAGTGCACCGACGAGTACAGCGGCGCTTACCATGAAGCAGAGTCCCATTTATTCCATCCCAAGTCTTGTTCTTGTTGGGACGGAGTTAGCCACATGGACGTGACATTAATCAAACAGTTTGCATATTAATGAGTGGAAACTCGCCTACGGCCGGAAAAGTTCCGCCGATTTGCCCGATTTTTTCAACTTTTGTGAACTTGCGGACGACGCGATTCCCCTGAACGCAAAACCGCGCCCCGATGGGACGCGGTTTCCGTTCACCGTATCTGATTGAATCAGCGGGTGAATTTCTTGTGCTTGAGTCGCTTCGGCTCCAGTGCATCCGGACCGAGGCGGCGTTTCTTGTCTTCTTCGTAATCTTCGAAGTTGCCTTGGAACCACTCCACATGCGCGTCGCCTTCGAAGGCAAGGATGTGCGTGCAGATACGGTCGAGGAAGAAACGGTCGTGCGAGATGACGACAGCGCAACCGGCGAATTCGGTCAGCGCGTCTTCGAGAGCACGGAGGGTTTCAACGTCGAGGTCGTTGGTCGGTTCGTCGAGGAGCAGCACGTTACCGCCCGACTTGAGCAGCTTGGCCATGTGGACGCGGTTACGTTCACCACCCGAAAGCAGGCCGACTTTCTTCTGCTGGTCGCCGCCTTTGAAGTTGAACGACGAGCAGTATGCGCGGCTGTTCACTTCGGCATCGCCAAGCTGAATAAGTTCGGCGCCGCCCGAGATGGCTTCCCAAACGGTGTCGTTGGCGTTCAGGTCATCGCGCGACTGGTCGACATACGACAGCTCTACGGTGTCACCATAAGACACGGTGCCCTCGTCCGGCGTTTCCTGACCGGTGAGCATCTTGAACAGGGTCGATTTACCGGCGCCGTTCGGACCGATGACGCCGACGATACCGCCCGGCGGCAAGTCGAACGACAGGTCTTCGATCAGGAGCTTGTCGCCCATAGCCTTCTTCAGGCCGTTGACCTCGATGACCTTGCCACCCAGACGCGGACCGTTCGGAATGACGATCTGGGCGCGGGTGATCTTTTCGCGTTCGGACGTTTCAGCCAGTTCGTTATAGGCGTTGATACGCGCCTTCTGCTTAGCCTGACGGGCTTTGGTGCCCTGACGCATCCACTCAAGTTCGCGCTCGAGGGTCTTTTGCTTGGACTTGTCCTCGCGGGCTTCCTGCGCCAGACGCTTGGCTTTTTGCTCAAGCCAGCTGGAGTAGTTACCTTCGTAGGGGATGCCCTGACCGCGGTCGAGTTCGAGGATCCAGCCGGTGATGTCGTCAAGGAAGTAACGGTCGTGTGTAACGCAGAGGATCGTGCCCTTGTAGTCGATCAGGTGCTGCTGGAGCCACGCGATGGTTTCAGCGTCGAGGTGGTTGGTCGGTTCGTCGAGCAGCAGCATGTCGGGCGCTTCGAGAAGCAGCTTACACAGGGCTACGCGGCGACGTTCACCACCCGAAAGGCTGGAGACGTTGGCATCATCCGGCGGACAGCGCAGGGCTTCCATCGCGACGTCGACCTGGCTGTCGAGGTCCCACAGGTTCTGGCTGTCGATCTCGTCCTGAAGCGAAGCCATCTCGTCTGCGGTTTCGTCCGAGTAGTTCATCGCCAGTTCGTTGTAACGATCCAGCTTGCCCTTCTTCTCGGCCACGCCGAGCATGACGTTTTCGCGGACGGTCAGACCTTCGTCGAGCTGCGGCTCCTGCGGGAGATAGCCGACGCGCGCGCCTTCGGCGGCCCAGGCTTCACCTTGGAAGTCCTTGTCCATGCCGGCCATGATCTTGAGCAGCGACGATTTACCGGCGCCGTTAACACCGACGACACCGATCTTCACGCCCGGAAGGAAGTTCAGACGGATGTTCTCAAAGACTTTCTTCCCACCAGGATAGGTCTTTGACACGCCGTCCATGAAATAGACGAACTGATAATTGGCCATTGCTGATCCTTTGATTGCTTGGCCCCTAAATAGCGATGCCGCCCAAAAGGGGCAATCCGTCCGGCCAGCCTTATTTTTCAAGGGACGGAACATGTGCCGCAGGACGCGCGTTGCCGATGGGTAGTGTGCTTGCCCTTGGGATCGCGATGAACGAACGACAAGAAGACGAATTCGAAACCGCGATTTTCTATCTGGGCTCCATTCGCCGCCTCCTTTTCGGACTCACCATCATCGTCTTGCTGACGACCGCCTACTTTGCGCGGGGCATTATTCTGCCTGTCATGCTGGGCATTCTGATCGCGCTGCTTCTTAGCCCGCTGGTACGCGGCATGAAGCGGCTCGGCTTTTCCGCTCCCATCGCCGCGATGCTGATCGTGTTCGTGGTGACCTCACTGACGGTGGCGGGCGCTCTTGCGTTGAGGCAGCCCGTGACCGACCTCCTCGCCAATGCGCCGCAGATAGCATTGGACGTGAAGATCAAAGGGCGGGAAATCATCGAGAAGATCGCCGAAGTCCGCGAGATGGGCGAAAACATTGCGGACATGGCCTCTGGTGACGGCGCATCTGACGAGCCTGCGCCTGTTGCCGATGAACGCATCGACATTCTGGCGATGGTCACGAACCAGATGGTGACGATTGTCTCCACCTTTGGCGGCGCAATGCTGCTGGCCCTGTTCATCCTCGCCTCCGACGACCTTGTTCAAAGGCGAATCGTCGAAGTGATGCCCCGTTTCTCGGACAAGCGCCGCGCGCTGGCTGTGGCGCGGGATGTAGAGCATCAGATTTCGCGCTACCTTGCCTCCATCACCCTCATCAACATGCTGCTCGGTTTCTTCGTAGGCGTGGCCTGCTGGTATCTCGGCCTGCCGATGCCTGCAGTCTGGGGCGTTGCTGCGGCGCTCCTGAACTACCTGCCATTCGTGGGCCCAATCATGGGCATGATCGGCGTAGGCATGGTCGCGCTCGTGTCTTTTGAAACCGTCGGCGAAGCGTTCCTGCCGCCTTTCGCCTACTTCGTTCTCAACGCCATCGAGGCTAACTTCGTCACGCCGCTGTTTGTCGGCAAGCGGTTGGAGCTGAACACCATCGCCGTATTCCTCATGGTGATGTTCTGGATCTGGCTCTGGGGCTTTGCGGGCGCGTTCCTTGCCGTTCCATTCCTGGTTGTTGTGCGTGTTCTGTGCGCAAATATAGAGGAGTGGCACAATTTCGGCCGTTTTCTTGCCAGCCGAGATGGGTAGTCTTGCCTGAAGTGGCCTAAATCGTTTTAGTGGCCACGGGGAGGATTCCAGATGACGAAATATACACCCGCCGAAGACCGCTATGAAAAGATGGTCTACCGCCGCTGTGGCAACTCGGGCGTGAAGCTGCCCGCCGTGTCCATCGGCCTGTGGCACAACTTTGGCCACGACACACCGCACCAGACCAAGCGCGCGATTTGCCAGACCGCATTCGACAACGGCATCACGCACTTCGACCTCGCGAACAACTATGGCCCGCCTCCGGGCAGTGCCGAAGAAGCGTTCGGCGATATTCTTGCCAATGACTTCGCAGGCTACCGCGACGAGCTGATCATCTCGTCCAAAGCGGGCTACCACATGTGGGATGGCCCCTACGGAGAGTGGGGCAGCCGCAAGTACCTCGTGTCGTCCTGCGACCAGTCGCTCAAGCGCATGGGTCTCGATTACGTCGACATCTTCTATTCGCACCGCTTCGATCCCGACACACCGCTCGAAGAGACGATGATGGCGCTCGATTACATCGTGCGTTCCGGCCGCGCGCTCTACGCCGGTATCTCGTCCTATAATTCGGAACGTACCCGCGAAGCGGTCGCGATCCTCAAGGACCTTGGCACGCCCTGCCTCATCCACCAGCCCAGCTACAACATGCTGAACCGCTGGGTGGAAACTGACGGGCTGAAGGACACGCTGAAAGAACTCGGCGTCGGCTCGATTGCCTTCACGCCGCTCGCGCAGGGGATGCTGACCAAGAAGTACCTCGGCGGAATTCCCAAGGACAGCCGCGCGGCGCAGGACAAATCGCTCGACCCGAACATGCTGTCGGACCAAGCGATCGAGAACATCCGCGCGCTGAACGACATCGCGGCAAAGCGCGGCCAGACTCTGGCCCAGATGGCGATTGCGTGGGTACTGCGCGAAGGCGGCATTACCACCGCCCTCATTGGTGCATCCCGCCCCGAGCAGGTCACCGACTGCTGCGGCGCGATCGGAAATCTGGAGTTCACTGCAGAGGAACTCGCCCAGATCGACGAATACGCCGACGAAGAGAAGATCAACCTCTGGGCCAAGTCGGCCGAACTTGAGGATTGATGTCCTGACGGACAGCGGGGGCTCTGCCCCCGCACCCCCGAGGTATTTTTATCAGAATGAAGGGGCGGGGAGGCCCTGATTTCATGATCCGCAATCCGGTCTTGCCGGGGTTCAACCCCGATCCTTCATTCCTGCGCGTGGGCGAAGATTATTACCTCGCGACCTCCACCTTCGAGTGGTATCCGGGCGTTTGCATTTATCACTCGCGCGATCTGGTGAACTGGGATCTGGTGGCGCGTCCGCTGAACCGTGCGGCGCTACTGGATATGCGCGGCAATCCCGATAGCTGCGGGATCTGGGCGCCCTGTTTGAGCCATGACGGCGAGAAGTTCTGGCTGGTTTATACGGACGTGAAGCGCTTCGACGGCAGTTTCAAGGATGCGCATAGCTACATCACCTGCTGCGAGAGCGTGGACGGCGAATGGAGCGATCCGTGGTATGTGAACAGCTCGGGTTTCGATCCGTCACTGTTTCACGATGATGATGGGCGCAAGTGGTTCGTCAACATGCGTTGGAACCACCGCCCCAAGGGGTACAATCCGGCTCATGCGGCGTTTGACGGGATACTCTTGCAGGAGTGGTCGCCGGAGCGCGGGCTGATCGGTGAGGTGACGAATATCTATGCAGGGACAGACCGCGGGCTGACAGAGGCACCGCATTTGTTCAAGCGGGATGGGTACTATTACCTGACCACGGCGGAGGGTGGCACGGGGTATGACCACGCCGTCACGATGTCGCGGGCGCGGGATATTCGCGGGCCATACGAGGATCATCCGGCAAAGCATGTGATTTCGGCGAAGGGCAGTGACCATCGTATCCAGCGGACAGGCCATGGACAATATGTGGAGACGCATTGGGGCGAGCATTATCACTCGTTCCTCATGGGGCGGCCGTTGTGGAAAGACGGAAAACCGTATTGCCCGCTTGGGCGGGAGACAGGTCTTGAGAAAGTTGTCTGGAAGGACGGCTGGCTATGGCTCGAACAGGGCGGAATGCTGGCGCGTGAAGTGGTCCCCTCACCTGTGGATGTGGAGCCGCGTGCGCGTGAGGCGGTGAAGCGGACGCTGGGCGGGGCATTGCCGCCCGAGTTCCAATGGCTGCGGACGCCCGAGACGGAGCGCATTTTCCGTGAGGACGAACATGCGTTGACCCTGATCGGGCGGGAAAGCATCGGCTCTTGGTTCGAGCAATCGCTGGTCGCGCGGCGGCAGGAGGATCATGTCTACACTGCCGAGACCACGGTGGAGTTCGCGCCCGAGACCTATCAGCAGTCCGCGGGCCTCACGACCTACTACAACCGTTTCAAGTTCCACGCTTGCCTCGTCAGCCATGAAGAGGGCATCGGGCGGGTGCTGCACATCTATTCCTGCCTTGGCGATCCGGACGGGGCGCTGACGTGGCACGGCGACCCGATTGCGATCGGTGACGGGCCAGTCGATCTGCGGGTCACGGTTGATGGCACCACCCAGCAGTTCTGGATCAAACGGAGCGACTGGGAAAAGGTCGGGCCGGAGCTGGATGCGACGCTAGTGTCGGACGAAGGCGGGCGCGGCGAGCATGGCTCGTTCACCGGCGCATTTGTCGGGATGGTCTGTATGGACATCACCGGACAGGCCCGCGAGGCGCGTTTTACCCGCTTTGATTATGTGCCGCGTTCGGGCGACAGCGGCTGACGGGTTTGTTTTGCCCTCTTGCGCTATCACGTAGGCGCGATAATGAGGCGGAATGGTTCTAGGATACCCCATAGCAAAGCCGGGACAGGTTATTGGCCTGCTTGGCGGATCGTTCGATCCAGCGCACGAAGGGCACGTTGCGATCACGCTCGCGGCGCTCCGCCGTTTCGGGCTGGACCGCGTGTGGTGGATGGTATCACCGGGCAATCCGCTCAAAGAACACGGGCCTGCCGCTATCGAGCGGCGTATCGCGGCTGCGAAGGGCATTATGGATCACCCGCGGGTGACTGTGACGGGGATCGAGCAGAGGCTGGGCACCCGCTACACCGCCGAAACCATCGCGGCGCTGCGTAGGCGGTATCCGGGGGTGAAGTTCGTCTGGCTGATGGGGGCCGATAACCTCGTGCAGTTTGACAAGTGGCAGGACTGGAAAACGATCATGGACAGCGTGCCTGTCGGTGTGATCGCACGTCCGGGGTATCTGCTAGCCGCGAAGACGTCCAAGGCTGCGCGTGTCTACTCCGATGCACGGCTTTCGGCGCGCCGTTCGTGGCAGCTTGGCCGCTCGGAAGCGCCCAAATGGTGCTATGTGAACCTCCCGCTCTCGGAAGCGTCATCGTCCGCGATCCGTGCGCGAGGAGAATGGACGTAACCGGTCATTGATTGGCTATGGGGTGCGAGCTAGCTTCAGGCCATGAAAACACAATTGTCCCGACGCGCGGCCCTTGGCGGGCTTCTGAGCCTGTCCGCAACTGCGGCGCTGGCCAATGCTCCTTTGACTTCGCTGCCGCCGCTGGCGCGCGCGCCGGAGGTTCCCGAACGCCCGCGTCTGAGGCCGAACCTCGACCAGTATATCTTCGAGGCGGGGCTGACGGGACTGACAGGTGTCATCGTGACGGACACCGCGACGGGCGAGATACTCGAACAGTACCAGCCGCTCACCGCTATGCCGCCTGCCAGCGTGGCGAAGGTCGTGACGAGCCTTTATGCGCTCGAGACGCTAGGATCAGAATACCGGTTCACCACGCAGCTCGTGGCGACGGGTCCAATCAGCGACGAAGGCGTGCTTGACGGTGATCTGGTGCTCGTCGGCGGCGGCGATCCGACGCTGACGACGGATAATCTGGGCGAGCTGGCGCAGATGCTGGTGGATGCAGGCGTCAAAGAAGTGACCGGTGCGTTTCAGGTCTGGGGCGGCGCCCTGCCCTACGTCGAAGAGATCGAGCCGGAGCAGCTGGACCACCTTGGCTATAACCCCGCCGTTTCGGGGCTGAACCTGAACTTCAACCGCGTGTTCTTCGAATGGGCGCGGACGGGCAGCAGCTACGATGTGACGATGGATGCGCGGTCCGAAAAATACAGCCCGTCGGTCGAGGTCGCACGGATGGAGGTCATCGACCGCACCACCCCGATCTACACCTATGAAAACGACGACGATCACGACGAGTGGACCGTATCCAAGGCGGCGCTCGGCGACGGCGGCGGCTACTGGCTGCCGGTGAGGCATCCCGACCTCTATGCGGGTGATGTGTTCCACAGCATCGCACGCAGCAAAGGCATCAAGCTGTCCGAGCCGGTGAAGGCCGATGCGGCACCGACGAGCGAACCGTTCTTGCAATACCTCAGCGAGCCGCTGGATGTCGTGGTGAAGGATTGCCTGAAGTATTCGACCAATCTGACTGCCGAAGTGCTTGGTCTCACCGCGACTGCCCAGCGCACGGGGATTCCGGCTGATCTGAAATCCTCCGCCGCCGAGATGCGGCAGTGGATTTTCGAGCGGACCGGCGCGACGGTGCGGCTCATGGATCACTGCGGACTCAACCCTGACTCGCGGATTACGCCTGCGTCGCTTGTCGGACTGCTGAATGCGCCTGATGTGCAGAACCTGCTGCGTCCGTTGCTGAAAAATATCGTCCTGCGGGATGCCGAAGGAACACCGATAAACACCGCTGCCCATGTAGAAGCGAAGACCGGCACGCTGAACTTCGTGTCTGCGCTGGCGGGGTATGTGCACACCAAGGACGGGCGAGAGCTGTCGTTTGCGATCTTCAGCGGAGATCTCCCGCGGCGCGAAGCATTCGCCGAAACGGAAGCAGGTCGCCCACAGGGAGCGGCCAGCTACAACGGTAAGGCCAAGCGGCTACAGCAGGTGCTGCTCCAGCGCTGGGCCGATTTCTAGGACTTACAGAGTCATGTGACGCGCACGGGCGCCGCGTTCGATCGCGGCGGCATGCAGGCGGTCGACGGCCATCTCGTGGCGGATTTCTTCGAGCATACGCGCCTCTGCGCCTTCGATACGGCCATCTGCGGCGGCCACGTCACAGGCCAGCGCGTAGGCGGTTTCGCTCATACGTTCAGGTAGCGCATCGCGGATGAGGCCGAACAGCGCGTCGAGGCCGTCCTCTTCGCCCAGCAGATCGAACACGGTGCGCGATACGGCGGGCAGACGCTCTTCGTCGTAGTCGTGGAACACCGGCAGGTGGTTAATCATGTTGTTGATCCGGACGAGTTCGGCGGTGCGGATATCCTCGTCGCTGGCGGAAACGGCGATCATCAGGGCGACGAGTGCATCCTGGGCGGTCAGTGAACTGTCGGCGGTCATGGTCTTCTCCGTTGTGTTACACCCTTCATTTATTGACGCCGGAGCACTCCCGCAATAGGGAGAGCGCTTGAGCCTGCCGTGGTGGCAGTAGACCGATGGAGTGAAACAGATGACCGACGTGCGCGAAGTAGCGATGGAAAGTAAGGCCTGGCCGTTCGAAGAAGCCCGCGCCCTGCTGAAACGCTATGAGAAAGCACCGCCCGAAAAGGGATACGTTCTGTTTGAAACCGGCTACGGCCCGTCGGGTCTGCCGCACATCGGCACCTTCGGCGAAGTGCTGCGCACCACCATGATCCGCAATGCTTTCCACAAGATTTCGGACATCCCGACCCGCCTGATCTGCTTCTCGGACGACCTTGACGGTATGCGCAAGGTGCCAGGCAACGTGCCGAACCAGGACATGTTGAAAGAGCACGAGCAGAAGCCGCTCACCTCGGTTCCCGACCCGTTCGAGGAATTCCCGTCGTTCGGCGAGCACAACAACGCAATGCTGCGCCGCTTCCTCGATACCTTCGGGTTCGATTACGAATTCTATTCGGCGACCGAGTTCTACAAGTCGGGCCAGTTCGACGAAGTGCTGAAGCGTGCCGTAGACAAGTACGATGACATCATGAAGGTCATGCTTAAGTCCCTGCGCGAAGAGCGTCAGGCGACCTACTCGATCTTCCTGCCGATCCATCCCGAAACCGGCCGCGTTCTGTACGTGCCGATGAAGGAAGTGAATAAAGAGAACTATACCATCACGTTCGACGACGAGGACGGCAAGGAATGGACCCTGCCCGTCACCGGCGGCAACGTGAAGTTCCAGTGGAAGCCGGACTTCGGTGCGCGCTGGGCTGCGCTGAACGTCGATTTCGAGATGTACGGCAAGGACCACTCCACCAACACCGCGATCTACGACCGCATTTCGGAGATCCTCGGCGCAAAGAAGCCGAACCACATGGTGTACGAGCTGTTCCTTGATGCAAACGGCGAGAAAATCTCCAAGTCCAAGGGCAACGGCATCTCGATCGACGAGTGGCTGACCTACGCCTCGACCGAGTCGCTGTCGTACTTCATGTTCCTCAAGCCGAAGACCGCCAAGCGCCTGCATTTCGATGTGATCCCGCGCATGGTGGACGAGTACCACCAGCAGCTGAAGGCCTATCCGACGCAAGACGAAAAGGGCCAGCTCGCGAACCCCGTTTACCACATTCACAACGGCGACGTACCGGAGTCGAAGATGGTCGTGCCGTTCGCCATGCTGCTGAACCTCGCGTCTGTTTCGGGTGCCGAAGACAAGGAAACCATGTGGGGCTTCATCAAGCGCTATGCGCCCGAGGCCGCTGCGGACACCCATCCGGACCTCGATCAAGCCGCCGGATTTGCCGTCCGTTACTACCACGATTTCGTTAAGCCGACGAAAACCTTCCGCGCGCCGACCGATCAGGAACGTGCTGCGATGGAAGACATGCTGGCCCGCCTCAAAGCATGGGACAGCGCGGCGGACGGCGAAGAGCTTCAGTCGATGGTATTTGCCGTCGGCAAGGAGCACGGCTTCGAGAACCTGCGCGAATGGTTCAAGGCGCTCTACGAGGTGCTTCTCGGCGACAGCCAAGGCCCGCGCTTCGGCGGCTTCATTGCGCTCTACGGCATCGAAAACTCGATCCGCCTGATCGAGGACGGCCTCGCAGGCAAACTGGTTTCGGCCTGATAAAACAGCGGCTGCGGGCGGAAAATCGCCCGCAGCGCCACTTTCGGGCCCGTGCCTGAACCAAAACCGGATTTCCGGCGTATCCTTTGGTATCGGAGGATACAGACATGATCAGAACGACAAGTCTCCTACTCGCGCTCGTTGCCAGCCCGCTGGCCGCGCAGGATACCGACGGCATTCAAGGCATCATCGACCAGCAGATGGACGCGTTCATTGCGCGCGACATCCCGACGGCGTTCGGCTTTGCCAGCCCCGGTCTTCAACAGATGTTCCAGACCCCGCAGAACTTCGGCCACATGGTCGAATACGGCTACGAGACGATCTGGAACAACGAGGACGTCCGCTACCTCGACCTGCGGCAGGATGCAGAACATTGGGTCCAGCGTGTCATGGTCAGCGATGGCCAAGGCTCGGTGATGGTGTTCGACTACTTCATGATCGAAACGGACGGCGTCTGGCGCATCGACGCGGTGCAGCCCGTCATCATGCCGCAAGGGATGGCCTGAGCACCGTACGGTGCGCTGAGCGGATATTTACCGCGCCTTGTTACACCGTTTCCCGAACCGCCGGATGACCTCCGGCCACGGGATACGAAGGGGTGAACATGAACAAGGCGATAACTGACGGGCTGCAACTGATGCCGCCCGCGTTTGCGGATGGTCTTTCGGTCTGGTCGAGCGGCGACGGCACACCGGGATCAGACACCTATGCGGGCTCCGGCAACGGGGTCTATGTGCAGTCGGACCAGAACTTTGCCGGTTGTCTGGAAATCCTGAAAACGGCTTCCACGCAGAAACTGCGCTACATGGGCGAGACCCCGATCATTCCGGGGTGCTATCTGCGCGTGTCGGCGAAGGTAAAGGCACTCTCCGGCCCCTTCCCTTCCGTGCGCGTGGCCGCTTGGGCGGGCGGCGCTGGCGGCAACCATGTGGGCGGCCTGACAGAGGTCGGGCCTGAGGTCACGCTGACCAGCTACGGCGAAGTGGTCGAGGTGTCGGTCATCATCGGCACCGGCCCGCGTGGCGGCGTGGATATGGTCTGGAAGGACGTGATCTACGGGCACTTTGGCCTCGACTTCACCGGCCCGACGGGCGGGATCGTGCGCGTCGAGGATCTGGTGATCGAGGATGTGACCTCTGTCTTTCTGCGCGACATGCTTGGGCTGGTCGATGTGCGCGACTACGGCGCCGTGGGCGATGGCACGACCGACGATAGCGCGGCGTTCGAGGCTGCCGATGCCGCAGCGGACGGGCGCACCGTGTTCGTACCTGCGGGCACCTATCGCCTGAACAATCACGTCACGATCGAGAACCACATCCGGTTTGAAGGCACCCTGTCGATGGCGGCGGGGCACCGTCTGGTGCTGCAAAAGAACTTTGACCTGCCGACCTATATCGATGCGTTCGGGGACGAGCAAATCGCGTTCAAGAAGGCGTTTCAGGCGCTGCTGAATAACTCCGGCCACGAGTCTCTCGATATGGGCGGGCGCCGTGTGCAGCTGACCGAGCCGGTCGACATGCAGGCCGCCGAGGGGAGCCGCAACAGCTTTGCCACCCGCCGCGTGATCCGCAATGGCCAGCTGGAGGCCGTCGATAGCCCGAAGTGGGATACGCAGACCGTGACCTCAAAGGGCACCTACTCGGCGTCGAACGACCGCACACTGACCGAAGTGACCAATGCGGCGAATATCCGCGTCGGCTCGCTGGTGACGGGCAACGGCGTGGGCCGCGAGATTTACGTGCGTGACGTCAACGTGGCCGCGAAAACCGTGACGCTGAACAAGGCGCTCTATGACGCCGAAGGTACGCAGACATTCACCTTCCAGCGCTTCCAGTACATGCTGGACTTTTCGGGCTTCGAAGCGCTGACGAACTTTATCCTCGACGATATCGAGATGAACGGCATGGGCCGCGCGTCGTGCATCATGCTGGCCAAGGGTGGCGGCATTTTCCATGTGCGTGACTGCTTTATTAACCGCCCCAAGGACCGTGGTCTGACCTCGATCGGAAGTGGTTGTCAGGGCCTCACCATCGACCGTTGCCAGTTCCTGTCGGACGAGATGTCCCTGCCCGTGTCGCAGCGCGTCTCCATCGGGTTCAACGCCAACCACAACGACGTCAAAATTCGCGATACCCGCGTGGTGCGGTTCAAGCATTTCTGCATCCTCGGCGGCGCGGGCAACCTGATTACGGGCAACCACTGGTTCCACGGTGACGGCGAAGACCTCGGCGTACGCAAAGGCGGGATCATCTTCACGACGCCGAACACCAAGTCGGTCATTACCGGCAACTACATCGACAACAACTTCATCGAACTGACCAACGAGCACGACGCGACACCCGCACTCGGGCAGCAGTACTCGTTCGGCGGGCTGACGGTTACGGGTAACATCTTCCACGTCAACGATACCGGCGACTGGTTCAGCTTTATCGTGGTGAAGCCCTACGGCCCGAGCCACTATATTCACGGGCTATCGGTGACGGGGAACACGTTCCGGTCACTCAACGGCAATATCGACCGTGTAGAGAAAGTGGACACGACCTTTGCCGACCTCGACTACACGCGGATGCGCAATGTCCTGTTCTACGGCAACACCTTCAACGGCGTGAACGAAGAGATCGTGAACCCGTCGATGATCGAGCACGACCAAGGCACGCGGTCGGACAAGTGGACCGTGGCGACGAAGCCGAGCCTGCCCTTCGGTGGCCGCGCCCGCGTGGTCGAAGGGGTGACGATGTCGGGTAAGGTCACGGACGCGCAGGGCAATGCAGTGACAGCGCTGCCGTGGTCGCTGACCGAACAAGGTTCCGACGGCACGAAGGTGGAACTGAACTGGCCGACGGCGTGCAAGGGCAAGGTCTGGCTGCGGGTGCGGATGGACCGCCCGCTTTAACGGATTCCTCTGAGCTTCCATAGATAGAGGATATTCGCACCGACCTCGCGCAGGACGAGCCGCGGCTTTAAGCGGTGCGGCACCGGCGCGGGGCGCGCTTTGATCCCCACAGCCCGCGCGGTGCGCATCGCGCGGGGCATATGCAGACGGTCGGTCACGACGATAACCGGACCACTGACGAGCGGCTTGGCGAACCGGAAGTTCTGGACGGTATCGACCGACTTGTCCTCAAGCGTGATCGCGGTGTCCGGCACGCCTTTCGCCAGCAGGATGGTCCTGATCGCCTCGGCTTCGGTCGGGGGAAAGGTCACACAGCCACCGCAGGCAACGAGATGATCGACCTGCCCCGCCAGATACAGACCTGCTGCGTGTTCGGCCCGCCTCGCCAGCGCGGGCGACGGGCCGTCTTGGCGCATCGCGGCGCCGAGGATCAGAGCAGTTGTCATGAGCTACGACTTAGCACACCCGCGCCAAGGTGACATGGATCAAAGCGCGCAACTTTGCGCGATGGCATGTTGGCTTCAAGAACAAAGGAGTTCGGTCATGTACAAACATATCCTCGTCCCGATTGCCTTCGATCATGCCTACGACGGCTTTGATCCTGTCGAAGTCGCGAAACGTCTGGCGGCTCCCGATGCGCAGATCACGCTGATCCACGTCATCGAAGAGATCCCGTCCTACGCGCTGTCCTACATGCCGATGGACATGATGGCGGAAACGCGTGAAGCTATTCGCAAAGAGCTCGGCGCGCGCGCGGCCAGCACGCCCAACTGTCAGGCCTACGTGATTGACGGCCACGCCGGTCGTTCGATCCTTGACTGGGCGGAAGAACACGGCGTCGATCTGATCGTGATGGCATCGCACCATCCGGGCCTTGGAGACTATCTGCTGGGCTCGACCGCAGCGCGAGTCGTCCGTCATGCACAGTGTGCTGTTCACGTCATGCGCTAATTATTCACAAAAGCTCCAACTTTTCGCGGAACGGAATCGCCAAGTCGTGAGTTTGATCTGCAACAAGTGCATAGAACCACGAAAGGTTTAAGTCATGAAAAGTGTGTGGGCCATTGTAGGCGCAATCGTAGTCGTTCTTCTTATCGCAGTCGGCATCTATATGGTCGACGTCGACCAGACCCAAGAAACCGTCCTGCCGGAAGTTTCCGTTGAAGGCGGCCAGATGCCTGAATTCGATGCAACCGTTGGTTCGGTTGAAACCGGCACCGAGACTGTTGAAGTCGAAGTCCCGACCATCGAAGTAAATCCGCCGGAAGACGCTGAAGGCGAGCCGGTACTGGGCGACGCAGCTGAAGACGCAGCCGATGCAACCGAAGAAGCTGCTGACGCAACTGCAGAAGCCGCTGATGAAGCTGCCGACGAAGTTACCGAACAGCAGTAATCACGGTAAAGTTTAAGAGTTTTCTAGCCCCCTGCCCTGTGCAGGGGGCTATTTTGTTTGTAGAACGCCCCGATCAAAATTGGAGCCCGATATGAAACGCCTGTTACTGGCCGTTGCCCTGCTTACTGGACTGAGCGGTTGCGTCGGCAAAGTCGCTAAGACCGCTGTCAAAGCAGGCGTGATCGCCGCTGCTGTAATGTGAATGCGTTGCCGCGCCCCTTAGCGGGACTTGCGGCTTCGTTTGTTGCCACCGCGCTGGCCTGCACGGCCCGCGGATGAACGACCGGAGGCCTTGCGGCTCTCCTCTACCGCCGAATCCACGGCCGATTGACGGGCCAGCGGATCATCGGAAATCACCAGATCGACAGCTTCAAGGCGTTTGACCTCGTCCCGCAAGCGGGCAGCTTCCTCGAATTCGAGGTTTTCGGCAGCCTTGCGCATCTGGTCGCGCAGCCCGTCAAGGACCGCTTCGAGGTTGGCACCGTGCATCGGCTTGTCGACCTTGGCGGTGATGCGGCTTTGGTCGGTATCACCGTTATAAAGACCGGCAAGGATGTCCTCGACGTTCTTTTTGACGGTCGCAGGCGTGATGCCGTGCTCTTCGTTATAGGCCATCTGGCGGGCGCGGCGGCGCTCGGTTTCCTTGAGCGCACGGTCCATCGAACCCGTGATCCGGTCGGCGTACATAATCACGCGGCCTTCGGCGTTACGCGCCGCGCGGCCGATAGTCTGCACCAGCGAGGTCTCGGAGCGCAGGAAGCCTTCTTTGTCCGCGTCGAGGATCGCGACCAATCCACATTCAGGAATATCGAGACCCTCGCGCAGAAGGTTGATGCCGATCAGTACGTCGAATGCCCCAAGGCGAAGGTCGCGCAGGATTTCAATCCGCTCGATCGTGTCGATATCGGAGTGCATGTAGCGGACCTTGATGCCCTGCTCGTGCATGTATTCGGTGAGGTCCTCGGCCATCCGCTTAGTCAGCGTGGTGACGAGCGTGCGGAAGCCTTCCGCCGAAACCTTGCGAACCTCGTCGAGCAGATCGTCGACCTGCATATCGACAGGGCGGATTTCCACCACGGGGTCCAAGAGGCCCGTCGGACGGATGATCTGTTCGGTGAACACGCCGCCGGTCTGCTCCAGCTCCCACGGGGCGGGCGTTGCGGAGACGAACACCGACTGCGGGCGCATGGCGTCCCATTCCTCGAATTTGAGCGGGCGGTTATCCATGCACGACGGCAGGCGGAAACCGTGTTCGGCCAGCGTGAATTTACGACGGTAGTCGCCTTTGTACATTGCGCCGATCTGCGGGACAGACACGTGGGATTCGTCAGCGAAAACAATGGCGTTGTCGGGGATGAATTCGAACAGCGTGGGCGGCGGCTCACCCGGAGCGCGGCCCGTCAGATAGCGCGAATAGTTCTCGATGCCGTTGCAGACGCCGGTCGCCTCCAGCATCTCAAGGTCGAAGTTCGTGCGCTGCTCAAGACGCTGCGCTTCGAGCAGTTTGCCCTCGTCCACGAGTTGCTTCAGACGGACCTGCAGCTCTTCCTTGATGCCTTTGATCGCCTGATTCATCGTCGGGCGCGGCGTGACGTAGTGGCTGTTCGCGTAAATACGGATTTTGTCGAAACTATCGGTGCGCTCGCCCGTCAGCGGGTCGAATTCGTTGATCGCCTCCAGCTCCTCGCCAAAGAACGAAAGTCGCCACGCGCGGTCCTCAAGGTGGGCAGGCCAGATCTCCAAGCTATCGCCACGCACACGGAAACAGCCGCGCTGGAAGGCAGCATCATTGCGACGGTACTGCTGCGCCACGAGGTCGGCCATCACCTGACGCTGATCGTAAATTTTCCCGACGTGCAGATCCTGCGACATGGCCGAATAGGTTTCGACCGAACCGATACCGTAGATGCACGACACAGACGCCACGATAATCACGTCATCACGTTCGAGCAGCGAACGGGTGGCCGAGTGGCGCATCCGGTCAATCTGTTCGTTAATCTGCGATTCCTTTTCGATGTAGGTATCGCTACGCGGCACGTAGGCTTCGGGCTGGTAGTAGTCGTAGTACGACACGAAATATTCGACCGAGTTATCGGGGAAAAACCCTTTGAACTCGCCATAGAGCTGGGCCGCAAGCGTCTTATTCGGCGCGAGGATAATCGCGGGGCGCTGCGTTTCCTCGATAACCTTGGCCATCGTAAACGTCTTACCCGTACCCGTGGCACCCAGAAGAACCTGATCGCGGTCGCCGTCCAGCACCCCGCCCGACAGTTCCTTGATCGCCGTCGGCTGGTCACCGGCGGGCGCAAAGTCTGTCTTCATCACGAACTTCTTGCCGCCTTCCAGCTTCTCGCGCTGCTGCGGAGAGCGGTGCATCATCGGCATATCGTCGGGACGGTTGTTGTGCATCGGGGAGGCTCCTTTGTCGTCCTAATAATGTGCGCTATTTGTTCTTGTTCAAGGGCCGTTCGGACATATGCCTTTGTTCAGGCACGCAAACAGCGTTCCTAGCTTGAACAATCGTCCGTTTTTCGGGATAAGGGGCCCACCTAGAAGGAGACTTCCGATGCGCGCACGAATCTACCGTCCGGCCAAGACCGCCATGTCTTCGGGCACTGCCAAAACCAAACGCTGGATTCTGGAATACGCCGCATCGTCCGCACGTGAAGTCGACCCGCTGATGGGCTGGACTTCCTCGACCGACACCCAGAGCCAGGTGAAGATGTATTTCGACACCAAAGAAGCCGCTCTGGAATACGCGGCCGAGAAGAAGCTCGACGTTGTTGTTCAGGAACCCCATGGCCGCAAAGCCAACATCCGCACCGGCGGCTACGGCGAAAACTTCGCGACTTCGCGCCGTCAGGTCTGGACGCACTGATATTCAAGCCGGGCCTCGCCCGACCGTCCGAAAGGCGCCCATCGGGCGCCTTTTCTGTTTCTGGAATCGCCTCAGAACCTCAGGGTCGCATCAACGGCCCGCTGCCATGCGCCGTATTTCTCGGCACGAGTATCTTCGTCCATTTCGGGCATGAAGCTGCGATCCAGCGCCCAATGCGCGGCGAATTCCGCTTGGCCCGGATAGATGCCCGCCCGTTGTCCCGCCAGCCACGCCGCGCCCAGCGCCGTGGTTTCCAGCACTTTGGGACGGTCCACCTGCGCGCCGATGATGTCCGACAGGAACTGCATCGCATAGTCCGAGGCGCTCATCCCGCCATCAACGCGGAGCATGGCATCGCTGACCTCGCCGATATCGGCATGCATCGCGGCGAGCAGATCGCGGGTCTGGTAGCCGACACTCTCAAGGGCCGCGCGAGCGAACTCCTCGGGGCCGGAATTGCGGGTGAGGCCAAAGACAGCGCCGCGACATTCCGCGTTCCAATAGGGTGCGCCAAGGCCCGTGAACGCGGGAACGAGGACGACATTCTGCATGGGGTCGGCGCGTTCTGCGAGCGGTTGGGTCTCGGACGCGTTGCGGATGATCTTCAGCCCGTCGCGCAGCCATTGCACCACCGCGCCCGCGATAAAGATCGACCCTTCGAGCGCGTATGTCGGCTTTCCGTCCAGCTGGTAAGCAATCGTCGTCAGCAGGCGGTTTTGCGAACGGACGGGCGTATCGCCCGTGTTGATCAGCGCGAAACATCCGGTGCCGTAGGTGGACTTCATCATGCCGGGTTCAAAGCACGCCTGCCCGATGGTCGCGGCCTGTTGGTCGCCAGCGATGCCGAGGATCGGAATTGGGCGGCCAAAGAGGTCGGCACGCGTCTCACCGAAATCGGCGGCGCAGTCGCGCACTTCGGGCAGCATCGACATCGGGATGTTCAGGCGGTCACAGATTGTCTTGGACCAACGCCCCTTACGAATGTCGTAGAGCATCGTCCGCGCGGCATTCGTCGCGTCCGTCACATGCACCGCGCCGCCGGTGAGGTTCCACACCAGCCAAGTGTCGACGGTGCCGAAAACCAGCCGGCCAGCCTCGGCGCGGGCACGGGCGCCTTCGACATTGTCGAGGATCCAAGCCAGTTTGGTCGCGCTGAAATAGGGGTCGAGCAGAAGGCCGGTCCGGTCGGTGATGACCTCCTCGAAAACTTCGCTCTTGAGCGTCTTGCACATTTCGGACGTGCGGCGGTCCTGCCAGACGATGGCTTTGTAGACTGGCGCGCCGGTCTTGCGATCCCAGACAAGCGTCGTTTCGCGCTGGTTGGTAATGCCGATGGCAGCGATCTCTGCCCCGCCGGACTTTTCAATCGCAGAGCGGCAAGTTGCGGCGGTGCTAGCCCAGAGGTCTGCGGGATCGTGCTCGACCCAACCGCTATCGGGGAAATACTGCTGGAATTCTTCCTGAGCCGAGGCAACGGCCTTCATCGCGCTATCGAAAACAATGGCTCGCGTGGATGTCGTGCCCTGATCGATGGCCAGAATATGCGTCATTGCCGCCCCTCCTCGGTAATGTCTGATGTTGCGCCAATGGGGCACAGAAAACAGATGGAATTCAAGGTGGCACGGGGAGCGGCCAGCATATTGGCCTACTGCGCAGCATAGTTTACCCCTAAAGATGTCTTATCCTGCAGGAGTGGAAAATGGCTCTGTCTGAAGTTGTGACTTTCGCATTCGTTGCCAGCCTGCTGGTCATGTCACCCGGCCCGAACGGGGTGCTGATCGCCAAGACGGTGCCGACCTCGGGACGTGCGGCGGGATTTGCGAATGTCGCCGGTTTCGTGACGGGTTTCTACATCCATGGCGCGATGGCGATCTTCGGCCTTTCCATGGTTCTGGTGCAGTCGGCCACCGCATTTGCCGCCGTGAAATACATCGGCGCGGCTTATCTGTGCTGGGTCGGCATCAAGGCGCTGATCGCCGCATGGCAAGGTGTGAACGTCGCTTCGGTCAAACCCGCAGAGCGCAAACGCACCTTGCGCAAAGCCTACATCGAGGGCCTTTTGACGAACGCGCTGAACCCCAAAGTGTCGATGTTCTACCTCGCGGCCTTTCCTCAGTTCATCCATATCGGAGAGACGACACCCCTCGCCTCTTTCACGCTGGTGTTCATCCATTCGATGATCAACGCGGTCTGGTTCACTGCGATGGTGCTGCTAATGTCCCGTCTCACAAAAGCTGCGCAAAACGGGACATTCCAGCGCTGGCTCAAGGGCGTGACAGGCGCGGTGTTTATCGGTTTCGGCGCGAAACTGGCGCTTTACAAACCGTCGCTTTAGTCCTCGCGGGCGAGCACCCCAGCGCGGAGGCGATAGGCCGACGGGGCGACGCGCGCGCGGAATTTGGGGTCGTGGCTGATGAGCAGCATGGCCTGCGGGAGACCGGAGAGGATTTCGACCAGCCGCTCCTCGTTTTCTTCATCAAGCGCGTTTGTCGGCTCGTCGAGCAGCAGCACTTCCGGCTCCATCACAAGAACGGTTGCCAATGTTACCAGACGCTTTTCACCACCCGAAAGACGGTGCGTGATGCGGTCACGTAGGTGGGTGAGCGCGAGCTTGGCGAGGATGTCATCGACAAGCGCAAGCGCCTCATCGCGCGATTTACCGAGGTTCAGCGGACCGAAGGCAATGTCTTCGGCCACGGTCGGACTAAAGAGCTGGTCGTCGGGGTCCTGAAACACGAAGCCGACACGGCGGCGGACATCGTGGAAATCGGCCTCTTGGTCACGCGTTTGGCCAAAGACTGACACCTGCCCCGCGTCGGGCTTCAGCAAACCCACCATCATTTTTAGCAACGTCGATTTGCCCGCGCCGTTCGGGCCAAGGATCGACAGGCGCTCACCGGCTTCAAGCGACAGCGACGCACCGTTCAGGATCGGGTCGTGGCCGGGATAGGCGAACTTGATATCGCTCAGTTCAAGCAATGGCATGTCTCAGCTCCACGGCGATGAGGGAGAGGATCGCCAAACCTGTCAGTGCGACAAATGTCCAGTCGCGTTTTTTCATTTTGAATTGCTCGAGCAGTACGAACCGACCCGTGAAACCGCGGCACTTCATGGCGCCGAGGATGCGTTCGGACCTCTCAAGCGCGCGGACGAGCATGATACCGACGAGGTAACCGAAGCTACGGTACGTATGCCAGTTCGTGCCCGGACGAAAGCCGCGCACCTTCATCGCGGCGCGTAGGCGCATGTATTCTTCGCGCAGCACCTCGATATAGCGGATGGTGAACATCATCAGCTGCACGAGCCGTTCAGGCACGCGCAGCGCATGGAGGGCATGGCCCATGGCGACAGGCTCCATTGAGCCGACAAGGCACATCAGCCCGAGGATCGCAGCGTTCGCAGTGAGCGCGATTTCGATGGCCTGCCAGAGACCTTCGTAGCTGGCGACGAAGCCCCAGACGGTAAAGATCGGCGTGCCGGGAACTGAGAACGGCAAGATCAGCAGCGTGAAAATAATGAAGCTGTCCATGCCGATCATACGCTTCAGCGTGTGCTTGGTCGGCAGACCGGACAGCGGCAGGAGGCAGAACGCGAACGCAAGAGCGAGGCCCAGCGCAGCGAAGTCCGAAAGGCTCACTACGACGATAGCGTAGACGGCTGCGACCACGATCCGCATACGCGGGTCGAGCGCAGCCAGCGAGCCGCGCGACAAAAGGCTGTCGCTCGTACTCTTCTCACTACCGGCGGCCAAAAGGGGTTGCGACATCGGTCAGGCGGCCAATTTGCGGCGGGCCGCGAAGTAGAAGCCGACCCCGAAGAGACCGACGATATAGCCCAGACCGCCCAGAATGGTCTGGAGGTTGTTGTGCTCTTTATAGGCAGTGATCTCGCGGCGGAGCGGACGGATTTCGTCGCGCACGATCTCTGCAATTGCGAGCTTTTCCTCCAGCGTCAGCGCGGCAACGGTCACGCCGCCCGCACCATCGGAGACCACTGGTGCAGCCTCGCGCAGCGCTTCTTCTTCGGCGGCGATGCCGAGAATTTCGCCAACTTCGGCAGCAGGCATTTCGACCTCACCGACGTGGCCCGCGCCAAGGTCGGCGCGGAAAACGTGGGTGATGGCTTCGCTCGGCTGATAGACAAAGAAACCGTCCGCGTCGGTGGTCGCTTCGCCCAGCTTTTCGCCATTCTGATCGAAGACCTCGACCAGTTGATCGACGGCCATGTCGCCATTGGAAAAACCCAGCTCGCCTTCGATCATGTCGCCGGACGGGAACACGCCAAAGATGACCTTGTGCGCAAGCGCAGGCAGCGGGGCCAGCGCAATCGCGGCGGCCAGTAGATATGCCCGCATCGGATTACGCACCGCTCACGGCAAGGAACAGATCGGGCCGCACCTTGCGCACGAGGTACACCGCAGCGCCGGTCAGCAGGCCTTCGACGACCATGATCGGGATGTGGGCCCAGAAGACGGCGTAGGCGGCGGGGATGAACTCCTCACCCGAAAGCGCGAGCGACAGGCCGACCATGATGGTAGTGAGGGCGATAGAGAAGGCGCCAGCGAAACCTGCCCAGATCGAAGCCATGTTGGGCGTGCTGCTTTCGATCAGCTGACGGAACAGCAAGCCCGTCAGAACCGCAGGGCCAGCGATGTTGATCGCGTTGACGCCGAGCACGGTGATCCCGCCAAAGCCGAAGAACACGGCTTGCAAAAGCAGACCCACGAACAGTGCAGGGAACGCCGCCCAGCCGAGGATCAGACCTGCGAGGCCGTTGAGGATCAGGTGAACAGAGGACACGCCGATCGGCACGTGAATGAGCGAGGCGACAAAGAACGAGGCGGACAGCACCCCTGCGGCGGGGATGCGTTCCAGTGTCAGTTTATTCAGGCCGATGCCGATACCGGCGACGGTCAGGGCCGCTCCGCCGAAAAGAACTGGGGTCGTGAGGGCACCATCAAGGATATGCATTCTCTTTACTCCATCTCGTAGGCGTGGACCCAGATCACTGCGTCCTGGCTGAGTTCTTTGCCGTCGAATTCGGTCGTCTTGCCTGCGCCCAGCGCGGCAAAGCCCCACCAGCCGGCGCGCGGCACGCCGAAGGTGAAGTAACCGTTGGCATCACTGATCGCGACGACCGCTCCGCCTGGCATCGTGGTGACGCTCGGTGTAGTGGTGGACGACTGCGCCATGTCCGGCACGGCGGCCACGTATTCGACTTCGATCTCGACGCCTGCAACAGGCTCGCCATCAGCGAGGACACGGCCCGAGAAGGTGGAGCCGACGATCATATTGTAGGGTTTGTTAAGCGGCTGGATCTCTGCGGGGAGGTCCAGAACCTCGCTCCAATCGGTCGGCAGGCCGTTGCGGTTCAGCATGACCTTGGTGAACTGCTGGATGTATTTGTCTTCGGTGTCTTCGTAGTAGGGCTGCGGCACCGTCACGACGACATAGTCACCCGAACGCTTCACGGGCACGCTGGCCTGATAGGATTGGCCGGCATTCTGCGAACCCTCGAAGCTCGTTTGCTTTAGAGTGTCCATCAGGTCGGTCTTTTCACCGCTGTGAATGACGTAGAATTCTTCGGGCTCCGCCAGATCCATGACAAAGCCGTTTTCGAACGGATGCCAGAAGATGAGCTGCATCGGCACATCGCCGGGACGCTCGATCTGGGTCTGGTCGGTGTAGGGAAGTAAAAAGTGTGCCGACGCGGTCTGCGCCAGACATGTTGCTGCAAAAGATGCCAGCAAGAGTTTCTTCAATGTGTCGTCCTCCAAATGACGCGCAAGGCAAAGCCAAGCGTTATGAAGGGACTGACGGGGATACAGGCGCGAAACGGTTTTTTGCCACTCCGGGCCAGACGCTCACCCCGGCGTCCGGTCAGAAGGTCCGGTCAAGGACCATGTGGCGGCAGGTCTCCTGGCTCGCGGGTCGTCGCGTTGTCCGGCCTTCCCGGGAAATCCCAGTGGCATCGTCGGACACGCTCACCGCTCACAGTTGCGGGGGCAGCTACGGTCTCGGTCCCTGTTGGGTACGCCTCACCGTATTCCCTTTTGCTTCCACCCCATCGTAGTCGGATGCGGCAGAACCGGTCACATCAACTGTGTTCGCTTTATTCGGGTGCCCTGTCAATGGTCGAACACGACGCAGGGCGCGTCGCTCGCGTCAGTGATGAATTTTCTATCTGTTTGTCATAGGGTTTTGCCTCGGCTAGGTTCCGCGCGACCCGCGCAGGCCTAGTCCCTGCCTATCCGAATTGCACTGGCGCCTATTTCCATGACCATCCAATACCTCGTGACCCACTCCGGCGGCTTCCACGCCGACGAGCTTCTGTCCTCCGTGATTCTTACCCGCCTCTACCCCGAGGCCAAGATCGTCCGGAGCCGCGACCCCGAGTGGATCATCCCGGGCGAAGGAAAGATCATCTATGACGTGGGCCGTGACTACGTCGCCGATGCGATGATTTTCGACCACCACCAACGCCCTTCGCCGCTGCGCGAAGATGAACAGCCGTACAGTTCCTTCGGTCTGGTCTGGAAGCACTTCGGCGAGGAATACCTGCGCGCCTCTGGCGTGCCTGAGGATGATATCGAGACGATCTGGAAGTCCTTCGACAAAGGCTTCGTTCTACCGATCGACCTGATGGACAACGGCGTGGTGAACCCCTCGATCGCAGGTCCGCATTTTTCCAGCCTCACCCTGCCCGTCCTTCTGGAAAGCCTGAAGCCCGTTTTCGACAACCGCACCCCGGGCGCCGACGACGAAGCCTTTGCAGAGGCGCTGATCGTCGCCCGCGCTTTCGTTGAAGCGTCGATCAAGAACAAAGCCGCCAAGCGCCGCGCCGAATCCATTGTGATGAAAGCCATCGAGGACGCCGGCGAAGGCCGCGTGCTCGAATTGCCGATGGGTATGCCGTTCCGCCCCGCAGTCGAGCGCGCTGGCGCCGATCACTTGCTCTTCGTCATCGCGCCGCGTGACACCGACTGGTCCCTGTCGGGCATCCGCGTTGGCGGAGACACCTTCGAGCAGCGCGCCGACCTTCCCGCAGCATGGGCGGGCCTGACCGATGAAGCGCTGGAGGAGGCTTCTGGCGTCAAAGGCGCGAAGTTCTGCCACAACGCCCTGTTCCTCGCCATCGCCGACAGCCGCGAGGCGATCCTCGAAATGGCCAATCGCGCTGTCGCTGCAGCAGAGGCGAACTGACGGGCTTTGAGGCAAGGCATTTCCCTTGCCTCCCCCAATGACCACGGGTATTCCCCGAACTCGGGCGGCTCGCCGCCCGTTGCGGCCCCTTAGCTCAATTGGATAGAGCAGCGGACTTCTAATCCGCAGGTTGAGGGTTCGATTCCTTCAGGGGTCGCCACTTATCACGGAACATCTGGCTCAAACGCACTGGACCAGAGCGCGAAGAGTTGGCGCCTTTGGCCCTGATCCATCGCGATCAGGAGCGTCGGAGACAGCGCAATCGGGCGGCGGGCGCTGACGGGCATTCCGGTTTCTTCGGGCGCGTGCGCCATGCGTAGGCCGACATCCGCGAGCATTTGCTGTGCCTCTTCGTCCAGCAGAAAATCCAGTAGGCGCTCAGCGATCTGCGGCTGGCGGGCATTGTTGGGAATCATGAAACCGCGCGAGAGGATCAGCGTGTAATCCTCGGGCGTGATGATGCCGACGTTCGGGCGCTCGTTGCTGGCGGCATAAGAGCCGAGGACGTTGTAGGCGATCTGGAAACGGCCCGACGCGACGCCGTCAATGATCTCCGCCGAACAGCAGGTCGCGACGGCTCCAACGCGGGAGAAGCCTTCGAGCATCGCGCCGAAGGTGGACGCCTCCAGACTGTCGCTGTGGGCGAACAGAAACCCGAGGCCGGATTCGGTGATGTCATAGGTCGCAATCCGGCCCCGCAGGTCGGAAGGCCGTGTCCGCATAAGGTCAAGCAGGGCAAAGCGGGTGCGCGGGACGTCGGCACCTTTGATCTGATCGCGATTGTAGACGATGACCGCGGGTTCTTGTGTGATGCCCCAAAGCTCGTTCCGCCAGCGGCGTGTGTCAGGCAGCGCGGTGGTCAGCGCCGATGTGTATGGCCGCGCACAAGACGCATTCACCAGCCAGACCATCTGCTGCACGGCGGAGGAAAACACCACGTCGGCGGGGTCATCGCCACCTTCGCAAGCGGTGCGGCTATTTTCGAACAGCGCGTTTGATCCCCACTGTTCAAAATTGACCGTGATGCCCGGGTTCAATTCTGCAAAGAGCGCGATCACTGGGCCAAGGATGTCGATATCGGTAGTCGAGCGGAGACGGAAAATCTGGGGGCCGGAGCCGAAAGTCTGCGTCGCCTCCTGCGCCTGAAGCGTGAAAGGAAAGATGAGGAGAAACGCGAGAATGAGCCTCATACGGATGGACCTTTCGTGCGGGCAGGAAGGACGAGCGAGATCCGGAAGCCCTCCTCGTTCTTGCGCATATCGACACGACCATCGAAGGCCGACGCCACGCTGGCGACAATGGACAACCCGAGACCGATGCTTTCTTCGCGGCTGTTGACCGAGCGAGCGAAGCGCTGACCGAGCCGGTCGATGATCGCGTCATCCGGCCCGGCGCCTGTGTCCTGCACCCAGATCGAAGCTTCATTGCCGATATGGTCGACACCGATCAGCACAGGCGCCTTTCCGTATTTCAAAGCGTTCGACAGCAGGTTTTTCGCGGCCTCGCCGACCGAGAATTCGTCGGTGGAGACGGGGACGGGATCCTCTCCGATAATCAGGCGGACCTCTTTGTCGGGGGCGAGCAGATCGTGGTCGCGACGCTCAATGATATCGAGGGCGACTTCGCGCAGATCGAATTCCACGCGGGGAGCCGCCTCGGTGCGATGAATGACCAAAGCGCGGGAGAGAAGCTGATCAAGCAGCGTGCCCAGTGAACGTGTGCGGAGCAAGAGACGCTCCATCGCGCGATCGCGGGCGGTCTGGTCCTGCTCTTCCAACGTGGTTTCGGCCAGCACGCGAATGGCGGCAACGGGCGTCCTAAGCTGGTGAGCCGTGTCGGAAATCACGTTCCGCATCGCATCGAACTGATTGTCGAGGCGCCCCATGAAGCGGTTCATCGCATCGAGCATGACCTTCGGCTCGCGCGGCATTCCTTCGGTCGACATCGGCGTCAGGTCATAGGGGTCGCGGTGGGTCAGGTCGTCGGACACAGCTTCAAGCGGGCGCATGGCAGAGCGAATGGCGAACCATGCGAAGACAAGCAGAGCCGCCCCTGCAAGAGCCATCGGCCAGAGCGCGTCGATCATCAGGTTGAGCGCCATATCGCGGCGGGCACGTAGGGTCTGGCCGACGATGACCGTGATCTCGCCCGAAAAATCGCGCTCGGCAAAAATGCGGGGGAGGACGACGAAGCGCGCCTCCTCGCCCTGCAATGCGTCGTTGATAAAAACGGGCTGGGTGTTGGTGCGCGGCGCATCCAGCAGGACGTCCCCGCCAAGGCCAGTGATCGCCGTGCCGCCCGGGCCGCGAACGGAGTAGTAGATGCGATCGTCGGGGGCCTGTGCCAGCAGCTCAAAAGCGGAGACGGGAAGGTCAACGATGGGCCATCCGTCCTGAATGCGGATGGATTCGGCGATGTCACTAGCTGCGCCGACAAGAACGCGATCGAATGCCGTCCGCGCCGCCTGCTGACCGTTGTAGAACGTCGCTCCCGCGACGAGCAGACCGCCGGCCAAAAGGATAAAGAATACCGCAGCCGTCAGACGGGTGACGAGGCTGCGCGGGCGGCTATTCCTGCTCATCTAGCCCGATCCGGTAGCCGACGCCGCGCTGGGTAAAGATCGACACACCGCTCCCCGCGAGCTTTTTGCGGAGGCGGGCGGTGTAGAGCTCGATCGCGTTCACACCGACATCGGCGTCCTCGAAACTGAACAGCGAGTCGTAGAGGCGCGTCTTCGACATGATCTGATTGGGATGACGCATCAGGACGCCAAGCAGCGCCGCCTCTCGCCGTGTCAAATCCAGACGCTTATCGCCAAGCGTCGCCGTCAGGTTCGCGGGCGAAAATGACAGCGGGCCGAGTTGCAGATCCCCACCCTTTTGATCGGCATCACGACGAACGAGCGCACGCAGGCGCGCCTCCAGTTCGCGTTGATCGAAAGGTTTGACCAGATAATCGTCCGCGCCTAGGTCCAAGGCACCGACCCTGTCATCGACGGAGACCAAAGCTGTCAGCATCAGAACCGGCGTCCGGTCCCCTGCCCCGCGCATCTCGTTCAGCAACGCAAGGCCGGAGCCGTCGGGCAAATTGATGTCCAGCACCGTGGCGTCGTAGCTCTGCACTGCGCGGAAATCGCGGGCGGACTCCAGTGTAGGGGCAAGATCGCAAGCAATCCCGATACGCGCGAAATGGGCGGCCACGCCTTCGGCAAGGTCAGTGGTGTCTTCCACCAGAAGAACCCTCATTCGCACTATCCTCCGCCGATTATCCCACGTCATGACCGTTTGACAGGTTCATGACAGGTTCATCCCCTATTGAAGTCTAACCCGTGCGGAGGGGGGCCGCAATCTGCGGTCATTTCCACGGGTTTCCCGACCAAAGCCCATCAGAGGTAAGGTCGTCGATAGGAGGAAAAACATGAAATTCACTGCAACCCGCACCTTCGTTGCGGCAGCTATCCTTGGCATGTCGGCATTCGCCGCTTCGGCTCAGGATTTCAGCCCCGAAAACCCCGAATGTATCGCTCCGGCTAACCCGGGCGGCGGCTGGGACTTCACCTGCCGTCAGGTTGGCAAGTCGCTGCAGGACCTCGGTCTGATCGACTCGACCATGCAGGTCGTGAACCTCGCTGGTGGTGGCGGTGGCGTTGCTTACGCCGAAGTCGTGAACAAGCGTAACGACGACAACGACCTGATCGTTGCTGCATCGTCGGCGACCGCGACCCGTCTGGCTCAGGGTGCATACCCGGGCAACACCATGGAGCAGGTTCGCTGGCTCGCTTCGATCGGCGCTGACTACGGTGTGATCGCCGTTGCTGCCGACAGCGAAATCGAAACTCTTCCGCAGCTGCTCGACGCTATCAAAAACGACCCGACCTCGACTTCGGTTGCTGGCGGTTCGGCTGTTGGCGGCTGGGACCACCTGAAGGTTCTCATCGCTGCAAACGCATACGGCATCGATGATGTCCGTTCGGTCAAGTACATCGCATTCGATGGCGGCGGCGAAGCTGTGACCCAGCTGCTCGCTGGTTCGGTTCAGGCTTTCACCGGTGACATCTCGGAAGCAAAAGGCTTCGTAGACTCGGGCGACATCAAAGTCCTCGCAGTTCTCTCGCCTGAGCGTCTGGACGGCGAGTTCGCTGACTTCCCGACCGCAAAAGAGCAAGGCGTTGACGCCATCGGCGCAAACTGGCGCGGCTTCTATGCACCGGGCGGCATGTCGGACGAAGCATACGATGCTTGGGTTTCGGCCATCGGTGACCTCTACGCTTCGGACGAATGGAAAGAGATCATGGCCAACAACGGTCTGGCTCCGCTCGACCTGCAGGGCGACGAATTCCAGTCCTTCGTTTCGGACTCGGTTGCCCAGATCCAGCAGATCTCCAAAGAAATCGGCATCATCAACTAATTGCTGAATTCTCCGGCCGGACATAGCGCTGGCCGGAGACCTCCCGGCGCGCCTCTCGGGGCGCGCTTTTTCATAACATTCTGTTGTCGAAGGAGTGGATCATGAGTGATCGCATCTTCGGCCTGTTCGGACTTCTTCTTTCGATCGGTTTCGCCTTTGCGGCATTCCAGATCGAGGAGAGCTTCCTCTCCGATATCGTCGGTCCGAAGGCCTTCCCACTGATTATCGCAACCATCCTCGGCATATCGTCGCTGGTGATCGCGCTGCGCCCTGACCCCGAACCGACATGGCCGAGCCTGCTCCGCTTCGTCGAAATCGTTGCGGCAGCCGTCGTGATGATCATTTACGCCGAAGCCCTGCCCGAGATCGGCTTCGTCGTCGCAACCGCATTCGCCGCTGCCTACATGTCGTGGCGTCTCGGCTCCAAGCCGCTCGAAGCGATCCTTGTCGGCGTCGGCACTTCGGTCGGCATCTACGTCATCTTCCATCTCGCGCTGGGCCTGTCGCTCGCTCGTGGACCGTGGGGTTTCTGATATGGATACTTTCGCATCACTCGCGGACGGTTTCGCCATCGCTCTGACGTGGCAGAACCTTGCGCTGGCCCTTCTGGGCTGTTTCCTCGGCACGATCATGGGCGCCCTTCCGGGTCTTGGCCCGTCAAACGGCGTCGCCATCCTAATCCCGCTGGCTTTCACGCTCGGCCTTGGCGCAACGCCTTCGCTGATCCTGCTGACCTCGGTCTACTACGGCGCGATGTACGGGGGCCGTATTTCGTCGATCCTGCTCAACATTCCAGGTGACGAGCCTGCGATGATGACATGTCTCGACGGGCACCCGATGGCACTCAAAGGCCAACCGGGCGAGGCGCTGTCCCTTTCGGGTATCGCGTCCTTTGTCGGCGCATTCTTCGCAACGTGGGGTCTGATCCTGCTGGCACCGCAGCTGGTCAAGATCGCCCTGCTGTTCGGACCGGCTGAATACTTCGCCCTGTTCACCCTCGCGTTCATGACGCTGGGCGGCGTGTCTTCGACCAACCAAGCTAAGTCGGCCTTCGCCGCTGCGCTCGGCCTTGGCCTTGCGACTATCGGCGTCGACACCCAGACCGGCGTTCCGCGCTTCACCTTCGGCGAAGTGCACCTCTATGACGGTCTCGACTTCCTCGTGGCGATCGTGGGCCTCTTCGCGCTTTCCGAAGTGTTCATCTTCCTTGAAAACCGTCACGGCGGTTCGGATGCCGACGCCACGAAGATCAAGATCGGCAAGCTCTACCCGCCGATGTCGATGATCAAGCAGACCACTCCGACCATGCTCCGCACGTCGGTGCTCGGCTTCCTCGCTGGCGTTCTGCCGGGTGCAGGTGCCTCGCTGGGTTCGTTTATCTCCTACTCGATGGAGAAGCGTCTGGTCGACAAAGAGGGCACCTTCGGCAAAGGCGACCCGCGCGGCGTCGCTGCACCGGAAGCCGGTAACAACGCTGCTGCTGGTGGCGCGCTGGTTCCGATGCTGGCACTCGGCGTTCCGGGTTCGGGTACGACCGCTGTTCTGCTCGCCGTCCTGCTGTCGCTCAACATCACGCCTGGTCCGCTGCTGTTCACCCAGAACCCTGACGTGGTCTGGGGCCTAATAGCAGCGCTGTTCATCGCCAACTTCATGCTGCTGGCACTGAACATCCCGATGGTCGGCATCTTTACCCGCGTTCTGATGATCCCGTCGCGCGTCCTGATGCCCATCGTGGCTATGGTCAGCTTCGTCGGTATCTACGGCATCTCGGGTTCGAGCTTCGACCTGCTGGTCATGATCGGCTTCGGCGTCATGGGCTGGGTGCTGCGCAAGCTGGACGTTCCGCTTGTACCGGTCATCCTCGGCACGCTGCTCGGCAACTCGATGGAGAACAACCTCCGCCGCGCGATCAGCATCGACAATGGCGATTGGTTCACCCTGATCGACACCCCGCTCGCGCTGACCCTCTGGGCCATTGGCATCATCGGCTTCATCATCCCGCTGTTCATCGGCGGCAAGGTGAAGAAGCAGATGCACGAGAAGCGCGACGAAGAAGGTTCGATTTCGGACTAAAAGAAAAGGCCCTCCGCGATCATCTCGCGGAGGGCCTCTTACTTAGCCCAGCAGCGATGCGATGGGCTGATATGGATGAGGCGTCTCGGACGCGAACTCCGGCATCATAAAGACCGTCATTCCGGCCGCGACACCCGCCGCCAATCCGGTCGCACTATCTTCGATCACAGCACATTTCGGCGGCTCGACACCGCAGAGGTACGCCGCGCGCAGATAGGGTTCGGCATCCGGCTTACCCTTGATCACGTCATTGCGGCTGATGGTTTTCAGCTGCGGACGCAGTAGGCCAACGCGTTCGAGGTTGTATTCGACGATGAGACGGTCCGAGTTGGACACGACCATCTGCTGCACGCCCATCTCATCAAGCTTTTCCCAGATCGGGAAAGCGACCTCATGCGGCTTCACCATTTCTGGCTTTGCGGCGTAGGCATCAAAGCGGGCCTGCGCCCATTCGACGAGGTCCAACTCCAACCCGAGGTCGCGGCACAGATACTCGTGCACGTCCTTTTCGGTCATCCCGAGCGTCCGATCGTGGAAGTCATCGGGGATCGTCAGGCCCAGCGCGCCCATTGCGTCGACAAAAGACCGCAGGTGGTTCGGCTCGCTGTCTACCAGCGTCCCGTCCATATCCCAGAAAACCGCATCGAACCGGAAATTATTGCTCATACACCTATCCACCCGGCGTTGCGGGCTGTCCCATATATTTTTTTTGGACATAGGTCATGACAGACGCGATTGCGACCTGAGAAATACCCCAAAAAGCATTTAACTTTCGGTCGTTGTCATTCCGTACTCATCAAGCTCTTCGGGCAGCAGTACGTAAATCTCGTCCGGCGGGGTCGAGAGCGACAACTCCATGATCCGCAAGTCGATGCCCATATCGCTCAGATACCCGACCACAGCGGCTTGCCCGCGCTGGATATCCTCGACCGCGATGAATGCGGGAAGGGCGACGTTTTCGTCGAAATAGTGCTGGTGGACGCCGACGAGCGCATCCTCATCGACGGTGCGCGTTACGCCCCCGGCGAGGACATACGGACAGGCAGAGAAACAGATATCTCCGCTTTCCATCACCGTATCGGCTTCGATATCTCGGATCGTGCGGCCAATCGCGAGCGCGTCCATAACAGAGCCACCAGGTGAATGGAGGCGGATCGTTTGCGGCGCATCGCGCCCTTCGAGCCATTCGTCGAACCGATCGGCATCACCGCCGGCGATGGTGCCGGTGAGCAGAACGGCATCGCCCGTTTCCTCGAACCGTAGGCGCGACGGCATGTTCCCCGGCGACGGGATATCCGTCACGCGGTCGGGATTGCCGGGGCGGGCAGGAATGTCTGCGGGCCGAAAGCGCCGCGTTTGATCGCCGGGACTAACGGGATTGTCGAGCGAGGGCTGGTTCGACGGCGCGATGAGCGACGGCAGCGCCCTCATCAGATCGCCGCCAGCCAGCACAATCGCCATCCCGATCTGAAAAGCGAGGATGGCGAGGATAGCGCGTCGAACGGTGTTCGGTTTCCCGCTCAATCGGTCACACTCGGTTTGGGCGCGTCGGTTGGCGTAACCACATCGCGCGGCGGAGTGCGCAGTTCGACAGCCGTTTCGACCTCGCGGATCGCATGAAGCGCGGCGCGGAGTTCAGCCAGCGTGAGTGTGTCTTCGGGCGGCAGATCACCCCGCCCAGCGCGAATGGCCGATTGGGTGACCATCAGGATCAGCACGAGCACGGCAGGCAGCAGGTCGATGGCAATCGCACCGGCCCAAGACGGCATGAAGTTGCGGGCATAGAGGATCACCGCGTCTGCCGCAGAAACAGGTGTGTAGATCACCTCTGGCGGCGCGGGGCGAGCGAGCACTTCCTCTGCCGCCTGCGACAGAGACGCCGCGCGAAGCTGGAGGACTTCGAGCACCGACGTAATCGTCTGTTGCTGAGCCGCCTGCCCGTCCGTCGTGCGGCTATCCAGCTCAGGCAATACCACAGATTCGGACAGGTCAGCGGCTGCTCGTTCAACCAGCGGCGCGACCGAGAACTGGCGGAGCTGCGCAACGAGACCGGCGAGGCGCACGGCTTCCTCGCTGAACGCAACGGAGCGGGACTCAACAGGCCCCTGCTCTACCGTCAGTGCGCGCATACGCGAAAGCGTGGCGTTGCCTTCGTCAAAAGCAGCCTCGATGAACGGCGCTTGCTGGGCGATCTGTTCTTCAAGCGCGGACAGCTCGGCAGCCTTCTGGGTCAGCACACGGAAGACAGCGCCGCGACCTGCAAGGCCGGAAAGGTTGCCGTCCGCTTCCTGAGCGGACAGATCCTCGAAGCTCTGACGCACGCGGGCGACGTCGCGCTCCAACGCCTGCGCAGTGATTGCGGTGTCGTGGGCCTGCTCCAGCGCGACCTGATAGTCCTGCACGGTTTCCGCCAAATGCTGTTCAACCGCGGCCGCACCTGCAAGCGCCGCCGCATTCAGCCATGATGACATCGCAATGATGGCGCCGCAGCCCAGTACCATTGCGCCGGTCAGTTTGATCTTAGAGGCTGTTGTCCTCATCGCTGGCAAAAGCCGCATCAGATAGGACCAGAAGACGAAGATGCCGACCGACACGGCGATGGAATAGGCCGCAGCGGCAAAAAACGAAAACGCTCCCGTGTCATCCAGCAAGCCAGAGACGCCGAGGTAGGTGTAGATGCCCGAAGCGGTCGAGAGAACCGCCAGCGCGGCACCGGAAAAAGTATCGAGCCAAGCAAGATGTCCTTCGAGTTCCCTTGCATGTCGCAGGCCATGGCCGTTGTCGCCCTGAGGCGCATAGCGGTCTGTCATCCGGTGCCGTCTCCTATGAGGTTTCGCCATTAAAGTGTTGCTGCAAGCACGGCAGATCAAGCGCGCGGCGGCGATGAAAGGAAAATCTACGGTGATGTGAACGGCTTAGCGGCCGAGGAAAGTCAGGAGCTTCCGCTCCGCTACGCGCAGTTCGGCCATTTCAGGCGCAGTGATACCCGACAGCATTTTGTGGCGATCAGGCACCTCTGCAAGGTCAAGCACATCAGGATGGATGTAGGATTTACGACTGATAGTCGGCGTGTTGCTGAGAACCTCGGCAGAGGCTTCGGCCATCGCCTTGATCGTCAAGCGTTCGCCTTCGTCTGTGGCAAGCGCGGTTTCAAATGCGGCGAGCGTTCCGCCCCATGTACGAAATGTCTTTGCGGTGACATTCTGCCCAGTGATGTCTGACAGGTAGGTGTTCACATCGTGCGAGCTGAGGCTGCGTGACTGACCGCCTTCGTCGATCCACGAAAACAGCTGCTTGCCGGGCAGGTCGCCGATCTGCTGCATGATCTTGTGAAGACGCTTGTCGCGCAGGCTCTTCTGCACCCGTTTGCCGCCTTTCGCGCGGTACTTCAGTTTCACCACTCCATCCCCCAGCGACAGATGCCGCGAAAGCAACGTCGTAGCGCCGAATGATCGGTTCGTGGCGGTGTAAGCAGGATTGCCTATCCGCAAATGCCCGCGATCCAGCAGGAGAACCAGCGCGGCGAGACTAAAGGCCATGTCCCCCGCGTCCTCTTGCAAATCGCGCCGCACACGGCGACGGATAGACGGCAACGCCTCACCGAAAGCGATCAGTTGGGAAAACTTGGTTTCGGACTGCGCCGACGACCAGAGCGGGTGATAGCGGTACTGCTTGCGGCCCGACACGTCGATGCCCGTGGCCTGAAGATGCCCGTTGTCGAGCATACAGATCCACACGTTTTCATAAGCGGGCGGGATACCGAGGCCTCGTATACGCTCGAGCGCAATCTCGTCCGGCTTTTTGCCGTCAGGGTCACGGTAACTGAACCCTTTGCCCGCGCGGCGACGCAGGAAACCCGGTTCGCGGTCGGACGTATGTACCAACCCGCAAGATAGCACCTGACCGTCCGGCATAGGCCTCCTCCACTCGATAACGTGGAAAGGAAACATTTTAAGATATGTTTGGGTTCCCGACGGTCGCATCGAGCGAACAGCAAACCGCATCCGGCTGCTTAGCCAGTTGGATTTATTACACTTTCGGGAGGGAAGTGGCGGACTGGGGAGGATTCGAACCCCCGACCCCTTGATTCGTAGTCAAGTACTCTATCCAACTGAGCTACCAGTCCGCGGTGAGTGAGGGCGATGTACCTTTAGCGTTCGGGGAGCGCAAGAGCGAAAAGCAACTTTTTTATGACTCGGTCGAAATAATTTGGAAGTCGCTCTTCGGCAGGATGATTTCGAAGGTGGTGCCCTCCGGTCCGGTAGACAGCAAACCAAGCTGTCCGCCGTGCCCGCGGATCAATTCCGAAGCAATAACAAGGCCCAAGCCGGAACCGCCTTTGGACGCGCCGCCGTGGAAAGCCTGGAAAAGATGCTCTTTTGCACGCATCGGCAGCCCCGGTC
>NZ_JADBGB010000001.1:2420000-2530000 GCF_015220045.1 Marivivens aquimaris | reverse complement strand
TGGGCCGGGGGCACAAACCAGGGGGTGGCGACTGTTTACTTAAAACATAGGGCTCTGCGAAGTCGTAAGACGACGTATAGGGTCTGACGCCTGCCCGGTGCCGGAAGGTTAAAAGGAGGAGTGCAAGCTCCGAATTGAAGCCCCGGTAAACGGCGGCCGTAACTATAACGGTCCTAAGGTAGCGAAATTCCTTGTCGGGTAAGTTCCGACCTGCACGAATGGCGTAACGACCTCCCCGCTGTCTCCAACGTCGACTCAGCGAAATTGAATTGCCTGTCAAGATGCAGGCTACCCGCGGTTAGACGGAAAGACCCCATGCACCTTTACTATAGCTTCGCACTGGCATCAGGTACAGCATGTGCAGGATAGGTGGTAGGCTTTGAAGCACGGACGCCAGTCCGTGTGGAGCCTTCCTTGAGATACCACCCTTGCTTTGCTTGATGTCTAACCGCGGCCCGTTATCCGGGTCCGGGACCCTGCGTGGTGGGTAGTTTGACTGGGGCGGTCGCCTCCCAAACAGTAACGGAGGCGCGCGAAGGTTGGCTCAGAGCGGTCGGAAATCGCTCGTTGAGTGCAATGGCATAAGCCAGCCTGACTGCAAGACTGACAAGTCGAGCAGAGACGAAAGTCGGCCATAGTGATCCGGTGGTCCCGAGTGGAAGGGCCATCGCTCAACGGATAAAAGGTACGCTGGGGATAACAGGCTGATGATGCCCAAGAGTCCATATCGACGGCATCGTTTGGCACCTCGATGTCGGCTCATCTCATCCTGGGGCTGGAGCAGGTCCCAAGGGTATGGCTGTTCGCCATTTAAAGAGGTACGTGAGCTGGGTTTAGAACGTCGTGAGACAGTTCGGTCCCTATCTTCCGTGGGTGTAGGATACTTGAGAGGAGTTGCCCCTAGTACGAGAGGACCGGGGTGAACGATCCACTGGTGGACCAGTTGTCGTGCCAACGGCAGTGCTGGGTAGCTATGATCGGACAGGATAACCGCTGAAGGCATCTAAGCGGGAAGCCCCCCTCAAAACAAGGTATCCCTGAGGACCGTGGTAGACCACCACGTCAATAGGCCGGAGATGTAAGTGCAGCAATGCATTCAGTTGACCGGTACTAATCGTCCGATAGGCTTGATCTGTTCCAGAAACAGCAACGCTTCAGAAACATACTAAAAACGTACTTCACTTGGAAATCTTGGTTCTTTCTCGGTCTGGTGGCTATAGCACGAGCAAAACACCCGGTCCCTTTCCGAACCCGGCCGTTAAGTGCCGTTGCGCTGATGGTACTGCGTCTTAAGACGTGGGAGAGTAAGTCACCGCCAGACCTAGTAAGAACCAAATTCTCTCTAAACATATCAATCTAATATCCCCATAAGCAGCTTCGCTAAAAAAGGGATAAGTGTTTACACACCCAACGCGGGGTGGAGCAGCCCGGTAGCTCGTCAGGCTCATAACCTGAAGGTCGTAGGTTCAAATCCTACCCCCGCAACCAATGTCTAACACATGCATTAGCAACAGAACGCCAAAGCAATGATAATCGCTTTGGCTCTATGCATTTGTGTCGATGGCCCTTGTGAAAACCGAGGGTCTAACGCGCTAAGACTCTGATCCGGCTATCCCATTCGCCACGGTCCACGTAGCAACCATTGAGATGGCGCAGCCCAGTCGCGGGATCAAACGCTTCGCGGCCATGAAGAACCCTTCTGTTGTCGAAGACGACCATCTCGCCTTTCGCGAGCCGCAGCGAAATTCCATAGGAGGAATCGCGCAACATCGACATGAACCTGCGGTAGGCTCGATAGAACGAGCGAAGCTGACGCGGTTCCAGATCAACAATGTCGGCGAGGTGAGCGTTGAAGCAGATCTCCGATATATCGCCCGCGTCGTCGAGAGTAATCACGGCTTTACGCGAACGGATGTCGGTGCAGCGGTCATGGAAGCGGAAAGGCACCTTTACCGTAGCCAGAACATCGAACACGTCAGGATCTGCCAACTTCAAGTCATTCGCGACCGCTACTCCGTCACAGAATGTCGATCCGCCGCCAGTCGCTTCATTGGCCAAGCAATGTAGGAACTGGTAGCCGGGTGGTAATTCCTGATTGGTGAGGTCGGTGTGGAGCGGTAGCGCCAACGACGTGTAGGCGAGGTTGTTCGGATCGGGCTTCGAAACGACCTCGAAATTTACGCCGAAATTGGTCTCACGCAGATGACCGACCTTGCGGGCGACGTCCATGCCAGCCTCGACGTTGTTAGCCAGACTGGTCACGATGGATACGCCATAGCGCTTCGTATCGGTCAGCCACGCAAAGAATGCTTCACGATCCGACGTGATCGCAGCTGCCGAGTGACGCGGCACACCGCCGCCGGTCAGTTCAGCGCGCCATGGCAAAGGTGCAATGGCTGCGGGATCGGCGCGCCGTTGACCGGGTCTATGCGCTTTCAGCCATTCGAGCGAAATCGTGCTGATCTCCTGCTCATTCCATTTCAGGACTAGGTCTTCACCCTGGATAGCGGCCTGCTCTGGTGTGATGTCGAGCGAAACGGATGTTAGGTCAAACGTCCGCTCCCCAGTCTGCGGATGAAACCCGCTCGGATCGGTGTCGCAAAGCCAGATGTATGGAAATTCGCCAAGTATTGCATCAGGCCAGCGAATCTGAAGGCCATCATTAAGAGTGGTCAGTGTGGGCTGCATGTGTGCTCCGAAAAAAGTCGTTGTCGTGGGATGACTTCATTCGGATTTGGGCGGAGGCCACCATTCGTGGACCTTCGCGTGCGGGTGGCCGGGGCATCTTCCCAAAACGGTGCACATGATCGCTATCTCTGCTGTCAAAAACAGCAAGACACGTCGGATAGAAAGCTGGCAAGCGAATGATGAAGCGCGGTAGCGATCCAAAAGTATCGGTCGCGCGGAAGACCGATACCATCAGTGGCGTGGAAGATCGCCGATCTCTGCCATTTTCGTATCGAGCAGGGCCTTCATATCAGTCAAAACTTCGCTGAATGCAGGGTTGTTTGCCTGATTGGTCAGTTCATGCGGGTCGTTCTCGCAGTCGAAGAGTTCCCACTCTGGTGGCTCATCGCCATCGTTCGCACCAAGTTGGCCTAGCGCTTCGTTGTACCAGTAGATGAGCTTCCACCGTTCAGTACGGATGCCGTAATGGGCAAATGCGTTGTGTACTTCGTCTTTGTGCATCCAATAGCGGTGATACGCCACGGTCTGCCAGTCCTTGGCAGTGCCCTCGAACAGTGGGCGCAAAGAGGTGCCCTGCATGTACGACGGGATCTGAATGCCTGCGAAGTCTAGAAACGACGGCGCGAAATCCACGTTCATTGCAATACGGTTCGAAGTCGAGCCAGCCGCAATACCCTTCGGGAACCGCACAAGAAATGGCATCTGAAGCGATTCTTCGTACATGAACCGTTTGTCGAACCAACCATGGTCCCCAAGAAAGAACCCCTGATCCGACGTGTAAATGACTATGGTGTTGTCCGTCAGCCCTTCGGTATCCAGCCAGTCCAGCAGCCGACCGACGTTATCGTCGATCCCCGCGATAGATCGCAGATACCGCTGCATGTAGCGCTGGTATTTGAATAGGTCGAGTTCCCGTTGGCTGTCGAAGGTAAAGCGCTCTCCCGTCGCGCGGTCAATCAGCACCAAGCCGTTGTAATCATGCGGAACCTTCCGGATTTCCTGATCGGGCCAGACGCGATCGCCGATGTTCTCGCCACCTTCTGGCTGCACGAGGCCGAGGTCTTCGTAAAACATATCCGCCCGCACTTTCATATTGGCAGCAGATGCGGCAGCGGCGCGGTTCTTGTAGTCGTCATCATAGGTGTCGGGGACCGGCAGCGGGTCGGTGTAGAGGTCATCATATCGCGGATGCGGACCGAAGGGGCGATGAGGCGCCTTATGATGGCACATCAGGAAAAACGGCCGCTCGGCATCGCGGCGCTCAAGGAAGTCGATACATTTGTCGGCGATCAAATCGGTGACATAACCTGTTTCGACGGACGGGCCTTCCGGACCAATGAAACGCGGATCGAAGTAGTCGCCTTGACCCGGTACGACTGACCATTCGTCAAAACCGGTTGGTTCGTGCGCTTTGCCTTCGCCCAGATGCCACTTGCCGAAAATGGCGGTCTGATAGCCCGATGCCTGCAAATGTTTGGCGACATTCGGCAGGCGGTTATCGAGGTGCGTGTCCAGTGTCGTGACGCAGTTCACATGGTTATACGTTCCCGTCAGGATCGAAGCGCGGCTCGGCGTGCAGATCGAATTTGTGACGTAGCACCGGTCGAGGCGCATCCCCTCATTGGCGATCCGGTCGATATTCGGCGTGCGCGCGACTTTCGAACTATAGGCCGAAATCGCACCGGCCGAGTGATCATCGGACATGATAAAGAGAATGTTGGGGCGGGCGTCTTTCGTCATTCTGCGGCACCTTTCAGGACTTCGTGGGTTCGCTCCGCCAATGGGTCGCTCACGGAACGCTGCCAGGCGAGAAGGCTTTCAATGAGGTCTGCACGAACGCTTTGCAGATCCGGCTGTGCGATAAGGTTCGTCATCTCACATGGATCGGTATCGAGGTCGAACAGCTGCTCGGCAAAGCAGCCGCGGCTCGTCCGTCCGTTCTCAGAGGGCCCCATGATTGGCTCGGGGTTTGGCAGATAAACGATGTATTTCCAGCGCTCGGCGCGGACAGATCGCTGGCTGACCCCATGGACGCCGAAAAGATGTTCGGTGCGTTTGGGGCCAAGGAGGCTCGTGCCATCAGCTGCGTACTCGGACGGCACTCCTGCGATGTCGAGGATCGTCGCGGCGGTATCCGCGTGCCAGACGAGGTCTTCTCGGACAGTCGGCTCAAACCCGCGACCATTGATAATCAACGGGACCTGAACCGAGTGCTGATACAGGTTCTGCTTGCCCATCAGCCCGTGCTGGCCAAGCGCGATGCCGTGGTCAGCTGTATAGAAGACCAGAGTGTTCTCTCGCTGACCCGTCTCATCAAGCGTACGGATAATTTGGCCGATCGCATCATCAAGGTGCTGAACCATGCCGTAGTAGTCGGCGATGTGCCGGCGGATCGCTTCAGGGGTTCGCGGCAGCGCCTCAAGCGACTCGTCGCGGACCAGCATCTCTCCGTTATCGAAGAGGTGAGAAGGGGCGAAGTTGGCGGGCAGTGAAACGGCTTCGGGCGATACCGCAAACTCGGGCGGCGGTGTGCGTGGATCGTGCGGCGCTGTGAAAGCGACTTGCATGAAAAACGGTTGAGCTGTGATGGCTCCGCACAGGAACTCCTGAGCAGCCTCGCGGAACAGGTTGGTCGAGAAACCTTTGCCTACGACCGCGTTATTCTCGTTGTATTCACCTGTGGAGTCGAAGCCATGCAGCGGTACGCGATCATGGTCGCTCATGCCGCCGAACATGACCCGCGAAGCCGAGGAAAACGACCGCGCGAATGTCGCGCGATCGTTATGCCATTTACCGATAGCGTGCGTCCGGTAGCCTGCTTGCCGCAACAGCTGCGGCACGGTTGGCATATCCTCGGATATCGCGAATGCTTTGCCGCCGAAGTCCAGACCGCTCGGATCTTGGGACGCGGCAAAGATGTTGCGTCCGGTCAGAAGCGATGCCCGTGACGGCGAACACACCGCCGGATGCATCCCGCCCTGACAATGCGCGCGCGTGAAGTTCGCACCTCCAACTGCCAAGGCATCAAGATGCGGCGTCGCGATGCCTTCGCAGCCGTTGATGCCGAGCGTTTCGAACCTGTGATCGTCGGCGATGAGCAGGATGATATTCGGACGCACGCTCGCCTCTTAGCTCTGGGGCGCGATGGTTTCGAGCGGCTCTTCGATGTGGCGGTTCACCAGCCTGACACCATCCTCATGACGGGTGACGCACCAGCGTGCGGCGTTTGCCAGCACTTGCCGGACTTCGGGCATGTAGTAGATCGGGAATGCCTCATGTCCCGAGCCGAAGTAGAAGATGCGCCCCCGTCCACGATGATAACAACAGCCCGAGCGGAAGACTTCACCGCCCTCGAACCAGCTGACAAAGACCAGATGGTCGGGCTGCGGGATGTCGAACGGCTCGCCGTACATTTCCGACTGGGGAATGAGGATCGACGACGGCACGCCTTGCGCAATCGGATGGGCGGGATCGATGGCCCAGATGCGCTCGCGTTCACCGCCCGGATGTTCGCGCCACGACAGGTTGGCATTGGTGCCCATCAGGCGCTTGAAAATCTTGGAGTGGTGGCCCGAGTGCAGGACAACCAGCCCCATTCCGTCGAGCACACGCGCTTGGATACGGTCGACCAGCTCGTCGGGTACCAGTTTGTGAATGCAGTGGCCCCACCAGAACAGCACGTCGGTGTTGTCGAGGATGTCGCCACCGAGGCCGTGGTCGTCATCATCGTAGAAAGTCGCAGTGCGGATTTCGAAGTCGTCGTTTTCAATCCCGTCGGCAATCACCTTATGAATGCCCGTCGGGTAGACCTCGCGGATGTGCGGATGTTCGCGTTCGTGATGGCCTTCGTTCCAGATGGTAATGCGGATTTTGTCAGACATTTTCGTCCCTTAAATGCTTGTGGCCAGCGCCAATGCTGCGCTGTTCTGTTCGCTGGATTGTTTGGCGAGGTCCCAAAGCTCGGCGAGGTGCAGGCTCTGTTCGGCAGACGACGGGTTAGGTGCGCCGCCGATCACTTTGACAAATGTGTCGAGCACCGCGCCGTCGGCCTCACCGCCGGCATTGCGGATAGTCTGGTTGCCTTGGCGCAGCTCGGCCCACTTGCCCCAAATGTCGAGTTTCACGATGGCGTTCTCGAAATAGAGCGTCAGCGCGGACTCGCAGCCTTGGGTCGTCTCGCCGCAGAAGCTGAGCGTCACGGGAATATCGCCGTCGAGGCGGGCTAGAACGCCGCCGACGAGTTCGTAATTCTTTCCGCGATTGCCGAGGTTGGCAGCCACTTGCGTATAGCTTCGGCCCGTCGCCTGAAGAACGGCGTTGAAGAGGTGCGAGCCGGTGTCACAGATGAACCCGCCGCCGGACAGTTCCGGCACCTGCTTCCAGTTGCCGACGTAGCGCTCCTGCCAGTGCTCCCAGACCTCGCCGCTGACGGCGAGCAGTTCGCCGAAATCCCCCGCCGCAATGCGCTGCCGGTAGCTGTCGATGAGCGGCGAGAGCGAGGACTGATAGGCCACGACGACGGTCCGGCCTGCCGCATCTCGGGCGGCGAGAATTTCACGGGCCTCGTCGGCAGTCAGCGCCATTGGCTTTTCCAACAGGACGTGGAGGCCAGCCGCAAGCGCCGCCTTGGCGTAGGTCTGGTGGTAGATGTGCGGGGTCGAAATATAGACCGCGTCAATGTTGTCTTTCTCGGTGGCCAGCAGCGCCTCGGCGGTTTCATAGGCCTTCGGTGCGTCCGCGCCGGACTGCACGACGATATCGCTGTAGCGCTTGATTGACGCTCCACTTGTGTCGGTAAGGGCCACGATCTGCGGCGCGTCGGCGCTACCCGTCCACGTGCGGGCATAGCTGGCGGCTTTGAGACCGCAGCCGATTATACCAAGTCTAATGGACATGGTTTTCCTTTCAGTATGTCAGGCGGTTTGCGAACGGATCGCCCTGCCTTCGTTATCGAAAATGTGGCAGGCCGAAGGGTCCACGGCCAAACGGATGGGCGTACCTGAGGGCAGCGAATGGTCCCCCGGAACGCGGGCAATGCCGGGCTCGCCGCCCGTTTCGAACGAGATGTACGTCTCCATTCCGAGCCGTTCGGACAGGACGGTGCGGGTTTCGATCTCGGCCGGTTCATGCGGCTCGGCGAGGGTGAGGCTTTCGGGGCGGATGCCGAGCTGAACGGGGCCGGCCTGAATGCCTCCGATCGCGGGTAGATCAATTGGCCAGCCTGCATCGGTGCGAATGCGGACAACATCACCCGCGACGCTTTCGACTTTCGCGGGGAACAGGTTCATCTTCGGAGAGCCGATGAACTGCGCGACAAACGTATTCTCCGGCTTTTTGTAGAGGCCGATGGGATCGTTGGTCTGCATGACCTGACCGTCTTTGAGAACGACGATCTGATCGGCGAGCGTCATGGCCTCCACCTGATCGTGGGTCACATAGATGATTGTCGCGCCAGTCGAACGGTGAAGCTCCTGAAGCTCGGCGCGCATCTGCACACGCAGCGCCGCGTCGAGGTTCGACAGCGGTTCGTCGAACAGGATGACCGAAGGCTCCTTAATGATCGCGCGGCCAATGGCGACACGCTGGCGCTGACCGCCAGACAGCGCGCTAGGCTTGCGGTTCAGGTAGGGCGTCAGTTGAAGGCGCTCGGCGATCTCACCGACGCGGCGCTTGATCTCGGCCTTCGGCGTCTTTTTCAGATCGAGCGAGAAGCCGATGTTCTCTGCCACAGTCATGTGCGGGTAGAGCGCGTAGGACTGGAACACCATCGCGATGTTCCGCTGCTCCGGTGAGACGTCGTTCATGACCTTCCCGTCGAGCAGGAACTCGCCGCCCGAGATGTCCTCTAGCCCTGCGATCATGCGCAGGAGGGTGGACTTCCCGCAGCCCGAAGGACCAACGAAAACAGCGAATTGGCCGTCTTCGATCCGGATGTCCGCGCCCTTGATGACCTCGTGGCCACCAAAGGACTTGCGGACCTGATTGAGTACGATTGTGCCCATGATTTATCCTTTCAAACCGCCGCCGAACGTCTGGACGAGGAACCGGCGCGCGAGCACGAAAGCGATGATGGCGGGCGCGGTGTAGACGATGGCGATGGCGGCCAAGAGGCCGTAGTCGATCTCGTTTGCCCGAAGGAATGCGCTGAAGATGCCAATCGGGAGCATCCGCAGTTCGGGCGAAGAAACGAAGGTGAGGGGAACGAGGAAGTCGTCCCAGCAGGCGATGAAAGCAAAGAGCCCCGATGCTGCCAGACCAGGCATGGCAAGCGGCAGAAGCACGCGGCGCAAGCGCTGACCGAAGGTGGCACCATCCATGACGGCGGCCTCTTCATATTCGCGCGATACGCTGTCGAAGTAGGTCTTCATGATCCAAAGCGCGAGCGGCAGGTGCATCGTGGCAAGCAGCAGGATGAGTCCTAGATACCCGTCAATAAAGCCGACGATCTGCATCACGTCGCGCATATGCTCTCGCGGAACGACCTGAAGCACCAGCCAGCGCATTCCGTTATTGAGCGCGAGCATGACCTGATACAGCGGCACGATCAGTGCGGGCGGTGGGATGACGCGGATCAGGATGATCGAGTAAAGGAAGGGCCGCTTCCACCATGCGTTTGTTCGCGACAGGGCGTAGCCCCCGAAGCCGGAGAGCAGCATCACGATCAGTGTCGCGCCACCGCAGACGATCAGCGAGTTGATCAGCCAGCGCAGTCCGTCTTCTTCGGCGAAGACGCGGTAGAAGTTGTTGAGCGACACGCTGTCAGGCGTTTCGAGGAAAAGCCCTGCGTTAGTGTCGAATGCGGCGACAAGAAGCCAGACGAACGGCATCAAGCAGTAGATCGACAGGACGATCAGAACGCCGTAGCGGCCGGCCTCTGCCTTGGTGGATGTTTTCGAGAGTGCCATCAGACCTCCACCTTCAATGCGCGGACGTAGAATGTGCCGATGATGAGAGAGAAGATCAGCAGCACCACCGCAATCGCGGAGCCGTAGCCGAGCTGATACGAGCCGAACGACTGGTTATAGATGTAGATGCCGACGATCTCGGTCGCGCCTGCGGGGCCACCGCGGGTCAGCGCATAGATCAACGAGAAAATTGCGATGGTCGTGACGGTCGATACCAGCAGGTAGAGGAAGATCGTCGGGACCAGCAGCGGCAGCGTGATCTTGCGGAACGCTTGCCATGTGGTCGCGCCGTCCATGCGGGCTGCCTCGTAAAGCTCCTCAGAAATCGCCGACAGGCCCGAGGTCATCAGGATCATGGCAAAGCCGATGCCGCGCCAGATGTTAACCACGATGATCATCGACAATGGGAACGTGACAAGCCAACGCTGCGGATCGACACCGAACCAACCGACGATCTTGTTGAGCGTGCCGTATTCTCCCGTCGCCAACATCGACGACCACATCAGCGCCGCGACAACACCCGGAACGGCGTTCGGCATCAGGATGATCGCATTGAAGAAGGGACGAAGGGCGAACTGCCGTTTCAGCAAGATGGCCGACAAAAGGCCCAGCACGAGCTGGCCAATGATAGCCGAGAAGAGCACGAACCAGAAGGTAATGACGAGCGAGCGCCAGAACGTGTGGTCGGAGAAAAGCTTGGTGTAATTGTCGAAGCCGATGAAGCGCGGGTTGAGCGCGGCCGGACCGGTGAGCGACAGGTTCGTCATGCTCGTGTAGATCGCGACGCCTGACGGATAAAGGACGAAGGCAAAGAGTAGGATCGCCGAGGGAAGCACGAGCATGCGGTTCCTCAGCATCTCCCGACGTTGGTAAGTCGAAGGCATTCTTGGGAAGTCCCTGCGAGCGGAGAAGGGGGAGCGGCGCACGCGGCGCCGCTCTGTTGCTTGCGAGTGGGAGGGGTCGTTACTCGACCATGTCCTCGCCGAGAATGTTGCTCACATAGTCAACGAGGATCTGCTGTGCGCCTGCCGCATCGGCATTGCCGAGCAGGAGCGCTTCGGAGCCGCGCCCGATACCTTCCATCACTGTCGAGAATCCAGGCGCGGTCGCGACTGAACGGCCGTCTTCGAGCTGGTCGAGCAGCGGAACGAGGGCGGTCAGTTGCTGGAAGCCGTCGGACTCGATGGCGTCAGCACGCGAAGGCAGGTTGCCTGACTTTTGCGCGTAGCTGGTCATCAGTTCGACCGAACCCATCGCTGCGAGCACTTTCTTGGACGCTTCGATGTCGACCGCCGAAGAACTGACCATCCACGGGTGGTTCAGGTTCACCAGAACAGACGGCGCATCGCCGTTCACGTTCGGGACTTTCCACGTGCCGACTGCGCTCTCGATGTTCGGGATCGGGTTCTTGGACTCGGGACCCCAATCGAAGATGTAGCACCACGAACCGCAGGTGGTCATAAGCAACTCGCCAGCGGGGAACATCTCGTACTTGGGGATGACCCACGGATCGGGGCCGAGCAGCGGGTCGACCGGCACGACTTCGGCTTCGATCATTTTCTGATAGAACTCGAAGACTTCGCGAACGCCGTCGCTGGTCAGGTTGAACGTGCCACTGTCTGTGACCAGTTCGGGGGTCGAGCTGTTGGCGAGCAGTAGACGGAAGCTTTCGATATAGGTGCCGCCGCCCCACGTCACGCCCATCGGCATGAGCAGGGAATATTCGCCGGTCTTTTCCTTGGCCTCGATCGCGCGGTCCAGCAGGGCATTCCAGTCGGCGGGCTGCTCGGTCGAAACGCCGGCTTCGCTCAGCACGTCATTGCGGAAGTAGAACTGCTGCATCGCAAGCATAGTCGGCATCGTGTAAATAACGCCGTCGGTCTCGGCCAGTTCGCGAGCGATCGGGAACATGTTGTCCCACGCGTCGGAGCCTTTCACCTCTGCCGTGACATCAACCAGATAGCCAGCGGTCGAGAAGTCCACGATCTCGCCCGATGAAGGCAGAGAGAAGACATCAGGACCGGTGCCAGCGCGCAGTTCGGTCAGCAGTTTGGAAATGTATTCTTTGTCAGGGCCGGGGTATTCAATGACTTCGATATCGATGCCGGTCTGCTCTTCGATCATCGGCACAACTGCGTTGAGCGCGTCGATGCGGGCCTGTCGGTGCTCGGCGATACGGACGGTGTCCGCCCAGACGTTGGTTGCACCGAAGGATGCCAGTGCAATCGCACTGACCATCAATTTGGTCTTCATGATATTCCTCCCTTGAATGATGCCAAACGACTGGCGCCTCCACGCCACCCTTCAATCAAGGGGATGCTTCGCTTGACATTGCTCAATCAGGATATGCACGCTCTTCATGACGTGTCTTGGGAGGGGTTGATACGTTTATGGGTTTATTTGATCTGCCTGAGATTCCTGTCGTGACGCTCGAAGCGGAGATGGGACCGTACAATTCGTTCCACATCAGCCGCCCGCTCGTGAAAAGCTCGCCGCCCGCGCTGCCGCACAAGCACGAATTCTACGAGGTGTTCTGGATCGCGACGGGCTGTTGCCTTCACTTCATCAACAATCAACGCGTTGATCTGTCTGCCGGAGAATTGGTGTTCATCCGGCCTGATGACGTCCACGCCTTCCAAAATCGCGAAAAAACGCCCTGCCGGATGATCAATGTGGCCTTTTCGAGCCAAACTGCCGATCATTTGCTTGAGCGATACGGGGCGGAGTTCGCGGGGCGGTACTTCTGGTCCAATGCCGAAATGCCAGTCTCTGTCTCGCTGAACCAGCAGGGGCTGGACGAATTAGCACGGCTGGAGGCGGCGCTCGACCAAGGCGCGCGGTCACTCGCGCGGATCGAAGGTTTTTTGCTGAATTTGACGACCGGCTTGCTGCCGACTGAAAACAATGTGCCCTCCGCGACGCCGCAGTGGCTCGCACGTGCTTGCGAGGGGATGCGCGATCCAGATGCGCTGCGCGAAGGCGTTCCGCTGCTGATCGAGCGGACGGGGCGGAGCCACGAGCATGTGTCCCGCACGTTCAAACGCGTCTTCGGTCAGACGCCGTCGTCTTGGGTCAACGGGTTGCGGATGGAGCTGGCTGCGCGGATGCTCGTCAGTGAGGATTGGCAAATTCCTGAGGTCGCGCTGGCCTGCGGGATCGAGGACCTCAGCCATTTCTATCGCCTTTTCCGTCAGACTTATGGCGTCAGTCCGATGAAGTACCGCAAGCGGGAAAAGGTCGATCTGGTCCATCCGCTCCGCAGTCAGAAGCGGGCATGAAAAAGGGCGCTCGCAGCGCCCTTTTCGTTATCCGTGGAGTGCTTCGATGGCTTCGGTCAATTTGACCACGCCGGCGAGGCTGCCGTCCCGCTTTGTCACGCCGACCGTCTGGTCGGGCGCTTGGGCGAGCGGCTTTAGCGCGTCTTCAAGCACCGTTTCACCGTCGAGTGTCGGCCCTGCAAAGGATTCGACCGGACGGGCCAGCGCGCGCAGTTCGATGACCTTGGCGCGGTTAATGTCCTTGGTGAAGTCGGCGATGTAGTCGTCGGCAGGCTGCATCACAATCTGCTGGGCGTCGCCCTGCTGGATCATCGCACCGTCGCGAAGGATCGCGATGTTGTCGCCAAGGCGCAGTGCCTCGTCGAGGTCGTGCGTGATGAAGATGATCGTCTTGTTCAACTCGTCCTGAAGCTGAAGCAGGATCGACTGCATGTCGAAACGGATCAGCGGGTCGAGTGCCGAGAACGCCTCGTCCATCAACAGGATTTCAGGGTCGGTCGCGAGTGCACGGGCAAGGCCCACACGCTGCTGCATCCCGCCTGAAAGCTGACCCGGATAGTGCTCTTCGTAGCCGGACAGACCCACCCGGTCGATCCAGTAGTTCGCACGCTCGCGTGCTTTCGCATCGTCAACGCCCTGAATTGTCAGACCGTAGGCGACATTCTCGTGCACACGGCGGTGCGGCAGCAGGCCGAACTTCTGGAACACCATCGCGGTCTTGGTGCGGCGCACCTGACGAAGTTGCTTTTCATCCATGTTCAGGACGTTTTCGCCGTCGATCAGGATTTCGCCGTCAGTCGGCTCGATCAGGCGGTTGATGTGACGGATCAGGGTCGATTTGCCCGAGCCCGACAGGCCCATTACCACTTGGATCTGCTTTTCAGGGATATCGAGCGATACATTCTCGATCCCCAGAACATGCCCGTGTTGATCCAGAAGATCGGGCTTCGACATGCCGTTCTTGACTAGCGGCAGAACCTTTTGCGGGTTCTTGCCGAAGATCTTGTAGAGGTTTTTGATTTGTACCTTAGCGTCAGTCATTGCCGTGCCCTTTGCGATAGGCTTGCAGGCGCTTGCCGTAAGTTTGCGATACGCGGTCGAAGATGATGGCGAGCGCCACAATAGCGAGACCGTTCATCAGACCAAGCGCGAGGTACTGGTTCGAAATCGCGCGCAGCACCGGCACACCGAGGCCCTTCACGCCGATCATCGACGCGATCACGACCATCGACAGAGCCATCATGATGGTCTGGTTTATACCCGCAAAGATGTTCGGCAGTGCCAGCGGGATCTGAACGCCGAGCATCTTCTGCTTCGGGCTCGCACCAAATGCATCGGCCGCTTCGAGGATATCCTTGTCGACGAGGCGAATGCCAAGGTTCGTCAGGCGCACGATCGGCGGGATCGCATAGATGCAGACAGCCAGCAGGCCGGGGACTTTACCGATACCCAGCAGCATGACGACAGGGATCAGGTAAACGAAGGACGGGATCGTCTGCATGACGTCGAGCACGGGCGTAATGATGGCCTGTGCGCGGTCGGAGCGGGACATGAAGATCCCGATCGGAATGCCCAAAACGATACAAAGTAGTGTCGCGACAGAGATAATCGCGAGCGTTGCCATCGTGTCTTCCCACATACCGAGGTAGCCGATGGCGATGAAAGCGAGAACAGAACCAACAGTGATCTTGACCGAACGCGAGCCGAGCCACGCCAGACCACCGACAATGATAAGAATAATCGGCCACGGGGTGGCAATCAGAAGCTTCTCGAACCAGACCAGAAACTTGAGCAGCGGGTCAAAGAAGTTTTCGAGTGCCTCACCGTAGGCGCGAGAGAAGCCTTTGAAGGCTTCGTCGATCGTTTGCTTAAATTCGCTGAGAGGGCGGCGCCCAAGCGCGGGAAATTCTTCAAACATTTCCATTCATTTTCCGTTCATAGTGACCGTGCGGCCTATGTGAAACGGGGGGCGCAAACGGCCCCCCGTAACATTGAGTCGATCGAACTCTTACAGTTCGCCGTTGATGGCTTCTGCAGCTTCGTCCGATACCCACTCGGTCCAGATTTCCGGGTAGGTTTCGAGGAAGTACCATGCAGCATCTTCACCGGTTGCCTGCTGGTCGTTCATGTACACGAGCATCGTGTTCATGATCGAACCCGGGAATACGCGGTTGCCGAGGTATTCAACAGCAACGCCACCTTCGTTCATCAGACGATCGGTGATGACCGTGTGAACTTCGGATTCGGTGTACGAGGTCGGCTGCGGGTCAAGGCAGTCCTGCTCGGCCAGTGCGATACAGCCATCCCAGTTTTCCGAGCCGCCCCATTCGGTTTCCCACTCGAGCAGTTCAAGGTCGTACTTGCCGATCAGTGCAGTCGGAGCCCAGTAGTAGCCGAACCATGCTTCGTCACGCTCGGACGCTTTCGCGATTGCGCCGTCAAGACCGGCAGCCGAACCCGGATCAACCAGAACCCAGCCTTTTTCTTCCATGTCGAATGCGCGGAAGAGGTTGGCGTTGGTCAGCTGACAGCCCCAGCCCGCCGGACAGCCCATGAAGGCGCCTTTGGATTCGTCTTCGACATAGGGGAACATTTCCGGATGCTCGATCAGCTTTTCAACTGTGTCGAGATCGGGGTGATCTTCCGCGAACTTGCGGGTGACCCACCAGCCTTCGCCGAGGTCAGTGATCGGGCCCGCGATGACCGAATGCAGGCGACCTTCGTCCATTGCTTTTTCGAGCGGCTCACGAACAGCATTGATCCAAAGCTCGCCAGCAACGTCAGGCTCGGCTTTTTCGTTCATCGAAGCGAAGGTGGTGGTCGTTGCGCCGGGGATCAGTTCGACATCGCAGCCGTAGCCTTCTTCGAGAATGATCGCATCAACGTTCGCCATAAGCTCGGCCGAAGCCCAGTTCATTTCAGCCATCGTGAGCGAGCCACATTCCTGAGCGCTTGCAGCACCTGCGAGGCCAGTTGTCATTGCCAGAGCGGCGAAAACACCAATTTTCTTGAATTTCACTTGATCGTCTCCCTGTTGTTTTTGTCCCCACTCACGCGGGGCTCAAGATCGCGTGTAGTCGAAAAACGACATAGTGCGCGGACCATTGTCGTAAACTGAACATAGCGAAAATTGGCTGTAAACAGTAACAGCCATTGTTTTTGGGTATATTAAACTTTCGTAATGCTTATACCACATCACGCTCAGATTACAAAATCGCCACAAATTATACGGCTTTTGCAGAGATAGCTTTGCAAAGGGAGGACGCCAGCCATGATGCAATTTTACAATGCTTGACTTGGATAAGCGGTCGATTTCAAAATGAAAAATCCCGCCAGAAGGGCGGGATGCAATCGACGATAAACTTATAGCTGTGCTGACTTAGTCGTCCTGCTTCTTGTTGAGTGAGAGCCAGACGCTCTCCAACTCATCGAGCAAAGTACCCAAACGCGTCTCACCGAGGATGTCCTCGATCTCCTCATAGACCGCGTTGCTGATCGGATCGACATTCTGAACGAAGTGCAGACCATCGGCGGTGAGCTTCACGAGCGCGCGACGACCATCGCTCGGATCGCGGCGGGTGGTAATGTAGCCCTTGGAGTCGAGCGTCTTCATGATGCGCGTCAGCGAAGGCGCCAGCAGACACGCACGCGCTGCAAGATCCGACGCATCGGTTTCGCCCGTCTCGTTAAGGACGCGCATCACGCGCCATTGTTGCTCGGTGACGTCGGATTCGACTAACACCGGGCGAAAGCGCTCCATAACGGCTTCGCGAGCGCGAAGTAACGCCATAGGCAGCGTCCGCTGAACATCGGTCCGCTGCAACTTATCTTTGGTGAATTTCCCCGTCATTCACGCATTCCTCGGTCAATCCGTCTCGCTGTGGTCTAAAATACCTTACTTGACAACAATCAAATGTGTCTTCGTTTCACGATGAGAAAGAGTTTCTATAACTGCGCGTTCTATGTCGACCGCTCTGCAGGTCAAATTCTAGAGATGCGCGGCAAGTTGCAACCCGTTCGTGAGACAATTTTAAATTTAATAGAAATGCTGTCTATAATGCCCACGGGTTGTTTGTATCACATTCCAGCAGGCGGGGCACTGCGTTGTCGCACGGTTTGACGAAGCGGATAACTTCGTGCGACGCGGCCGGATGGACCGTTTGGCTCTTCGATAATTACGTGAGAATTGGCCCGTTGTGCGGCGATTTTTGTCGCAATCCAGCGATGAAATTCGATATAATCTCAGCGTGGACTCGGCTCTGCGCGATCAGGGAGGGCGTGCTTTCACAAGCTCATCCAAAACATCCTCTCAACACATTAATTACTCATGGGTAATCAATATAGTTACTCAATGGTAACTAAGGTGTTTCGCCTGAAGATACGCCGCCAAGGCTCCGCGAGAGATCCGCAGCTGAGCTCGCAACGATTTTGCCGAATTGTTCCATCCGCTCGTCGCTCATCCTCGCCGCCAAGCCACTGATAGATATGGCACAAGCGGCTTCACCTTGAGGGGACCACACCACAGCTGCGACGCAACGAAGGCCGGTCACATGCTCCTCATCGTCGTAGGCGAACCCCTTGTTGCGCACCTGCTGGATGTCTTCCAAGGCTGCCTCGATGGTGCGCAAACTGCGGGCGGTCATGGGGCGGAATCCGACACGCTTTGCAAGCGCAACAATGTCTGAATCTTCCCATGTGGAAAGTATGGCTTTTCCCATGCCAGAGCAGAAAACTGGCACCCTCCCACCTGGTGCGGAGATCGCGCGGGTGATTTCGCGGCTTTCGACCTGACTCACGGTCACCAACTCGTCGTGGTCGAGGATACCGAGGTTGGCGGTTTCCTTTGTCTGATCTCTCAGCCGCCGCAGGAACGGCAGGGCGGGCGCGATGTAATTCTTCCGCATTCCAAACGCCGCGCCCACCGCAAAAGCCTCACGCCCGACATGCCAAAGGGACGTGGCACTGTTGAACTGGGCGAAGCCATGCAGTTCCAAGGTGGTGAGCAACCTGTGGGTCGTCGATACCGCCAGCCCCGACTGCCGTGACAAATCAGACACACGTAGCCCCTCGTCCGATTGTCCGAGCCGCTTCAAAAGATCGAGCGCGCGCCCGACTGCCTGCACTCCGGTTTTTTCCGCCATCGCATAACTTTTCCACATCGTGGAAAACTAAATTCGATTTGTGCCCCTTTGTCACCCGCTGCGCTACATCTGCGGCAAAGATGGAGGTTCGTCATGACCGAATATGTTGATCGCGCTGGCCTTTCTGTTGCCGCGCCGCTTGCAGAACTGATCGAAAACAAAGTGTTGGCTGGTGTGTCCGCCGACGACTTCTGGGGCGGCTATGCTGCGATGCTCCGCGATCTGATGCCGCAAAACGAAGCCCTTTTGGCACAGCGTGATGCGCTTCAGGCCAAGATTGACGAGTGGCACAAGGCCAATCCGTTCGACGCTGACGCCTACCAGGCGTTTCTGACCGACATCGGCTATCTGGTCGCGGAGCCGGATGCTGTCGAGATCGACGTTACCAACGTTGACCCCGAAATCGCGAAGCTCGCTGGTCCGCAGCTGGTCGTTCCGATCACCAACGCTCGTTTCGCGCTCAATGCCGCGAATGCGCGCTGGGGGTCGCTATATGATGCGCTTTACGGCACCGACGCCATTCCGGGCGCGGCATCCGGCAAGGGCTACGACGAAGAGCGCGGCGCCAAGGTCATCGCCTGGGCGCGCAAGCACCTCGACAAGGTTGTTCCGCTCGCTGGCGGTTCGTGGGCCGACGTCGAGGCGATGGAAGTGCGCGGCGAGATGCTCTCGATCACCACTGGCGGCGATGAAACCGGTCTTGCCGACCCGTTGCAGTTCGCCGGACACACCGAAGGCTCGGTGTTGCTGAAAGCCAACGGCCTGCTCATCGAGATCAAGCGGGATCGAATCTCACCTATCGGTAAGAATGATCCTGCGGGCATTTCGGACGTCCGTCTGGAGTCCGCGCTGACCGCGATCATGGACTGTGAGGACTCGGTCGCTTGCGTCGATGCCGAGGACAAGGTGCTGGCCTATTCCAACTGGCTCGGCCTGATGAAAGGTGACCTTGAGGCGACGTTCCAGAAGGGCGGGCAGACCATGACCCGCAAGATGGACGACGACCGCACCTTCACCGCGCCTGATGGCAGCACCTTCAATGTCCGGGGTCGCTCGCTCTTGCTCGTCCGTAACGTGGGCCACCTGATGACCACCGATGCGGTCATGCTGGACGGCAAGGAAACGCCCGAAGGCATCATGGACGCGCTGGTAACCGTTGCCGGCGCCATGCACGATCTGCAAAAATCCGAAGGCCCGAAGAATTCGCCGGCCGGTTCCGTCTACGTCGTGAAGCCGAAGATGCACGGCCCAGAGGAAGTCGCGTTTGCCAACGAACTTTATGGCCGCGTCGAAGATATCCTCGGTCTGCCGCGTTACACCGTCAAACTGGGCGTGATGGACGAAGAGCGCCGCACCTCGGCAAACCTCGCCGCGTGTCTGGAGCAGGTGAAGAACCGCTGCGTGTTCATCAACACCGGCTTCCTTGATCGCACCGGCGATGAAATCCACACGTCCATGGCCGCTGGTCCGGTTATTCCGCGTGGCGAGATGGCGGCTACCCCGTGGCTCAAGGCTTACGAGGCGGGCAACGTCGATACCGGCCTCGCAGCTGGCCTGTCCGGTCAGGCGCAGATCGGCAAGGGCATGTGGGCGAAACCCGACGCCATGGCCGAGATGCTGGAGGTGAAGATCGGCCATCCGAAGTCGGGCGCGAACACCGCTTGGGTGCCGTCGCCGACCGCCGCAACGCTCCACGCCACGCACTACCACGTGGTCGATGTGTTCAAAGTGCAGGATGAACTGCGCAGCCGCGAAAAGGCGAGCAAGGCCGAACTGCTGACACCGCCGATCATGTCGGGTCGCAACTTGTCGGACGATGAGGTCGTGCGCGAGCTGGACAATGCCTGTCAGTCGATCCTTGGCTACGTTGTGCGCTGGGTCGATCAGGGTATCGGTTGCTCCAAGGTGCCGGACATCAACGATGTGGGCCTGATGGAAGACCGCGCGACCTTGCGGATTTCGTCGCAGTACCTCGCCAACTGGCTCAAGCATGGCATCTGTACCGCCGAGCAGGTCGAGGATTCGCTGCGCCGTATGGCTCCGAAGGTGGATGCGCAGAACGAAGGCGATGCCGCTTACACGCCGATGGCGCCGTCGTTCGATGGCGAGGCCTTCAATGCTGCCCGTGATCTGATCTTCAAAGGCGAAGCGCAGCCGTCAGGCTATACCGAACCGCTGCTCCACGCCGCACGGCGCCGCGTCAAATCGGCCTAACCGTTCGGCACGATTGAAAGAGAAACACTCCTCCGATAAAAGTTTGATCAAATTGTCGGAGGAGTGATCATGGCAAGCGTTAAGGACAGCAATCGTTTCGAGTGGAGTGATCCGTTTCTTCTGGACCAGCAGCTCGGCGACGAAGAGCGGATGATCCGCGATACCGCGCATGCTTACTGTCAGGATAACCTCGCTCCGCGCGTCCGAGACGCGTACCGCAACGAGTCGACCGATCCTGCGATCTTCACCGAAATGGGTGAACTTGGCCTGCTCGGACTGACGATCCCCGAGGAATACGGCGGGGCAGGGGCCTCTTACACCGCCTATGGTCTTGTGGCTCGCGAGGTCGAGCGCGTCGATTCCGGCTATCGGTCAATGATGTCGGTGCAGTCGTCGCTCGTGATGTATCCGATCCACGCATACGGTTCGGAGGAGCAGCGCCAGAAGTATCTGCCGAAGCTCGCGACCGGCGAATATATCGGCTGCTTCGGCCTGACCGAGCCCGACGCCGGTTCCGACCCGGGCGGCATGAAGACCCGCGCGACCAAGACTGACGGCGGTTACGTGCTGAACGGCGCGAAGATGTGGATTTCCAACAGTCCCATCGCGGACGTCTTCGTGGTCTGGGCCAAGTCCGATGCCCATGATGGCAAGATCCGAGGCTTTGTGCTGGAAAAAGGCATGAAGGGTCTCTCCGCTCCCAAGATCGAAGGCAAGCTGTCGCTCCGCGCGTCGATCACCGGCGAGATCGTCATGGATAACGTCGAGGTTGGCGAGGACGCACTGCTGCCGAACGCCGAGGGACTCTCGGGTCCGTTCGGCTGTTTGAACCGTGCGCGCTACGGTATCGCTTGGGGCGTGATGGGCGCAGCAGAGGCGTGCTGGCACGCTGCGCGTCAGTACGGCCTCGATCGCAAGCAGTTCGGTCGCCCGCTGGCGAACACGCAGCTCTATCAAAAGAAGCTCGCGGATATGCAGACCGAAATCACCCTCGGCTTGCAGGCCGCGCTGCGCGTCGGTCAGCTGTTCGATGCAGGCCAGATGGCGCCCGAAATGATCAGCCTCATCAAGCGCAACAACTGCGGCAAGGCTCTCGATATTGCGCGGATGTCGCGCGACATGCACGGCGGCAACGGCATCTCGGATTCGTTCCCCGTCATGCGCCACATGGTGAACCTTGAAACGGTGAACACATATGAGGGCGCACACGACGTTCATGCCCTTATTTTGGGCCGTGCGCAGACAGGTTTGCAGGCGTTCTTCTGACCCCGTTCCCTTTGCGTCCCGAACCTGCTAATGCCGTTCGGGACCGAGGGAATGGAGACCGCTATGACGACCCGCATTGACGCCTGTTTTGAAAAGGCCCGCGCCGAAAATCGTCCTGTTCTGGTGACTTACACGATGGCAGGTGATCCGGATGCGGAAACCTCGCTGGCGGTTCTCAAGAACATCGTTGCATCGGGTGCCGACATCGTCGAATTCGGCCTTCCGTTCACCGATCCGGTCGCTGACGGTCCCGCCATTCAGGCTGCGGGCCTCCGCGCGATCGACGCCGGTCAGACCGCGAGAAAAACGCTCGAACTGGTCAAGGAATTCCGCAAGGAATGCCCCGACACTCCGGTCATCCTGATGGGCTATTACAACCCGATCTACAGCTACGGCCCCGTCAAGTTCGTGGCCGATGCCAAGGACGCAGGCGTCGACGGTTTCATCGTGGTCGACGTTCCGGCCGAAGAAGATGACGAACTGTGCCTTCCCGCAATGGAAGCCGGCCTTGCTTTCATCCGCCTCGTTCCGCCGACCGCCGATGACGAGCGCCTACCTGTCATCCTCAAGAACTCCTCGGGCTTCGTTTACCACGTGTCGATCAACGGCATCACCGGTTCGGCCACGCCGGACTACTCGGTCGTGTCGAACGCACTGGCCCGTATCCGCAAATACACCGACCTGCCCATCGTTGTCGGCTTCGGCGTAAAAACCGGCGAACACGCAGCCGCGCTGGGCGAACACGCTGACGGCGTTGTGGTCGGCACCGCGCTTGTGAACCAGATCGCTTCGACCTTTGCGGACGGCAACAAGGCCACTGACGCGACCGCGACTTCGGTCAATCATATGGTCGCCGATCTTGCTGCTGGTGTGCGCAAGGCGAAGAAGTCGTAAACTTCAGCTACCATTCTGCGCGAGAGCGCACAATTCTGCCAGTAGCCCGCGGTCATTCCGTGGGCTATTTTGCTGCGCCTAACTGAAAGGGCTGTATCAATGGCACCGATTGTTAAGGTCAACGACCTTCGCAAAAGCTACGACTCTGGGTTCGAAGCCCTCAAAGGCGTAACTCTCGATATTGAAGAAGGCGAGATTATCGCCCTGCTCGGGCCGAACGGCGCGGGTAAAACCACTCTTATTTCCACCATCTGCGGTATCACGCGTCCCACCTCGGGCACTGTCACCGTCAGTGGTCACGACATCATCAAAGATTACCGCCAGGCGCGTTCGCAGATCGGTCTGGTCCCGCAAGAACTCTCGCTCGAACAGTTCGAGACCGTCATGAACGCAGTCCGCTTCTCGCGTGGTCTGTTTGGTAAGCCGAACGACGACGCGCTGGTGGAAAAGCTGCTCCGCCAGCTTGGTCTGCATGACAAGAAAGACACGAAAATCATGGCGCTTTCGGGCGGTATGAAGCGCCGTGTCCTCATCGCCAAGGCGCTCGCCCACGAGCCGCGTGTGCTGTTCCTAGACGAGCCGACCGCCGGTGTGGACGTGGAACTGCGCAAGGATATGTGGCGCGTCGTGGATGAGCTGCGCAAAACAGGCGTGACGATCATCCTGACCACCCACTACATCGAAGAAGCCGAAGCGATGGCCGACCGTATCGCGGTGATCGAAAAGGGCCAGATCCGTCTGGTTCAGGAAAAGGCCGAACTGATGGCCCACCTCGGCAAGAAAGAGGCGATCATCCACCTGACGGCTCCGATCGCCGAGGTGCCTGCATCGCTCGCCCATTACAATGTCGAACTGGCGAATGACGGCAACGCGCTGCGCTACGTTTACGACGTGCGGGCAGAGCGGACGGGGATCACCTCGCTGCTGAACGATCTGCAAACTGCCGGACTGCAAATGTCCGATATCGAAACCCGTCAAAGCAGTCTCGAAGAGATCTTTGTCGGCCTCATCGAAGGAGACGCCGCATGAACTATCAGGCGATCCGTTCTATCTACTTCTTTGAAATGGCCAGGTTCTTCCGGACTTACCGTCAGAGCCTTTTAGCGCCCGTCATTTCGACCTCGCTCTACTTCGTGGTCTTCGGCGCAGCCATCGGCAGCCGTATCAACTCGGTCGAAGGCGTGCCCTACGGCGCGTTCATCGTGCCCGGCCTCATTATGCTCAGCGTGATGACGCAGTCGACCTCGAACGCCTCGTTCGGGATATATTTCCCCAAGTTTACAGGGTCGATATACGAGCTCTTATCGGCGCCAGTTAACTTCTTCGAGGCCACCGTGGGCTATGTCGGCGCAGCGGCGACCAAGGCGCTGATCATTGGTCTGATCATCCTCGGTACGTCATATTTCTTCGTCGATCTAACCATCGCGCACCCGTTTGCAATGGTGGCGTTCCTGCTGCTGACCTGTCTGTCGTTTGCGCTGCTCGGTTTCATCATCGGTATCTGGGCGGGCAACTTCGAGCAGCTCAACCTGATCCCGATGCTGATTATCACGCCGCTCGTGTTCCTCGGCGGGAGCTTCTACTCCACCTCGATGCTGCCGCCGGTCTGGCAGGCGATCACCATGCTCAATCCGGTCCACTACCTGATTTCGGGCTTCCGCTGGGCGTTCTTCGAACAAGCGGACGTGCCGGTCGGTATCTCGCTCGCGGCCATTGCGGTGTTCACAGGTCTTTGCCTCGCGGCAATTGCGTGGATTTTCCGGACGGGTTGGCGGATTAGGCAATAACGCCGCTTGTCCGCCCTCGCGGGTCCACCTATCTCAGATAACATGAGACGCTGGATACCGTTTATGAACAAAGATCCTGTAGTCGCCGTCGTGCGGCTACAGGGCACCATTGCCACCTCGGGCCGCAGCCTGAACGATGCTTCTCTGGCGTCGATCATCGAAAAGGCGTTCAGCGGCAAACCCGTTGCGGTGGCTCTGCAAATCAACTCGCCGGGCGGATCGCCCGTGCAGTCTTCGCTGATCGCTGCGCGCATCCGCCGGTTGGCCGAAGAAAAGAACATTCCCGTTTATGCGTTCGTCGAAGATGTGGCTGCCTCTGGCGGCTATTGGCTCGCGTGCGCTGCGGACGAGATTCTGATCGACCGTGGATCGATCGTTGGCTCTATCGGCGTGATCTCCAGCGGCTTTGGCCTGTCTGACTTCATCAGCCGTCACGGCGTCGAGCGCCGCGTGCACACGGCCGGACAGTCCAAATCCCAGCTTGATCCGTTCAAGCCCGAAAAGCCCGAGGACGTCGAACGCCTCGAAGGCTGGCTCACGGACCTCCACGCGTTTTTCATCGACTGGGTCAAATCGCGCCGTGGCAGCAAGCTTCCTGATGAAGACCTGTTCACCGGAGAGATCTGGATCGGCGACCGCGCTGTGGAAAAGGGCCTCGTCGATGGCATTGGCCATCTCGTGCCCGAGATGAAACAGCGCTTTGGCGACAAGGTGAAATTCCGTCGGTACTCGCAGAAGAAATCCATACTTCGCCGCTTCGGAGCTGAAATCGCCTTTGACGCTATCGGCGGCATCGAGGAGCGGGCCGCCTACGCCCGCTTTGGCCTCTGATGCTGCTGAAAGTCGTGGCCCTCTTCCTCGTCGGGATGATCGTCCTGTCGATGTTCGGAAAATGGAAATTTCCGGGCCAGCGAAAACTTGAATCCATGAAATGCCGCTCGTGCGGGCGCTACCGCATCGGCAAGGGACCCTGTCCCTGCAAACGAGGATAATATGATCTGGATAATGACGATCGCCGGCCTGATCCTTTTGGTTTTTGCCGGTGACGCCTTGGTCAAGGGTGCGGTCAATACATCGCTTCGCCTTGGTATCCCGCCGCTTATTGTTTCACTGACCATCGTTGGCTTCGGCACCTCGGCGCCGGAGCTTTTGGTGTCTTTGCAATCCATGTTCGCCGGTGTGCCCGAGCTTGCGCTTGGCAACGTCGTCGGCTCGAACGTGGCGAACGTCCTGCTGATCCTTGGTGTGCCTGCGCTAATCAGCGTGATGCACACCAGCGAAGTGCGGACGCGGAACAGCTATCTCCAGATGCTCGGCATGTCGGTGATTTTCATCGCGCTGTGCTGGGACGGTATGCTGAACCTTCTGGACGGTGTGATCCTCGCGGTGCTCATGCTTGTGTCGATCCTGCACTCGATCCGTGTCGCCCGCCGTTCGCGGCATAACCGCGACGACGAAGAGGTCGAAGGCGCTGATGACAAGATGTCGTGGGCCAAGATCGCGTTCTTCCTCGTCGCTGGTATCGTCGGTCTTCCCATCGGTGCGCAGTTGCTGATCAACGGCGCAATCGCGGTGGCAGAGCAGTTCGGCGTACCGGACGCAGTCATCGGCCTCACGCTGGTCGCGCTGGGCACATCCCTGCCTGAGCTTGCAACGACCGTCATGGCAGCTATCCGCAAGCAGGCAGACGTCGCCATCGGGAACGTCATCGGCTCTAACATGTTCAACATCGGCGCGATCCTCGGCATCACTGCGATGACGGGCAATATCCCTGTGGCCAGGGAGTTCTTGGACTTCGACCTGTGGGTCATGTTGGCGGCTTCGCTTGTTCTGATCCCGTTCGTGTTCATGCGCGTAGATATCGGAAGGGTCTGGGGCGCGGTGTTGACGGCGCTCTACGTGACCTACATCTGGGTTCTGCTTTAAAAAGAGGTTGGAACAATGACGCGAGCTCTCGTTACCGGTGCCGGTGCCCGTCTGGGGCAGGCAATGGCGATTTATCTGGCCAAGCGCGGCTACGATGTGGCTGTGCATTACGCCTCAAGTTCCGACGGTGCCGAGGAGACGGCTGACGCCATCCGAGCCGAGGGCCGCAATGCTGTCACGCTCCAAGCCGACCTGCTCGATGAGGACGCAACCGCGTCGCTGCTGCCCCGCGCGGCAGAGGCGCTGGGCGGTCCGATCACCTGCCTGATCAACAACGCGTCGATCTTCGAGTACGACAATATCTATACCGCGACCCGCGAACATTGGGACCGCCACATGGGCTCGAACCTGCGTGCGCCGTTCATCCTCATTCAGGCGATGGCGAAGCAAATCCCCGATCCCGAAATTGACGCGAACGGCGAACCCGTTGCCAAAGGCTTGGTGGTAAACATGGTCGACCAGCGCGTTGAGAAGCTCACGCCGGAGTTCTCGACCTACACGCTGGCCAAGATGGGTCTGTGGACTTTGACGCAAACAGCAGCACAAGGGCTCGCGCCGAAAATTCGCGTAAACGCGATCGGGCCGGGTCCGACGTTGAAGGGCGCGCGTCAGTCCGAAGACCACTTCCGCAACCAGCGCGGCAATACTGTTCTGGAGCGTGGATCGGACCCCGAGGATATCGTTGCAGCGCTCGGATTTCTGATCGATTGCAAGGCCTATACCGGCCAGCTGCTGTGCGTCGATGGGGGCCAGCACCTCGGGTGGAAAACGCCTGATATCCAAGGCGTCGAGTGACAATTCCAGACGGATATGTGACAACTTGTGCACCGTGTCGACATCTTGACACTCGCAAGAGTGCAAAGGCGTGGAAAACCAGACGTTTACATTGTTGTAATAAATTTTTTATTTAAAAACAGTGCCTTAGTTTGGTGCCCAATTATTGGGCAAATCGCTGAGGTATCAGTAAAACAAGGATTTTTTGCAGATGCCCATAGATAACACACAGGCTTATCCACAGATTCCGTGGATGTAATATCCCTTGAAGGGAAGTTGTGGACGTGGCAGCGCCAACGCAGAATCAAAGGTCCGGTTTTGAGTGAAGAGCAAACAGAACAACTGACAGGCTACGAGCGGATCGCGGCATACCTGAAACTGCTTGATTCATCGCCCGGCGTGTACCGGATGCTCGATGCGGAAAGCCGTGTTCTTTACGTCGGCAAGGCACGGAACCTGCGCAACCGCGTGTCCAATTATTCGCGTCCTGGTAACCATTCGGGACGCATCGCGCGGATGATTTCCGAGACGGCGTCGATGATGTTCCTCACCACGCGGACGGAAACCGAAGCGCTGCTGCTTGAACAGAACCTTATCAAACAGCTCAAGCCGCGCTACAACGTGCTGCTACGCGACGATAAGTCGTTTCCGAACGTGCTGGTGACCGACCACCCCTATCCGATGGTCAAAAAGCACCGCGGCGCGAAGAAGGAAAAAGGTGAATACTTCGGCCCCTTCGCCAGTGCAGGTGCGGTGAACCGGACGCTCAGCCAGCTTCAGCGGGTGTTCTTGCTGCGCAACTGTACCGACAGCGTGTTCGAGGCGCGCACGCGTCCTTGTCTGCAGTATCAGATCAAACGCTGCACTGCGCCGTGCGTCGGTTACATCAGCGAGGCGGACTACGCCAAGTCGGTGAAGGACGCCGCTAACTTCTTGTCGGGCAAGACCAAGGAAATTCAGGAGTCGCTGGCCGAGCAGATGATGGAAGCGTCCGAAGCGATGGAATTCGAACGCGCCGCTGCAATGCGTGACCGCATTAAAGCACTGACGCAGGTCCAGACCGCGCAAGGCATCAACCCGCGCACAGTGGCGGAAGCCGACGTTATCGGCCTGCACATTGAAAACGGTCAGGCGTGCGTGCAGGTGTTCTTTGTTCGCGCGAACCAGAACTGGGGCAACCACGATTTCTACCCGCGCATCAGCGGGGAAGAAGACGCGTCCGAGGTCATGGAAGCTTTCGTCGGCCAGTTCTATTCCGACCGCGAGCCGCCCCGTCAGATCATCCTGTCGCACGGCCTCGATAACCCCGACCTGATGGCAGAGGCGCTGTGCGAGAAGGCAAAGCGCAAGGTCGAGGTCGTCGTGCCGCAGCGCGGGGAGAAGGCGGAACTGGTGGAAGGCGCGCTGCGCAACGCCAAAGAATCGCTCGCCCGCCGCATGTCGGAAAGCGCAACACAGGCCAAACTGCTGCGCGGTATCGCGGAGGCATTCGACCTTGATGAGGCCCCGCAGCGGATCGAAGTTTACGATAACTCGCACATCCAAGGCACCAACGCCGTCGGCGCGATGATCGTCGCCGGTGCCGAAGGCCTGATGAAATCGCAGTATCGCAAGTTCAACATCAAGGGCGATGCGCTAACGCCAGGGGATGACTTCGGCATGATGAAAGAAGTGCTGACCCGCCGCTTTAGCCGTCTGCTTAAAGAAGATCCCGAGCGGACGTCCGGCACTTGGCCCGACCTGCTACTGATCGACGGTGGCGCGGGTCAGGTCTCTGCCGTTCAGGAAATCCTTGATGAGCTTGGCGTCGAGGGCGTCGATATGGTCGGCGTCGCGAAGGGTGAATTCCGCGACCACGGTAAGGAAGAGTTCTACCGTACCGGCGAAAAGCCGTTCGCCCTGCAGCGCAACGACCCCGTACTCTATTTCATCCAGCGTCTGAGGGACGAAGCCCACCGTTTTGCTATCGGCACGCACCGTGCCAAGCGGGCCAAGAGCTTTGTAGCCAATCCGCTGGACGAGATCGCGGGCATCGGGCCGACGCGCAAACGCGCTCTGCTCGCCCACTTCGGCAGTGCGAAGGCTGTGAGCCGTGCCAATCTTGCCGACCTGAAAGCGGTTGATGGCATCTCTGCCGCGATGGCAGAAACGATTTACGGGCATTTCCACGAAGGGCGCTAGATTACAGTGCAGCAACTTGTGGCGCTGCCACAGGCAAGGCGCTAAAGGTTTCATTATGACTTGGACATTACCGAATATTCTCACTGTATTGCGCCTGATCGCCGCCCCCGGCGTTGCGATCATGTTCCTGTATTTCGTCCGCCCGCTCGCGGACTGGTTCGCGCTCGTGCTGTTCGTAGTGGCGGCCGTGACCGACTTTTTCGACGGCTATCTGGCGCGCGCATGGAAGCAGGAAAGCAAGATCGGCGCGATGCTCGATCCGATTGCCGACAAGGCGATGGTTGTGATCGCGCTGATGGTCATCACCGGCTTTTCCGGCATGGACCCGTGGTTCCTTCTGCCCGCGACGGTCATCATGTTCCGCGAAGTTTTTGTCTCCGGCCTGCGGGAATATCTCGGCGATACTGCAGGTCTGTTGAAGGTGACCAAGTTGGCGAAGTGGAAGACCACCGCGCAAATGTTCGCGATCGCGATCCTCTTTTCGACCGGTGCATTGCGCTACCACGCGATCGAGGCTCCGGCATTCGAGACCTACGCCAGCGCGTCGTGGTGGATCGGCGTTGTGCTGCTGTGGATTGCCGCTGCGCTCACTTTTGTGACCGGAATGGACTATTTCCGCAAAGCCATGCCGTATCTAAAGTGACCCCATGATTGATGTCCTTTACTTCGCATGGGTCCGTGAACGCATCGGTCTGCCGAAAGAGCAAATCGAGACGAATGCGACGACCGTAGCCGAACTGGTCGATGAACTTCGCCAGCGCGAAGAGCGGTATGCGCTAGCGTTTTCTGACCTCCGCGCGCTGCGCGTCGCTGTCGACCAAGAGCTAACCGAATTTGACGCGCCACTCGCCGGCGCAAGGGAAGTCGCGTTCTTTCCGCCGATGACAGGTGGCTAATGACCGTTCGCGTGCAATCCGATGAATTCGACGCTGGCGCTGAACTGAACGCCTTCACCGCCGAGGTCGCAGGCGCTGGCGCGATTGTCAGCTTCACGGGTGTTGTTCGCGACGTGGATGGCGGTCTCACAGCGATGGAGATCGAGCACTATCCGGCGATGACCGAAAGCGCGATCGCCAAAATCGTCAAGGAAGCGCAAAGCCGTTGGAACCTCGCTGATGCGCTAGTCATTCACCGCTACGGTCGTCTCGAAACCGGAGCGCAGATCATGATGGTCGCCACGGCCTCGCGCCACCGCGTTGATGCATTTCAGGCTGCCGAGTTCCTGATGGATTACCTTAAATCCCGTGCGCCCTTCTGGAAGAAAGAGCTCACCAAAGACGGCGAGTCGTGGGTCGAGGCCCGCGACGAAGACGAAGACGCGCTGGGCCGCTGGTAAAGTACTTCGCATTTTAGGCACCCCGCCGATATTTACCGCCCGTTAGGCCGCGCCCGTCATCCTGCCCTCAATCCAGAGGACCCAGTGATGTCATTCCAAAGCCGCCAGCCGCAAAACCCGCTCGAATATGTCAAGGCAGAGTGGGAACGGGATATCCCGTCGATGGTTCGTTCTGCTTTGGCGGAAAACAGGGCGCAGCTTGCGTTCCAGCGGATCGTGCCAGCGCATAACACGGGCGTAACCGCGTTTTTCGAAGGGCTCATTCGGATCAAAGACGGGCACGGGCACATGATCCCCGCGCGTCACTTTATGACCGACATCGAAGAAACCGCACTGGGGAGGGACATCGACTGCGCATCCCTTCGCCTCGGGATCGAAATGCTCAGGCAGAATCCGACAACGCAAATCGCCATCAACATGTCGGCCCGTTCGCTCGCGGACGGCAAATGGCGTAACATCCTTGTTCATGGGCTTCAGGCTCACAAAGTCGGTCGCCGCCTGATTCTCGAAATCAGCGAGAGCTCCGCCATGTCGCTCCACGAAAACGTGGTCCGCTTCATTGAGGAATGTCGGCCATATGGGGTCTGCTTTTCCCTCGACGACTTCGGCGCTGGAGAGATCGCGTTCCGCAGGCTCAAGGATTTCCACTTCGACATGGTGAAGATCGATAAGTGCTTCATCCGTGACGTACATAATTCCGCCGACAATCAATCGTTTGTTAAAGCGCTGGTTTCGGTGGCGCACCAGTTCGATATGGTGGCAGTGGCCGAAGGGGTTGAGAGCAAAAGTGAAGCGCAGTTTCTACAATCTGTTGGCGTAGATTGCCTGCAAGGGTATCTGTTTGGTGTACCGCGGCTAAAGCTCTGACAGTCGACGTGCGGCGCAAAGCTGCGGTGCAGCGAAATTTTGTTGCTTACTCGACCGCCGAACTTTAACACTTCGGACGAGCGGAGGAGGAGCCGCCGGCTGGCGCTCCGCCCCAGACCGTTAAAAGAGAGGAATTCCTATGACCAACGTCGTTATCGCCTCGGCTGCCCGTACGCCTGTCGGCAGCTTTCTTGGTTCGTTTGCGAACACCCCCGCCCATGATCTGGGCAAGGCCGTTATCGAGGCCGTCGTCGCACGTGCCGGTATCGACAAGGCCGACGTCAGCGAAACGATCCTCGGTCAGGTTCTGACCGCAGGTCAGGGTCAGAACCCCGCCCGTCAGGCACACATTAACGCCGGTCTTCCGATTGAGAGCGCCGCTTGGGGTATCAACCAAGTGTGTGGTTCGGGCCTTCGCGCCGTTGCGCTTGGTGCACAGCACATCCAGCTTGGCGATGCAGAGATCGTCGTCGCCGGCGGTCAGGAAAACATGTCGATGTCGACTCACTGCCAGAACCTGCGTTCGGGTCAGAAGATGGGCGACATGAAGCTGATCGATACAATGATTAAGGACGGCCTCTGGGACGCGTTCAACGGCTACCACATGGGTCAGACCGCAGAGAACGTCGCCGCCAAGTGGGAAATCACCCGCGAGATGCAGGACGAATTCGCCGTCGCCTCGCAGAACAAAGCCGAAGCCGCGCAGAAGGCAGGCAAGTTTGTCGACGAAATCGCACCGTTCACCATTGTGACTCGTAAGGGCGAGATCGTCGTCGACGCTGACGAATATATCCGTCATGGCGCGAGCATCGAGTCGATGCAGAAGCTGCGTCCGGCCTTTACCAAGGACGGCACCGTCACAGCTGCAAACGCTTCGGGTCTGAACGACGGTGCTGCTGCGACCCTGCTGATGTCGGCCGACAACGCCGAAAAGCGCGGCATCGAGCCGCTCGCCCGAATCGTGTCCTACGCGACCGCTGGCCTCGACCCGACCATCATGGGCTGCGGTCCGATCCCGGCCTCGCGCAAGGCGCTCGAGAAAGCCGGTTGGACCGTCGATGACCTCGACCTCGTTGAAGCTAACGAAGCTTTTGCTGCTCAGGCTTGTGCCGTGAATAAGGAAATGGGCTGGAACCCTGACATCGTGAACGTCAACGGCGGTGCTATCGCCATTGGGCACCCGATCGGTGCGTCGGGCTGCCGTGTTCTCAATACGCTGCTTTTTGAACTGAAACGCCGCGGCGGTAAGCGTGGACTCGCTACTCTTTGCATTGGTGGCGGTATGGGCGTCGCTATGTGTGTTGAACGGCTGTAACAAATTCGTTCTACTAAATCGCGAAAGGGGCTCGGACTTCCGGGCCCCTTTTTTGATGCGGCATCGCGGCGCAATATTATTGCTAACTGATGTGGTATCGAGTAACAAGATTACGAATTGATGGAAGGAGATATCTATGTCGCGCGTTGCATTGGTCACTGGTGGTTCCCGCGGAATCGGCGCAGCAATTTCGAAAGCACTGAAAGAGGCAGGTTACACCGTTGCGGCGAATTACGCCGGTAACGACACCGCAGCAGCTGCATTCACCGAAGAAACCGGCATTCCGACCTACAAGTGGTCGGTCGCAGACTATGACGCTTGCGCTGAGGGTATCGCCAAGGTCGAAGCTGATCTGGGTCCGGTCGATGTGCTCGTGAACAACGCCGGTATTACCCGCGATGCAATGTTCCACAAGATGACCCGTGAGCAGTGGCAGGAAGTCATGGACACCAACCTGACCGGCCTGTTCAACATGACCCATCCGGTCTGGCCGGGAATGCGCAACCGCAAATTTGGCCGCGTGATCAACATCTCGTCGATCAACGGTCAGAAGGGCCAAGCTGGTCAGGCGAACTACTCGTCGGCCAAGGCCGGTGATCTCGGTTTCACCAAGTCGCTGGCACAGGAAGGTGCTCGCGCCGGTATCACCGTGAACGCGATCTGCCCGGGCTACATCGGCACCGAAATGGTTCGCGCGATCGACGAAAAGGTTCTGAACGAACGCATCATCCCGCAAATCCCCGTTGGCCGCCTCGGCGAGCCGGAAGAAATTGCGCGCTGCGTTGTGTTCCTTGCTGATGACAACGCTGGCTTCATCACCGGTTCGACGATCTCGGCCAACGGCGCCCAGTTCTTCGTCTGATCGCTTGAGTATTCGCCGCAATTAGGCACATTGGGCCGGTCAACTGACCGGCCCTTTTCATGTCCAAACGCACCTACACGTCCATCGGTTTCATCGCGGTCCTGCTGTGGGCGCTGCTGGCGTTGTTCACGGTCGGCTCATCGCCCGTCCCGCCAATCCAGCTCAACGCGATGACGTTTGCCGTTGGCGGCCTGATCGGTGTGGTGTGGCTACTCGCAACGGGATCGGTCGGGCAACTCAGATCCGTGCCGTTCCACGTCTACGCTATCGGAACGGTCGGTCTGGCGGGGTACCATTTCCTATATTTCTCGGCCCTACGCATGGCACCTGCGGCGGAGGCGGGGCTGATCGCGTACCTCTGGCCGCTCCTGATCGTCTTGTTTTCGGGCATGTTGCCGGGAGAAAAACTGCGCCCGATGCACATTCTGGGCGCGATCATGGGGTTCGCAGGGGCGGCGACGATCATCGCGAGCGGCGCGACGTCCTTTGATAGCGCGGCACTTCCCGGATACGGGCTCGCTTTCATCGCGGGGTTGTTCTGGTCAGGCTATTCGGTGATTTCCCGCAGCTTCGGCAAAATCCCCACGGCATCCGTCGTCGTATTCTGCCTCGCGACATCCATCCTGTCGGTGCCGCTGCACCTCTTGCTGGAGCAGACTGTCTGGCCTGCCGACACGATCACTTGGGCGTCCATCGCGTTGCTGGGGATAGGCCCTGTGGGAATCGCTTTCTTCGTCTGGGATGTGGGCGTCAAAAAAGGCGACATCCAACTGCTTGGTGTCGCCTCCTACGCTGCGCCGGTCCTTTCGACGGCTGTACTGATTCTGGCTGGGATAGCGGCCCCCTCGTGGACCCTTCTGGTTGCTGCGATTCTCATCACGTCGGGGGCCGCGCTGGCGGCAAGAGCCAGCGCTACTTGAAGTCAGTGGGCGCCGAGGCGCGAAATTTCCTGTTTCAGGACAAGTTTTTGCTTTTTCATTCGACTTATTTCGAGAGCATCAACAGCCGGATTGCGTTGTGCATCCTCGACAGCTTGCGAGAGAGTCTGGTGCTTTTTCCGCAGTTCGGCGATGTGCGAAGTCAGGCTCATAGTCTTCTCCTCTGAATGAATATGACAGAGGTAGTGCAGCACAGTTTTACAAATCTGTCACGGAAAACCGTACATCTCGCAACATTCGGCAATTTTTGACCGATGCGGAGAAACTATCTTAAATTGTAACGGGAAGTGTGCCGGAAAACCGTAGGATTTCCGTTGCCATATTATTATAGTCGTCACGATCACTGCTGTGTTCAAGGCCGTCGTGCATAATGAATGGCGGGGAAAGGCGGAATGCTGCACGGCCGTTCTTGCGTGCTTGGAGAATGAACAGTGACGGTTCACGATTGAGGCGTGCGGCGATCGGACGGACCACAAGAGAGCCAAGGCATTGATGCGCAGCGGCGAGCGACTCGGGGAGGCGGTCAATCCGCTGGATCATGGTCAGGTATCCTTTGGGCGCGAGCCGTTTGGCGCCGATCGTAATCCAATCGGCGAGCGGCGTATCACCGCCACGACCTGTGTCCCGTCCATCGTCCAGCGCTTTCGACGAGGCGCTGCGATCATAGTAGGGCGGGTTCATAATGACATGGTCGAACTGCCGATTGCGGATATCGGCGGGCAGGGCGCGGAGGTCAGCGTTGACGACCTCGAACGCAGTGTCATTGTTGGCCGCGTTCCTTTGGGCCAACTCTGCATATTCTGCCTGCAACTCAACGCCAGCGAGCGACAGTCCTGCAACCCGCGCGCCGAGGCACAGCGAGGCGGGGCCTGATCCGCATCCGAACTCTAGCACGCGCTGGCCAGAAATTGCCGGAACGGCAGCAGCCAGAAGCACCGGATCAACGCCTGCACGATACCCGTGTTTCGGCTGGTACAAACGTACGCGGCCGCCGAGGAAATCGTCACAAGTCAGCTGATCGTCGGGGAAACTCACAAACCCGGTTCCACCTCATTGTCGCGAAGAATGGCAGTTGCGATGAAATGATCGGCATCTGCCACCATCAGGCGGCGCGGCAATATGCCAACGCCTCCATCGAGGACGCTCATATTTACGTCGAACTCGAAGCAAGTTATATCCTCGCCGGCGAGGAGCATTTTTGCATAAGCGATGACCGTCGGGTCGGTGGTGCGAAGAAGCTCTTTCATATCCAACAGGTAAGGCCGTTCCGCGTCTTTGCCAATAGACTCAACGGAGCCCGGCATGAGCCTTGATGTGACCGCGACCAAACCGCACGAGCGTCTCGCTAAGGCACTGTCCGCAGAGATGGACGCGGTCAATGTGATGATCCGCGACCGCATGTCCTCGGAACACGCGCCGCGCATCCCCGAAGTGACCGCTCACCTCATCGAAGCGGGTGGCAAGCGCCTGCGTCCGATGTTGACGCTCGCCGCTGCGAAGCTCTGCGGTTACGAGGGTCCGTACCATATCCATCTCGCGACGACGGTGGAGTTCATCCACACCGCCACGCTGCTGCACGATGACGTCGTTGACGAGAGCGAACAGCGTCGTGGCCGTCCGACTGCCAATCTGCTTTGGGACAACCAGTCGTCGGTTCTGGTGGGGGACTACCTGTTCTCTCGCTCGTTCCAGATCATGGTCGAAACCGGTTCGATCCGCGTGCTCGGTATTCTGGCTGATGCGTCCGCGACAATTGCAGAGGGCGAAGTCCTCCAGCTGACGGCTGCGCGTGACCTCAGCACCTCGGAAGACACCTACCTGAAGGTCATTCGCGGCAAGACCGCCGCGCTGTTCTCTGCCGCGACGCAAGTGGGCGGCGTGATTGCGGGCGTCGAGGAGAAGGTCGAGAATGCGCTATACGCCTATGGCGACGCGCTTGGTATCGCGTTCCAGATGGTCGATGATCTGCTCGACTACGGCGGCACCGAAGCCATTGGCAAGAACATCGGTGACGACTTCCGCGAACGCAAACTCTCGCTGCCGCTAATCAAAGCCGTCGCTAAGTCAGACGTTGAAGAAATGGCGTTCTGGACCCGTACGATTGCCAAGGGCAAGCAGCGGGACGAAGACCTGCAAATCGCGCTCGACATCATGCGCAAGCACGGCGCGCTTGATGCGGTGCGTGACGAAGCGCTGGCATGGGTGGAGAAGGCCAAAAGCCATCTGTCCGACCTGCCGGAGCACGAGATCCGCGATATGCTCTCGGACCTCGCAGACTACGTGGTCGCGCGTATCAGCTAAGCAGCGGGGTGGGGACGACCCACCAGCTTTGCTCCCTGATCTGAATGGCGCGCGCGACCTGACGCGCGACGCCCATATCCTTGACCAGTGCAACGCAAGTTGCGCCCGATCCCGACATGCCTGCCCACTGCACGGTGAGCTGCTGGTTCAGCATCTTCAGCGCGTGCGTAATCTCAGGTGCGACCTTTTCGGCCGGCGCTTGCAGGTCATTGCGCTGACCTTTCAGCCACTCGAGGAACTCGGGCAGCAGATACGTATCCGGCATATCGGCCATCGGCGCGTTGCTCCGCTGCTCCAGTCCGGCAAAGGCTTGAGGGGTCGGGACTTCGACGCCCGGATTGACCAGAACCATCGCAGCACGGGGCAGTTTCGGGCCGTCCTGCAGGTCGTCGCCGATACCGCGCATACGGATCGGCTGCGGCGCGCGGGCGCAAACCGGAACGTCGGCACCAAGGGCAATGACTGCGGGATGATCCGGCGCCAGCGGCTCCACGTCCCAAAGCTCCGCCAGCAGTTTCAGCGTAGCCGCAGCGTCGGACGAGCCGCCACCTATGCCCGCCGCGTGGGGTAGGTTCTTTTCGAGATGCAGATGCGCTCCCATCTTGACGCCGCGAACCTCGCGGAGCGTCTCGGCAGCCTTCATCATCAGGTTGCTGCTATCGGTCGGAACGCCAACAGCAAACGGGCCGGATACCGTCAGGCGCATGTCCACGGCGCGGGTTGCGGTGATGTTGTCACCGACCTCGGCAAAGACCACGAGCGAATCGAGTTCATGATAGCCGTCATCGCGCTGCCCCGTCACATGGAGGGTCAGGTTGATCTTCGCGGGGGCGGTTGTTTTAATTGTTGTCACTATTGCCATGAAGCGGCGCTGCACCTTCCTGCTCGAGCACGGCATCAAGGCCAAGCTCCAACTTCAGGCGGATACGCTCTGCTTCCTCTTCTTCAGGGCTGAAAGATAGGGCGCGCTGCCATTGGAAACGGGCTTCGACCTTGCGGCCAATAGCCCAGAGCGCATCGCCAAGGTGATCGGTCACGACCGGATCGGTCGCTTCGAGTTCGGTTGCACGTTCGAGATACTGCGCAGCATCCTCGTATTTGCCGAGGCGGAACAGCGCCCAGCCAAGACTGTCAATGATTGCACCGTTAGAAGGCTGCATCGCTGCCGCGCGTTCGATCAGATCGAGCGCTTCGTCCAGCTTCATGCCCTTCTCGACCAGCGAATAGCCGAGGTAATTCAGCAGCGACGGCTGGTTCGGATCTTGGGCCAGCGCGGTGCGGAAATCGGCTTCGGCCTCGTCCCACTTGTCTTGCCGTTCCAGCACGATGCCGCGGGCGAAATAGACGAACCACAGGTTCAGAGGCGTCTCACCATAGAGGTCGAGCGCTTTGGTGTAGGCAGCTTCCGCTTCGGCGTACTTACTGCCTGCACGCAAGTAGTCGCCAAGGATCGTCGCTGGGTAGGGCTCTTCGGGGAAGTGGCGCGACAGAGCCTGAAGCACCTCGATTGCCGTCTCAAGACGGCCTGCAGCACGGAGCGACTCCGCGCGGCCCAGTTCGGCAGTCATGAAGTCGGCGCTTTGCGCGGGCACTTCGCTGTAGACCTGCGTCGCAATCGCGTGCTGTCCCATCGATTCAAACAGACGCGCGGTGAGCAGGATGGCTTCTGTATTGCCAGGCGCCAGCTCTTGCGCCGCACGCGAATAGATCAGCGTCAGGGTCGGGCTGCCTTGATCTTCGATCAAGTAGCCGATCGTCAGGAACACTTCGGACATCGCATCTTCGGGCGAGGTCACGCGGTCGAACGTCAGGGTCTCGCCTGCATTGAGGCGGCCGAGGAGCGATTGAACCTCGGCGTCGATCTGTGCGGGGTCCCAGCTGCGCAGCATGGCCACCGCTTCGTGGTCGCGTCCAAGCTGGCTCAGGATCTGGGCCCGCGCCAGAACCGCGCTGCCGTTGCGCATGATATCGGCATTCGCTTCGTCCGACAGGACGGCATCGGCACCTTCAAAGTCGCCGACCATCGCGAGGGCCATGGCCTTCTGATAGTTGCCAAAGCTCCCAAGGCTGCCGTCGTCCGACATTTCGTCGAAAACGGCGATGGCATCGGTCATCTGACCGCGATCAACGGCGGCCCATGCCTCTAGCGCGCCGTCGAGCAGCGGGCTGAGTGTCATGCCGTCGTCGAGCGCCGCGGTAATCTTTTCCCACTCACCGTTCTTGATGGCGTTGACCACAAATACGACGGTCGAAATCTGGCTCGGATCGTTTTCGCCGATCATCTTGTCGGCAAGCGGTGCTGCTGCATCCCATTGGCCCGCGCCGACGAGGCTCGCAAGTGCGTTTTCCATCAGGGCGATGTTATCGGGGTCGGTTTCCAACGTGCGCTGGTAGAACTCCGCCGCGCTGACGAAGTCACCATTCAGGCCGGCTTCGCGTGCTGCGAGGTAAGCGCCCGCGTTTACTTCCAATCCAGCGAGAGGCTCGCCCGATTGCGCGGACACAAGACCCGGAGTGAGAAGGGCAAGGGCGCTGACCAGAGCTGAGGTGCGGAGATACTGGAAGTTCAATGCATTGATCCGAATGTGGGCTTTGCCCGCACCCTAGTAAAAGGACCCGCCGCCTGCAATCAGACGACGGGTCCTCTACGCGGTTTCCCGCAATCGTGAAGGCGGAGACCCGCCTTACATGTTCGGATAGTTCGGGCCGTCGCCACCCTGCGGGACGGTCCAGTTGATGTTCTGGCTCGGGTCCTTGATGTCGCAGGTCTTGCAGTGGACGCAGTTCTGGAAGTTGATCTGGAACTTCGGTCCGTTCTCGCCTTCGAGCACTTCGTACACGCCCGCCGGACAGTAACGCTGCGCCGGTTCGTTGAACTTCGGCAGGTTCACGTCGATCGGAACCGACGGGTCCTTGAGCTTGAGGTGACAGGGCTGCGATTCTTCGTGGTTGGTGAAGCTGTAAGACACGTTGGTCAGACGGTCGAACGACAGCTTACCATCGGGCTTGGGGTAGTCGATTGGCTGGTGCTTGCTGGCCTCTTCGGTGCTCGCCGCGTCGGTTTTACCGTGGCTCAGGGTGCCGAAGAACGATTTGCCGAACAGATTGTTGGTCCACATATCCAGACCGCCAAGGCCCAGACCGCCGAGGAGGCCGTACTTCGACCACATCGGCTTGACGTTGCGCACAGGCTTGAGGTCCTGACCGATAACGCCTTCGCGGATGCGGGTGTCGTAGTCCTGAAGCACATCGCCCGAACGGCCCGACTGGATCGCAGCGAACGCGCTTTCGGCCGCTTCGATGCCCGAGTGCATGGCGTTGTGGTTGCCCTTGATGCGCGGCACGTTCACGAGGCCGGCGGAGCAGCCGAGCAGCGCACCGCCAGGGAATGCGGTCTGCGGGATCGACTGGAAACCGCCTTCGGAAATAGCACGCGCACCGTAAGCGACGCGCTTACCGCCCTTGAGCAGGTCGGCAATCATCGGGTGATGCTTGAAGCGCTGGAATTCCATGTACGGATACAGGTGCGGGTTCTTGTAGTTCAGGTGAACCACGAAGCCGACGAAGACCTGATTGTTGTCGAGGTGGTAGATGAACGCGCCACCACCGGCCTGCTTGCCCAGCGGCCAACCCATTGTGTGGGTGACGGTGCCTTCTTTGTGCTTCTCGGGATCGATTTCCCAGATTTCTTTCATGCCGAGGCCAAACTTCTGCGGGCAGTGGCCCTTCGACAGTTCGTACTTCGCCATGACTTCTTTCGACAGCGAACCTCGGACGCCTTCCGACAGGAACACGTATTTGCCGTGCAGCTCCATGCCCGGCTCGGTGTCGGGACCGTAAGAGCCATCGGCTTCGAGGCCGAAGACGCCTGCGACGACACCTTTGACTTCGCCGTTTTCACCGTAAACCAGTTCGGACACCGACATGCCCGGGAAGATTTCGACGCCGAGTTCTTCGGCCTGTTCGGCCATCCAGCGGCAGACGTTCGCCATCGAGACGATGTACTTGCCGTGGTTGTTCATCAGCGGGGGCATGACGAAGTTCGGAATGCGGATGCCGCCACCTTCGCCGAGCATATAGAAATTATCTTCCTTCACCTCGGTGGTGATGGGCGCGCCCATCGACTTCCATTCCGGAAGCAGGCGATCAAGGCCGCTGGTGTCCAGCACAGCACCCGACAAGATGTGCGCGCCAACTTCCGAGCCTTTTTCAAGCACAACGACGTTCAGGTCGGCGTCGAGTTGCTTCAGACGGATCGCCGCCGAAAGCCCCGCAGGGCCGGCACCGACGATAACAACGTCGTATTCCATTGTTTCGCGTTCGATGTCGGTCATGTCCGTTCCCTTTATTCGCGTCTGGCCGTTTGTTTGTAACAATCTTGCGTTCGGAGTTATTACATGACGAACGTTCAAGCAATCACGACACGGCGTAATATCGCTGCAATGCGACATAGGAACAGTTCACTTGAACGCGACGTACGGTTTTCCGCCAAAACTTTAGTCGCCCCGTTTAACCGATCCAAACCACTGTACATTTGGGGGCTATTGACTTTTTATTCCCCGAATACGTTATGACGCGGACTACACAAGAAAAACGACGGAGGTCCCAATGGAAAAGATCCCGCTGACTCGGGCCGGTTTCGACAAGATCGATGCAGAGCTGAAAAACCTGAAATCCGTCGAGCGCCCTGCGATCATTCAGGCGATTGCCGAAGCTCGCGCGCTCGGTGACCTTTCGGAAAACGCCGAATATCACTCGGCCAAGGAAAAGCAGTCGTTCATCGAGGGCCGCATCAAGGAACTCGAAGGCGTGCTTTCGCTGGCAGAGGTCATCGACCCCAAGAAGCTGAACGGCACCATCAAATTCGGCGCGACCGTCGAACTGGTCGACGAAGACACCGATGAAGAGAAGACCTACCAGATCGTTGGCGAATACGAAGCCGACATCGAAAACGGTCGTCTGAACATCAAATCGCCGCTCGCCCGCGCCCTCATCGGCAAGGACGAAGGCGATAGCGTCGAAGTCCGTACTCCGGGCGGTGATCGCAGCTACGAGATTCTCAAAGTCTCCTTCATCTAAGGTCCGCCTGCGCGGAGGGTGCGATGCTATCCGATAAAGATCACTCGCTCCCTGTCGCGGGCGAGTCCCCCAACACTTCCGGCGCCGAACGCTTTGCCATAGCGATCGGCGCTTTATGGTTTATCGGTGCGGGTGCCTTTCTGGTGTTCGGTCCTGATGGCGGCGAAGGGTTTGATCGCGCAGAGTTTTTGCTGACCGCGGTCACGCTGCTCACCCCGCTTGCCGCGCTCTTTGTCGGCCTCGCCTCCGCGCGTTCGGCCCGCATCTATCGATCCGAAGCCGCTGCTCTGCGCCAATCGGTTGATGGCCTGCGCAAGGAACTTGTCACGGACCGCGACGCCCGCACGAAGATCAAACAGCCCGATATCGACAAGAAACTCGATGCGCTGATGAAGGCGACGCAGAAGACGGAAGAGACGGTTCGCGCGACCTTCACCTCGGCCCGTGCGTCGGGCGCTCCGATCCTGCCGCTGGCCAAAGGCGCGCTCGAAGAAGCGCAGCCGCTGCTCGCGCTGGGTACGCCTATCGACGACCTGCACCCGCCAATTTCGAACAAAGACCTCATTCGCGCGCTGAACTTCCCCGAGAGCGACGCCGACAAAGAAGGCATCGCCGCGATGCGAGCCGCGCTGAAGGACCGTCAGGCCCGTCAGGTTGTCCACGCGAGCCAGGATATCCTCACGCTTCTGTCGCACGACGGCATATACATGGATGACATGCGCCCCGACCGCGCACGGCCCGAACTGTGGCGCCGTTTTGCCAAGGGCGAGCGCGGAAAGACCATCGCCGCGCTGGGCGGTATTCGTGATCGCTCGTCGCTTGCGCTGACATCGGCCCGTATGCGTAACGATGCGATCTTCCGAGATACGGCGCATCACTTCCTGCGCCGCTTCGACCAGCTGCTCCAAAGCTTCGAAGAAACCGCGACCGATCAGGAAATCGCGTCACTCACCGAAACCCGCACAGCGAGGGCGTTCATGCTGCTCGGTCGCGTCTCGGGTTCGTTCGACTGATTTGTGCGCTGACGCGGGGTTGCCAATGGCCGCGCACCGCGCAAATGTCTGCCGGAATTTCGAACCAGCAGGCACTCCATGACACCCCCGATCCGCGCGGCCTACTTCGAAGGATTTCGAAGCGGCATCCCGTTCTTCCTCGTCATCATTCCGTTTGGGATGCTCTTTGGCGTCGTCGCATTGGATGCGGGCATGGCGCTCGGGCAGGCGATGGCGATGACGATGCTGGTGATCGCCGGTGCATCGCAATTCGCGGCGCTGCACATGATGGCGGACAACGCAGGTGTTGCGCTGGTCGTCTCCGCTGCGCTGGCAGTGAACCTGCGCATGGCGATGTATTCGGCGGCGCTGGTTCCGCACCTTGGCGCTGCGCCACTCTGGCAGCGGGCTTTGGTGTCTTATGGCAACTTCGACCAGACCTACGCCGTATCGATCGCAAAGTACGAAGAACGCCCCGACTGGACCCCGCGTGAAAAGTCCGCGTTCTTCCTTGGTGTGGCCACTCCGATCATCCCCGCATGGGGCGCAGCCTCGCTCGTCGGCGCACTGATCGGTTCAGGCATTCCCGCGGACTGGGGCCTCGATTTCATGCTGCCGATCACCTTTATTTCGCTGATCGGCCCGATGCTTCGGACCCTGCCGCAGGTCTTGACCGCGCTGACATCCGTGATCTTCGGTCTGGTTTTCAGCGGCCTCCCGTCGGGCACGGGGCTTCTGCTCGCAGGCATCATCGCGATGTTTGTCGGCGCACTTAGTGAAATGGCGATGGAGCGCCGCGCAGCATGATGAACGATCCCGCAAAAATCTGGCTGATCATCGCGCTTCTGGGCGTCGGGACCTACCTTATCCGCTTTTCGTTCCTCGGCCTGATTGGTGATCGCCCGATCCCGCCGTTCATCACGCGTCTGCTCCGCTTCACACCAGTGGCGATCCTGCCTGCGATGGTGGCACCGCTCGTTTTGTGGCCATCAGCAACAGGCGGGCAGACAGAGCCCGTGCGCCTGATCGCAGCATTGGTCACGGTCGTTGTGGGTCTCACAACGCGTAAAGTGATCCTGTCACTGGTAGTCGGTGCTGTGGTGTTCGAGCTGGGGCTCCACCTGCTTTAACGCTGGGGATTGACCACGATTTCGTTCAGGACGCCGCTGTTGTTGTCCGAGTCGCTCTCGCGATATTCGCGAGTGCGCACGCCCGGCACTTCGGCAAACTGCGCTGCCAGCTTTTCGGGGAACATCACGGGGCGGATGAACTCGAAACCGGGAAGCTGTTGAAGAATCCGGCCTGTCGCAGTCGAACACTGGGTTTTCGGCACGGCGCCATAAGCATAGGCCAGCTGGAGCGCCTTTTCGGCGACTTCGAGCGGCACGTCGACTTCTTGAATCTGGGTGTAGAACGTCTCGCGCGAATGGTACGAGATGTAATATTGTTCGATCTGCGGGGTGACGCCGATGATGACGTCATTACGCTCTGGGATCGAGGGATGCTTGAACGAGCCTGCAGGGTCCCAGATGACCCGTTCGTGCGCGTTGATCATCAGCGCGGAGTGGGCACCTTTGCCGGAGCCCACGTTGCGCATCGTCAATAGCGTGAGGCGGGGCGGACCGTCGTGACGGTAGCGCATGCGCTGCACAAGATCGTCCGGTGCCCAGACAGGTTCAGCTGCGCAAGCAGCGAGCGCCAGCGGCGCACCAAGTACGAAAAAGCGTCTGTGCATTGAGGCGCCCCCTGCCTCTGAAAAGATCAGCCGTTAACCAGCGTCAGCACGATCAGCGCGACGATGATCACGATGCCGGTGCGGGTCGCGAATTTGATGAAACCGTTGTAGGTTTTTTCCTGAGCGCTGTAGTCCATGGTGCCATGTTCGTGTTCGGCCATGATCGGATTCCTATCCCTGAATTCTGTTCGCTTGCGGTCAATAGACGATTCAATTGAACCTGTCATCCCGTACGATTGCCGCATTAGCTGCTTGTTGTGATGGATTTCATCAACTCGAACCCAATACGTGTCGGCTCTTCTTTCTCGCTCTGTTTCGGCATGGCTTTGAGCATCATGCTCAGCTGGCTGACGTGCTGGACAAGCTGCGTGCGCGCACCGTCCGACGTCTCGCCGTAGAAGGTCAGGATGTCGGGGTCGAAATAGCCCATGCCTTCGATCCGTAGGACGCCAGCGTCCGATCCGGCAAAGCCCATCGCGATCTCTTGGTCGGCGTTCAGCGTTTCCTCGAACTTCTTGATGTAGAGCGCGAGGCGTTCGTAGGCCCAACGGGCAGGGCTCTTGGCCTCGCCTTGGCCCATATTGGCGGGCACGTCGGCGGTCGTGACCGATTTGGTCTCGCCCGCGTGCACTTCGTAGAGGGTCGGCAGAAATGCGTTTTCGGCAATTTCGGCAGAGGTGTCGATATCGGTCATGGGATCATTCATGCGCAAGACGATAGCGCGCTGTCCCGCGAAAGCTAGACAGCACTCCACCACCAGACACCGTTGTCATCCATTTGGCGCGTCGCGCGGCCCTGAAACAGCAGGTGGTTCAGGTGGGCAACGGCCTCAACAAAGGCCAGTCCATAGGTCTCCGGACTGATCGTGCGCTTGAACAGCGGCGCGAAGCAGTCGCCACCCTTACGCGGTTCGGCGAGGTGCTTGACCAAGCGGTCCAGCGCACTGTGATGGTTTTCTTCCATCTGGATGAGGCGCAGCGGCAGGCCGGTGTAGGGCAGTTTGTGCCCGCCGAGGATCAGTTGGTCATCAGTCGCGGACTGGCCGAGTCGTTCGCAGCTTTCGATCCATTCGCCCAATGGGTCGGCATCGGGTTCGGTCGGGTAGACACCGATATTTGGGCTGATCGACGGGAGGAGTTGGTCGCCGCCGATGACGATGTTGTCGTCACGGCTCCAGAAGGTCGCGTGTTCGGGCGCGTGACCGTTGCCCATGCGAATATCCCACGTCCGGCCTCCCATCGTGATGGTGTCGCCTTCGGACAAGCGGGTGAACCCGAGTGGCAGAGGCGTGACGGCATCGGCAAAGTTGAAAGGACGTTCAGCCGAGCGTTTCGCCAGCACCTCTTCGTCCATCCCGTTGCGCTTGTAGAAATCCAGCGTACGGGCAGGGTAGGTGGGCTGCTCGTCGAGCGTCAGCATTCGTGCGGTCAGCCAAGCCACGCGCGGCATCGCGAGTTCGGCGCCTTGCTCCACGAACCAGCCAGCCAGACCAACGTGATCGGGATGGTGGTGGGTGACGACGAGCCTGTGCACGGGCTTTCCGGCCAGCGGGCCCTTCAGGATCGAGTCCCAAATGCCCCGCGTTTTGCGCGTATCGAGGCCGGTGTCGATCACCGTCCACCCGTCCCCGTCATCCAGCGCGTAGACGTTCACATGGTCCAGCGCCATCGGCAGCGGAATGCGGAACCACAGAACGCCCTCGGCGACTTCGACGCATTCGCCCGGAGCGGGAGGTACTTCGTGCGGGTAACGGATGGGAGCGTGATCCCGCATCAAACGGCCAGCTCGTCAGGCGTGATCGCCATCAGATCCGAAGCGCCTTCGCGGACGTGGGCAAATAGGCCGACGTGCTCGGGCAGCATCCGTTTGATGTAGAACGAAGCGAGACGCTTGCGTGCGTGGTCTCCGGCCAGTGCGGCGGTCAGGTGGTAGTGGCCACCCAGCACGCGGGCAAAACCTTTGAGGAACGGCACGGCTACTGCAAAGCGGTCGGCGACATCCTGAGCTACGAGCCACTCGATTGTTTCGCGCAGGTCCTCAGCGGACTGCCACACAGCCTCGGCCATTTCCGGCATATTGGCCTTGGCCTCGTCCGCGCCCGCTTCGATCTCGTCGAGCAGTCGGAACGCAGCCTCGCCGCCATCCATCATCTTGCGGCCCACGAGGTCCATCGCCTGAATGCCGTTGGTGCCTTCGTAAATCGCGGTCACGCGCACATCGCGGAGGTACTGCGCAGCGCCGGTTTCTTCGATAAAGCCCATGCCGCCGTGCACCTGAATGCCCGTGGTGGCAACTTCGATGCCGGTATCAGTGCCGAACGCCTTGGCAATCGGGGTGAGCAGCGCCGCGCGCGCTTTCCATTTCTCGCTGCCGGTCGCGTTGCCCATGTCGATAGCAACGCCGCAAGCCAGAGCAATCGAGCGGGCCACAAAAATATCGGCCTTCATTGTCGCCAACATGCGGCGTACATCCGCATGTTCGATGATCGTGCCGGTGCCGCCAACGCGGCCCTGCTTGCGCTCCATCGCGTAGGCATAGGCGGCTTGATACGCACCTTCCGCCGCGCCGATGCCTTGGGTGCCGACGCCGAGGCGGGCGTTGTTCATCATGGTGAACATCGCGGCCATACCGCCATGCTCCGGCCCGACGAGCCAGCCGGTCGCGCCTTCGTAGCTCATGACAGCCGTTGGCGATCCGTGGAGGCCGAGCTTGTGCTCAAGGCTCACCACGCGCAGCGAATTGCGTTCGCCCAGCGTGCCATCCTCGTTCGGAATAAACTTGGGGACCATGAATAGGCTGATGCCTTTCGTGCCCGGAACCCCGTCAGGGAGGCGGGCGAGGACGAGGTGGCAGATATTTTCTGCAAAGTCGTTGTCGGCCCAAGTGATGTAGATTTTCTGGCCCGTGATCGCGAAGCTGCCGTCGCCGTTCGGCTCTGCCTTGGTCGATAGCGCACCGACGTCCGAACCGGCCTGCGGTTCGGTCAGGTTCATGGTGCCGGTCCACTCGCCCGAAATCAGTTTCGGCAGATAGGTCGCTTTGATCTCTTCGCTGGCGTGTGCTTCGAGCGCTTCGATCTGCCCTTGGCTCATCAGTGGGTTCAGCTGCAGCGCGAGGCAGGCGCCCGACATCATGTCGTTGACGGCGGTCGCGATAGTCAGGGGCAGACCCATGCCGCCTTCTTCTTCGGACGCACAAATGCCGATCCAGCCGCCTTCGGCAATGGCCTGATAGCCCTGCGCGAAACCGGGGGACGTGCGGACGATGCCGTTTTCCAGCTTGGCGGGGTGCAGATCGCCGTTCCGGTTCAGCGGAGCGATCTCGTTGTCGCAGAGCTTTCCGGCCTCATCCAGAATCGCATCCACCGTGTCCTTCGTTGCTTCGGCAAAGGCTTCGGTCTCGCTGACCTTGGCGTAGTCCACGACGTTTTCGAGGATGAAGCGGAAATCGGCGACAGGGCTACGGTATGGCATGACGGACGGTCCTGATGGGGTGACGCCACGGGGCAGCGTCACGTCTATTTCACTTTACGCCGCGACAGGGTATCCAAGCCCCCTGACCTCGCAACTGAAACGCCACGTCATGAATTCGATCAATACCCGCGTCCTATCACCACACTCCGAAGGTATTAGTGAAGCTGCCCGTATCCTTGCGGACGGCGGGCTGGTGTCTTTCCCGACGGAGACGGTCTACGGCCTTTTCGCCAATGCGACCGACGATACCGCCGTGGCGCGGATCTACGAGGCAAAGGGGCGCCCGTCTTTCAATCCATTGATCGTCCATGTGCCGGATGTTGATGCGGCCAAGAAATACGTCGAATTCAACGAGGATGCAGAGCGTCTGGCGGCGGCCTTCTGGCCGGGCGCGATTACGCTGGTGCTGCCGCTAAAGGCCGAAGCAGGCATTTCCAAGCTGGTAACGGCGGGGCTGTCGACCTTGGCGGTGCGTGTGCCTCATGGAGATGCCGCGCAAGCTGTCCTGCGCGAAAGTGGCCTGCCGCTCTCCGGTCCTTCGGCGAACCCGTCGGGGCGCGTCAGTCCGACATCTGCGCAACATGTGATTTCTGGACTTTCGGGGCGTATCGAAGCAGTTGTGGACGGCGGCACCTGCGCTGTCGGCGTCGAATCAACGATCATCGGATGCGTGGGCGAGCCGACTTTACTCCGCGCTGGCGGAACACCTGTTGAAGTGATCGAGGACTGCCTTGGCCGCAAGCTGGGCGTGGCGGGCGAAGCTATAGTAGCGCCGGGACAATTGGCGTCACACTACGCGCCGCAAGGTGCTGTGCGGCTCAACGCAACGGATAAACGCGACGGCGAAACGCTGCTCGCGTTCGGGGACGTTGCCGGCGCCGACCTGAACCTGTCACCCTCGGGTGATCTTGTTGAGGCCGCGGCGAACCTCTTCGCCTGCCTGCATCAGCTGGACGCGATGAACGCTGAAAACATCGCAGTGTCGCCCATTCCCGAAAGGGGTCTAGGGCAAGCGATCAACGACCGTCTGCGCCGCGCTGCTGCGCCGCGCTAATCAGTCCTGTTCGTGGCGCTGACGTAGTTCCGCAGCTTCCTGACGTGCATCGCGAAGACCTTCCATCGCCGCACGAAGCTCTGCCTCGGTCTGCGCCAATTGGTTCGTCATGTCCGCTTCACGCTGCTGCATGTAGGTGATCGCCTGATCGCGGGTCTCTTCGGCTTCGTGCAGGGCCTGCGCCATGCGGTCGAGTTCGCCGATGTCCGCACGGGTCACGCGGGTGAAGCGGTTGACCAGCCAGCTTGCGAACCAGCCAAGAGCGAATGCCACGAAAAGGATGATGGCGGTTGCGAGAATGAGTTCTGTTCTGTTCACAGCGATCGTCCTTTATTCTGCAGCCGCTTCGGGCTCGGCTGGTGTTTCTTCGGCGGTTTCGTCCGCGCTGTCTTCGGCTGTGGCTTCACCGTCTTCGGCGGCCTCGGCCTCTTCTTCGGTCACGAGGCGGAATTCGATGCGGCGGTTCGCTTCGCGGCCTTCTTCGGTGCCATTGTCGGCAATCGGATCGGCCTCGCCGTAACCGATTGCATTGAAGCTAGAGGTCGGCACGCGGCGGGCGCGCAGAGCGGACAGAACGGCTTCGGCGCGCTCTTGCGACAGCGCGAGGTTCATTTCTTCGCGGCCTTGGCTGTCGGTGTAGCCTGCGATCTCGATGCTGAGGTCGATGCATTGGCTGAGAATCTCGGCGATATCGTTCATCGTCGCGCCCGCTTCGGCGGTTAGCGTGGCCGAGCCCGGATCAAAAGTAATCTTGCGATTCGCAGTCACGATATTGATCTGGCGGACGCATTGCTCTGGCGAAGGGCCGGCGACGACCAGATCAAGCTCCGGCAGATATTCGACATTGATGCTGAAATCCGCGTCCGGTCCGAGCTTGTTCACGAGAAGGCCGGAGATATCGGCGGATGCCTCTTCGTTGCCGGTGGTGCCCGACACAACAATGCTATCCGGCTCGACGGTCAGCGAACCTTCTTTCAGGCGCGAGAGAGCTTCGAGGCCGGCCAGAATGCGGACCTGCCAGTCGGTCGGCAGGTTTTCGTCGGTCAGTGTGCCCATCTCGACCTCACTGCCGGGGAAGCGGGCTTGTGCGAAGTTCTCCACCAGCGTCGTGGTCAGATCGTTCGGCAGGCGTCCGGTGAGCGTGACACCATCATCGTCAGTGAGCGCGGCAATGAACTGCGGCGGACCGGTCTCGGATTCGACTTCCGGCTCGGGCAGCGTGGCGCTGAGCGCGAACACTTCGGGAAGGCGGTTTTCGAGGCGGCCAACGATTTCGTCAAAGGTGTCCTGCGGGGTGTCGATCAGCGCTTCGATGGTCACATCGGCATCGCTCACCGTCAGGGTGCCGCCGCCGAGCGACGCAATCGCCTCGATCGACTGGGATACCACATTGCCCCACTGGCGCGAGGGCGAACCAAGGCCGAGCGTACACCCGCTTCGGCCTTCGAAACCGGCGTTGGCTGCGGCTTGCAGGATCATGTCTTGCGCTTCGGCGGTGTCAGCGGTGCACGCTTCAAAGCGGGCGCCGTTGGTGTCGAGGATAAAGCGGGTGATGAACGGGCTGACCACGGGACGCGGCGCTGTGATGTTCAACTGCATCGCGACGCCCTCGGGCTTCATCGCACGAATCCGGCGTTCCAGCTGGGCACGTTGTTCGGGGCTGTCAGAGCTAGCGGTGATCTGGACCAGACCAGCCGACACCGAAATCTTCGAGCGGGGCAGGATATCCATCGCGCGGACGCCAAAGTGCATCGACGCGCGCCAACTGGACGGAACTGGGTAATCCGCCGTTTCCAGCAGGTCGGTCACCGGATCGCCTTCGGCCATGTCTTGCAGGTCGTCGGTCAGGCTCTCACGATCGGTATCAGCCGGAATGAGGCCGATTAGGGACACACCGCTTTCGTTACGGAGCATCTCGATCGCGAAGTCAGGCGCTACGGCGCGGCTGGTGTCTTTAACGCTGGCGTTGTTGATCACGCGGCTCGCATCGACGACCCCGCCCGCAACGGTCACAGCGCGGAGGCGTGCGACTTCGGTCGGCGCTTCGCCCTCGATGACGATCTGGAGGCCGTCCGCAATGACGCGCGACCACGCCATGTTCGCGTCGATCAGCGCTTCCTGCACCGCCATGCCGGATCGTTTTTCAAGCAAACTGACAGAGGTGCTCGAGCCTACATAGGCGACGAGTGCCGCTGCACCGAAGGTTGCGACGCGGATGAGAATAGAAGAAAGCCGCATGAATTGCCGTTCTTGAGTGTCCCGCAAGGTGTGTAGGACGCAACAGGCGGTAGTTCAATCAAATGAGCAGTGCGCAGGCGAAAAACAGCACAGGGATCAGTCCCGCATTCCGATTTGAGCGGAAAAGCATGAGCAGACGGTCGTTATCTTCGGGATCGAAGCGCGTGAGCTGCCACATCAGGTGCCACCCCAGTGCCCACACACCGCAGAGCGCGATCACCAGCGAAAGCGGGTTCCGATCAAGCGTGGCGAGGATCGTCGCGGCCATCGCGAAAAGCACCGTGAGAACGAGGAAGCGGCGGAGCCATTGTGCGGACTGTTCGCCGAACAGACGTGCCGTAGACTTCACGCCGATCAGCGCGTCGTCCTCGGTGTCTTGGTGCGCATAGATGGTGTCGTAGAACAGCGTCCACCAGATGCCAGCGAAATAGAGGATCACAGGCGCGGCGCTCAGGCTGCCCGTATGCGCCGCCCATCCGACGAGAGCGCCCCAGTTGAACGCGATGCCGAGGAAAACCTGCGGCCACCAAGTGAACCGCTTGGCGAACGGATAGATCGCGACAGGGCCGAGCGACAGGACGCCGAGCGCGATGGCGAAGGGCGGGAAGGTCAGCAGAATGCCGAGCGACACCAGCGACTGGATCGCCATCCATGCCGCCGCCTGCTTCGTTGTGACCTGTCCCGAGGGGATCGGCCGCGAACGGGTCCGTGCGACCTGCGCGTCGATCTTGCGGTCGGTGATGTCATTCCACGTACAGCCCGCGCCGCGCATCAGGAACGCGCCGGCAGCGCAGCCAACAGCGATCCAGAGGTCGTACCAGCTCGCCGTATCGGTGCTGAGCATGGCGAGCAGCAGGCTCCACCAGCACGGCAAAAGCAGCAGCCACGTCCCGATCGGGCGGTCGGCACGGGAGAGGCGGAGGTAAGGGCGGCTCCACGCCGGAGCGATGGTATCGACCCAGTTTCCCTTGACCGCGTCCGCGACCGTGCCTTGCGGCGATTGGCTCTGTTCCGACATCTGGATTGCCCCGTGACTGCGAAATTCGGTCCTATGTAGAGCAACCCCGCCGTGAAGAGCAAATCGTCAATGCGCTGTCATTGGCCTCTGGCAATCGGGGAGGGGCAAACATATTGTCCAGCTATGGCTTCGAAAGTACGTCTCTTTGTCGATTGCCCTCTGGCTGAGGGCCTGGATGTTCCGCTTGCGAAAGAGCAGGCGCATTACCTTTTCGGCGTCATGCGCCTCGATGCCGGGACGGTGATTTCGCTGTTCAACGGCAAGGATGGCGAATGGGATGCCGAGGTCGTCGAGGCTGGCAAGAAGAACGGCAAGCTGCGCTGCGTAGTGCAGACCAAGCCGCTGCAAATGCCGCCGGACCTGTGGTTCTATTTTGCGCCGATCAAGAAGGACCGCACCGACTTCATCGTCGAAAAAGCGGCAGAGATGGGCGCGGCAAAGATCATTCCCGTTCAGACCGAGTTCACCAATTCTGCCCGCATCAATCAGGAACGACTGCAAGCACACGCCTTGGAAGCCGCCGAACAATGCGGCGGGACTTTCGTGCCCGAGGTGATGGAGTTGCAAAAGCTGCCCAAAGTGCTCGATCACTGGGATGCGAGCCGACAGCTGATGTTCTGTGACGAAACGCTGGTCGGTGCCAAGGAGGCGCTGGGCAACGTGCCGCGTGGTCCTTGGGCGATACTCATCGGACCGGAAGGCGGGTTCTCCGAGGCTGAACGTGAAAGACTGAAGCGTCAGCCCTATGCGCATTCCGTCAGCCTCGGCCCGCGTATCCTGCGTGCCGATACTGCTGCAGTGGCAGCGCTGACCGTTTGGCAACAGCACCTTGGTGATTGGGAATGAAGGCGACCGAAGCTGATGTGCCGGAGATTGTCGCGTTCCTGAGCCAAGCGCCCCACCGTGCGATGTTCCCGCTCGCGAACCTGATCAATGACGGGATCGGTGCCGATGGGCCATATGGCACGCACTGCTATCTGGTGCGGGGTTCCAACGGTGAGATCACCGACCTCATCGCACTGTCGAACGAAGGTAACGCGATGCCGTGTTGCCCGACGGGTCCGAAGCCCGAACTGCTCGCCGGTAAAACGGTCAAAGGCGTTCTTGCCCCGACCGATGAAGCCCGCCCGCTGATCGGCGCGCTCGGGCTGAACGCACCGACGCTGGTCAGTCGCGACGAGCCGCACTTCCTTCTGGACCTCGACAAGGTAGTCATCCCCGATGGCGACACGCACGTGGTCCACATCAGCGAAGCGCCGAGCGAAGTCGCGGACTGGTTCCCGCTTTACATGCAAGAGGTCCTAGGTCGCGATCCGGTCGATGCGATGGCGGAGGGGCGGCAGACCTACCTCAAGGCGCTTTCGGGCCGCGACTACATCGTGCTCATGGACGGCGAAACGCCCGTTGCAATGGCGAACCTCAACGCACGGCTGACCGATATCGTGAAGGTCGGCGGTGTGTTCACGCCGCACGCCTATCGTGGTCGCGGCTATGCCAAGCGCGTGACGGCCCTTCTGATGGAGCGGGCCCGCAACGAAGGTGTCCGCCAAGGAACGCTGTTTGCCGCCAATGAGTCGGCAGCACGTGCTTACATTGCCATCGGATTCGAGCGTATCGGGGATTTCACGCTCTTCATCATGAAAGAGCCGCAAATTGTCTGAGTTTCTGCGCCCCGAAGTCCGCGTCTTTCTCGCTCGATATGCACAGGCATTGTTCGGCTGCGCGATCGTGCTGTTCGGCGTGTGGTGGATCACGATCAGCTTCGGCATCATGCGGGGGCTTGGCGTGGCGATCGTGGTGGCTGGTCTCGGGCTGCTGGTCGAGGGCCTCCGCCGTGCGCGGCTCACGAGCAAGTCGAATGGTTCGGGACCTGGCATCGTCGAAATCGACGAACGGCGTATCACATGGATGTCCGGCCATTTCGGCGGCTCCATCGCGATGGACGCCCTTGCTACGGTGGACATTCAGGTCACGCCCGAAGGCGAAGCGCTCTGGGTTTTCCTGCAGACTGACGGGGAGCGTCTAGTGGTTCCGGCCAGCGCGAAGGGCGCCGAAAAGATCGTTGATGTGCTCTCCGCTCTCAAGGGGCTCGACTACGACGCGGCCCTGCGTGCTATGTCTTCTGACGAAGCGGGGCGTTTTCACCTGTGGCGTTCGCGGCAAAGGCAGCTCGATTAAGGCTGGCGGTCGGGTTGACTTGGCCACCGTTTGACTACACCTGTTTGTTCCCGACACAGCCAACGATCGAGGCTTTCCATGTCTATTCCCCAATCCGGCGGCGGCCTCATCGAGCGTCACGAAGACCTCGCTGAGTACCTTGCATCCGGCTGCAAGCCCAAGTCCGACTGGCGAATCGGGACCGAGCACGAGAAGTTCGGCTATTGCAAAGACAACCTGCGCCCGCTGCCTTACGACGGCCCGCGCTCGATCAAGGCCGTGCTTGAGGCTCTTCAGTCCCGCAATAGCTGGGATCCGGTTTTTGAAGGCGACAACATTATCGGCCTGACCAAGGACGGTGCGAACGTCAGCCTCGAACCTGGTGGTCAGCTGGAACTGTCGGGCGCGCCGCTCGAAAACATCCACCAGACTTGCGACGAGGTGAACACCCACCTGCGCGAGGTCAAAAGCATCGCGGACGAAATCGGTGTGGAGTTCATCGGCCTCGGCGCTGCGCCGATCTGGTCGCATGATGATATGCCGCGTATGCCCAAGGGCCGCTATGCCTTGATGACCGATTACATGGATCGCGTCGGTACTCACGGCAAACAGATGATGTACCGGACCAGCACGGTTCAGGTGAACCTCGACTTCTCGTCCGAGGCGGACATGATCCAGAAGATGCGCGTGTCGCTGGCTCTCCAGCCGCTCGCAACTGCGCTCTTTGCAAATTCGCCGTTCCTCGACGGTAAGGTGAACGGACACAAGTCGTGGCGTAGCCGTGTTTGGCGGGGCCTCGACGATTCCCGCACGGGGATGCTGCCGTTCGTGTTCGAAGAGGACTTCGGCTTCGAGCGTTATGTCGAATACGTGCTCGATGTGCCGATGTACTTTGTCTACCGCGACGGCAAATACATCGACGCGCTGGGCCAGTCGTTCCGCGACTTCCTCAAGGGCGAGCTTCCCGCATTGCCGGGTGAAAAGCCGACGATGTCGGACTGGGCGGACCACCTGACGACCGTCTTCCCCGAGGTGCGTCTGAAGAAGTTCATCGAAATGCGCGGCGCCGATGGTGGCCCGTGGCGTCGGCTCTGCGCGCTGCCCGCGTTCTGGGTCGGTCTACTGTACGATCAGTCCGCGATGGATGCCGCTTGGGATATCGTCAAAGGCTGGGATGCCGAGACCCGCGAGACTCTGCGCGTTGCGGCGTCCGAACAGGGCCTTCAGGCGCAGGTCGGCGACATCAACATGCATGAGCTAGCCCGCGAAGTCGTTTCGATCGCCGAAGGTGGCCTGAAGGCCCGCGCCCGTGCTGGTGCGAACGGCATGATCCCTGACGAGACCCACTTCCTCAATGCGCTGAAAGAAAGCGTGGAGAGCGGCAAGACACCGGCGGACGAGTTGCTCGACCACTACAACGGTGACTGGGGCGGCGATCTGACGAAGATCTACGAAGCCTACCGCTACTAATGAAAAAGGGCACCTTCGGGTGCCCTTTCGTTTAGCCTTTGCTGCCGATCTTGCTTTCCTGACCAGACATGAGCCGTTCGATGTTCGTCTTGTGCCGCACGTAAATCACGAGCGCGAGCAGGATGAACAGCAGCACCATCTGACCGAAGCCGAGGAAGTAAGCGAAGAACGGTGCAAGCGTGGCAGCGGTCAGAGCCGAAAGCGACGAGTAGCGGGTCACGACGGCCACAACGAGCCAAGTCAGACAGACCAGCAGACCGACGGGCCATGCAATCGCGAGAGCGATGCCGATGAAGGTCGCGACGCCCTTACCGCCCTTGAAGCCGATGTAAATCGGGAAGCAGTGACCGAGGAATGATGCGAAGGCTGCGATCTGTGCAGCGCCGTCACCCGCCAGTTCGCGCGCCAGAAGCACGGCAACCGCACCTTTGCCGCCATCAAGGATCAGCGTCGCAAAGGCGGCTTTCTTGTTGCCGGTGCGCAGGACGTTGGTCGCGCCGATGTTGCCCGACCCGATGCTCCGCAGATCTCCGAGGTTCATCAGCTTGGACAGGATCATCCCGAAGGGGATGGACCCCAGAAGGTAGCCGACAATAGCCCAGAGGAGCAGAACGAGCGGCGCTTCGGTGAAGGTGGGCATTGTTTACTCCTCGACGATGCGGCGACCCGCAACCCATGTTCCGGCGACAGTACCCTGCATCCGAGCGCCGTCAAACGGTGTGTTTTTGGATTTGGATTTCAGGTTCGCACGGTCGAGGATAAACGGTGCATCCGGATCAAACAGCACGAGGTCGGCGGGCGCGTCTTCGAGCAGGCGGCCACAGGCCAGACCAAGGCGGCGAGCAGGGTTCAGCGACAGGGCGCGGAACAGCTTCGGCAGGGTCAGTTGTTCGTTGTGGTAGAGGCGCAGCGCGGCAGGGAGCAGCGTCTCAAGACCCACGGCACCCGAAGCGGCATCCTCGAATGGCAGACGCTTGGACTCTTCGTCTTGCGGGGAGTGCATAGAGCAAATGATGTCGATCAGGCCGCTATCCACAGCGTCGATGACTGCCTGACGGTCATCCTCGCTCCGCAGCGGCGGCGTCAGTTTGAAGAACGTCCGATAATCGGCCACGTCGAATTCGTTGAGCGTCAGGTGATGGATGCTGACACCGGCGGTGATATCGAGGCCGTTGCGCTTTGCCCGCTCCAGCGCGGGCAGCGCGCGGGCAGTGGTGATCTGGTCGGCGTGATAGCGCGCGCCGGTCATCTCCAGCAGGGAAATGTCGCGGTCGAGGCCCATGCGCTCTGCCATCGGGGATACGGCAGGCAGGCCGCGGAGCGATGCGAACTTGCCCGACGTCACAGCAGCGCCCTTCGACAGCACCGGCTCCTGCGGGTGGCCGACGACCAGCGCGCCGAGGCTGCGGGCATAGGTCAGGGCGCGGGTCAGAACCTTGGTGTCGGTCGTGACATTGTCCACGTCAGTGAACGCAACAGCGCCGCCATCCAGAAGGAAGCCGATTTCGGTCATCTCGCCGCCAGCGCGACCTTTGGTCAGCGCCGCCATGTGGAGCACGTTGACCTTGCAGTCCTGCTGCGCACGGCGGGCGACGAATTCGAGTGTCTCTGGGTTGTCGATGGGTTGCGACGTGTCTGGGCGCGTCACGATGGTCGTCACACCGCCCGCAGCCGCTGCACGTCCGGCGGAGCGGTAGGATTCCTTGTGGCGTTCACCAGGTTCGCAAACCTTCACGCCCATATCCACGATGCCGGGAGCGAGGCACATGCCGCCGCAGTCGATGACTTCGGCAGCGGTCACATCGTCTGCCTCGTTTCCGCGATAGACGCCGGAAATTTTTCCGTTCCTGACCGCAATCGAACCGCTCTCGTCGGTGAGAGTGACCGGATCGATGAGGCGTGCGTTCTTGAAGAGAATATCGTTCATGTCCAACCCCTCGGGCAGGCGGCCCGTTAGGCGGGGTCTAACGCTTATCGGCGGCAGTGAAAAGGTCGCAGAGGCACCGCGTCAGGATGCAGCGCGCTCGATTTCGGCTTTGGTCTCTGCCGGATCGGGGCGGTAACGGATCAGGATTTTGTCGCCGGTGATCGTCACGACCTGCACTGCGGTCCAGATGACGTTGACCGCGCTGATATTGGAGAGCGTTGTGCTGCGGTTCATCGGCCCCATTAGGCGGCGGTTCGTGAGAACCCAGACGTCCTTACGCTCGTCCGGACCGAGGTAGAGCGTCCGCACACCGATTGCCGCCATCGCGCCAACGACGCCCGTCCACCAGTACGCATTGCCGATGCCGATCAGAATGCCAGCCGCGAGTATCGAAAAGAACAGCGCGATCCACGCCTGCGACCGCCAGAAGGTCATTGTGTCAGCCTGATAGCGTGCAAGCTCGACTTCGCCATCTTCGAGCGGGAGCGTCGGAGCGAAAGTGCGGTTCATGCCCAGAACCGCATTGTGTTGGTGGTGCTGACGCCGGGCCATGTTTTATCCTGCGATGAACACCATCAGGATAACCAGCAGAGCCATGACGGCAAGCGCCGCCATTGCGACCATTCCGCCTATCCGCGCATCGGATTTCGGCTTCTTGGTAGTTTCGGGCGCGCTGACACCGAACCCTTCGGTATCGTGCTGGCCGGTGATCGATGCCTGAACGGGCTTGGTCGGCTGGTTGTCGTAGCGGCCCACGAACTCGACCGGTGCTTTCGGATCGAAATCCAGCGGGCCATCGCGGAGCGACGACGAGTAGATGATCAGCACAGGCTTGGTGATGGCGTCCAGTTTCGCGGCATCAGCGGCAACCTGTTCGTGGTGCAGGCCGTTCGCCTCGGACAGATAGCGGCTCAAGCTGTAGCCTGCGAGGTTCGCGGGATCGAACAGCTCGATAAAGTCCGTGTCGATGATCTGGCCGGTGGCCGCGTCGATGCCATTGGCTTTGAATGCGTCGAACTCGCTCTCCGGAATGTCGGCCGTGAAAACCCAAGCGGTTCCGATGTGGCCATTCGGGATATGGAGCGGGTTGTCGGTCATACCATCGTGTCCTGTTGCTCTGCCGCGCGGCGGGCGCGGAGGTTGCGAGCCAGCAGATCCATGGCGGCCATGCGGACGGCAACGCCCATTTCGACCTGCGTCTGGATCACGGAGTGGTTGATGTCGTCGGCAATCGTGCCGTCGATTTCCACACCGCGGTTCATCGGCCCCGGGTGCATGACGATAGCGTCTTCCTTGGCGTAGGCAAATTTCTCGGCATCAAGGCCGAAGCGGTGGAAATACTCGCGCTCGGACGGGATGAAACCGCCGTCCATGCGTTCTTTCTGAAGGCGCAGCATCATGACGACATCGACGTCCTTCAGACCTTCGCGCATGTCGTCGTAAACCTCGACGCCGAATTCCTGTACGCCGGAAGGCATCAGTGTCGGCGGAGCGATCAGGCGGATGCGGTTCTCCATCTTGCCGAGCAGCAGGATGTTGGAACGCGCCACGCGGCTGTGGGCAATGTCGCCGCAAATCGCGATGTTCAGACGGTGGAGGCGGCCTTTGGCGCGGCGGATGGTGAGCGCGTCGAGCAGCGCCTGGGTCGGGTGCTCGTGGCGACCATCACCGGCGTTCAGCACGGCGCAGTTCACCTTCTGCGCCAGCAGGTCGACAGCACCCGAAGAGCCGTGACGCACCACCAGCAGGTCGGGATGCATCGCGTTCAGCGTCAGCGCGGTATCGATCAGCGTCTCGCCCTTTTTGACCGAAGAGGTCGCCATCGACATGTTCATCACGTCCGCTCCAAGGCGCTTGCCCGCAAGTTCGAAGCTCGACTGGGTGCGGGTCGAATTCTCGAAGAACATGTTCACTTGGGTCAGGCCCGCGAGCACGTCCTTGTGCGCGACGCCCGCGCGGTTGTCGTTGGCGTAAGTGTCCGCCAGATCGAGCAAAGTCGTGATTTCCGTCGGGTGGAGGTGTTCGATTCCCAGAAGGTGGGCAGCGTTGAAAGTCATTTTGTCCTCCGATGGCGCGGCTGCCTGCTTATAGGAACAGGTCCACGCGGCGGCAAGCGGCGCGGGCGCGTTTGCCTCTGCACATCGGTTCAAAAACAGAATAGTGTCGCCGCTATGGATTCTGCGGTTGATTACTGGACAGCGCGTGCCCTGCTGGAATGGCAGGTCGAGCTTGGCGTGGACGAGGCTATTCTCGACACGCCCGTTGATCGTTTCGAAAAGGTCGAAGAGCCGGCTGTCGTCGAGACCAAGCCCAAGGGTCCGCCAGTTCCGCCGCAGCCCGTGGAGGTCGATCCCGCTCAGGAAGCCACCGCTGCCGCTTCCGCTGCCGTGTCCCGCGAGGCACTGGGCGATGCGATGCAGGCGTTCGAGCATTGCGAACTGAAGCTGGGCGCGAAAAACTTTGTTTTTTGCGACGGCAATCCCGATGCCCGCGTGATGATCATCGGTGAAGCGCCGGGCCGCGAAGAGGACCTCGCTGGCAAACCGTTCGTGGGCCGCGCGGGTCATCTGCTGGACAAGATGTTCGGGTGCATCGGCCTGACCCGTAATTCGCCCGATCCGGCCAAGTCGATTTACATCACCAATGTGATGCCATGGCGCCCGCCTGCGAACCGCACGCCTGATGCCAAGGAAATTGCGATGATGCTGCCGTTCCTGAAACGGCACGTCGAACTGGTGTCGCCCGACTTCATCGTCTTGATGGGCAACACGCCTTGTCAGGCGCTGCTCGGTAAAGGCGGGATCACCCGAATTCGCGGCAATTGGACCGAGGCGCTGGGTAAACCCGTGCTGCCGATGTTCCACCCCGCTTATCTGCTCCGCCAACCGCTCGCGAAACGCGAAGCTTGGGCGGACCTCCTCGATTTGAGTGCAAGACTGGAAGACTGACTATGAGCCGCATCGACGAATCCAAAGAGTTCATTCCGGTGCGGATTGCGGTGCTGACCGTCAGCGATACCCGCTCGCTCGCCGATGACCGTTCGGGTGATACGCTGGTGGAGCGCATTGCAGAGGCAGGCCATATTCTCGCCGCACGCAAAATCCTGCCTGATGAACGCGACGCCATCGCCTCGCAACTCCGAGCGTGGTGCGTGGACGACGGTATCGACGTCGTCATTTCGACCGGCGGCACGGGGCTGACGGGCCGCGATGTGACGGTCGAAGCGCACCGCGATGTTTACGAGAAAGAGATCGACGCCTTCGGGACGGTGTTCACCATCGTCTCTATGCAGAAAATCGGCACCAGCGCCGTCCAGAGCCGTGCGACTGCTGGTGTGGCGCAGGGCACCTACCTGTTTGCATTGCCGGGCAGTCCAGGTGCCTGCCGCGATGCTTGGGATGAAATCTTGGTCAAACAGCTCGATTTCAGACACCGCCCCTGTAACTTTGTCGAGATCATGCCGCGCCTCGATGAACATATGCGACGGAAATAACGTAAACCCGCGTATGTAGACTTGAGCTCGGCCGGTGACCTGTCACGGTCCCGCCGACGTCAGTGACGGGAACACTACATATGCGATTTCTACGCAGGAGCCTTACAGGCTTATTTTTATTGGGATTAACGCTTGCCCTATTGGTCTTGGCAGGCAACACGCTGCGGCTCGCCGTGGCTGAGAAAATGGCGCAGGAACCGCGATCGTTCGGTCAACGCGAAAGGGTCGCTTCGGTCGATGTCGTGACCGTGACGCCTGAAACAATTGCTCCTGAAATGACGGTCTTCGGCGAAATTCGTGCGCTGCGGACGCTTCTTTTGCGGAGCCCCGTCGCAGGCACAGTGATTGAGACCGATCCGGCGTTTGTCGAAGGCGGAAGCGTCGAGGCGGACCAGTTGCTGGTCAAGATCGACCCAACCGATGCCGAGTCTGACCTGTTCCGCGCCGAAGCCGATCAGCGTGACGCCGAGGCCGAACTGCGCGACGCCCAGAGCGCGCTGGAAATCGCCCGCGATAGCCTGACCGAAGCGCAGGGCCAAGCCGACCTTCGTCAAGCCGCGCTGGACCGTGCCAAGGCGCTGCGGGAGCGCGGCACCGCAACCGCCGCCGATGTGGAAACTGCCGAACTGGCCGTTGCCTCCGCTCAATCCTCCGTTTTGTCCCAGCGCAACTCCGTCGCTCAAGCCGAGGCGCGCGTGGATCAGGCGATGACCTCGCTCGATCGTGTGAAGCTGACTGTCGCAGAGGCCGAGCGCACCGTCGCCGACACAGACATCACTGCGAATTTCGACGGCACGCTTTCGGGTGTTTCTGCGCTGCAAGGCGGTCGTGTCACAGCCAACGAACAGATTGCCGAACTCATCGACCCGTCCGCTTTGGAGGTCGCTTTCCGTGTTTCGACCGCCCAATACGTCCGTTTGCTAGGCGACGATGGCGATCTGCTCGATCTGTCGGTGACTGTCGCGCTTGAGGTCTCCGGCTTCTCGCTCGAAACCACTGGTCGGATCACACGCGAAAGCGCCACTGTCGGCGACGGCCAGACTGGCCGATTGCTTTACGCGCAGCTTGATCCCGCGCCGGGCCTGCGTCCGGGTGACTTTGTTTCCGTCAAAATCACCGAACCCGATCTGACCAATGTGGCTAGCGTCCCGTCGACGGCCGTTGGTTCGGATGGTGGTGTTTTGGCGCTGGGCGAAGAAAACCGTCTGGAGTTCGTGGCTATCGAACTGCTCCGCCGTCAGGGCGACGATGTGATCATCGAGGCTATCGACCTCGCGGGTCGCCAGATTGTTGCCACCCGCTCGCCGCTCCTTGGCTCTGGTATCAAGGTGGAGCCGGTTGGCGGCACAGCCGAGGAAACCGCCGAAGCGCCCGAGATGATCGACCTCGATGACGAGCGCCGCGCAAAGCTTGTCGCCTTCGTGACCGCCAGCCAGATGCCGGACGAGATGAAGTCGGGTATCCTCGCGCAGCTTGAACAACCGTCCGTCCCCGCCGCCACCATAGAGCGGCTCGAAAGCCGGATGGGAGGCTGAGATGGCCAAGGGTTCCGATATCTTGGGACGGGGTGCCGGCGGTATCCTGTCTTATTTCACGCGCCACCGGACTGCTGCCAACCTGTTGATGGTGCTCATGGTCGTGGCGGGTGCGTTCTCCTACCCGAACCTGCGCGCGCAGTTTTTTCCTGACGTTGTCACCGAATCTATCCGCGTGTCGGTCCAATGGGACGGTGCGGGGGCCGAAGACGTCGACCGCGCCATTGTTCAGGTTCTCGACCCCGTCCTGCTTGCTGTCGACGGGGTGAGCGGCACGAGCTCGCGGTCCTCGGAAGGGTCTGCCCGCATCACGATGGAATTCGAGCCGGGTTACGATCTGGACCAGGCTGAGAAAGATGTCGAAGCGGCGCTGAGTTCGGTTTCGAACCTGCCCGACGAGGCCGAAGATCCGACAATTTCTCAATCGGCGTGGCGTGACAGCGTCACCGACGTGATCATCACCGGCCCTGTCGGTGTCGACCAGCTGTCTCGGCTCGCGGACGAAATGGTCACGCGTCTCTTCGCGGCTGGTGTGACCCGCACCACCATCCAAGGTGTCGCGGCACCCGAGACGGTGATCGAGGTCACGTCGCTATCGCTCATGCAGCACGACGTGACGCTGAGCGAGATTTCCAGCGCCATCGCGGCAGAGGTGAACGCCTCGCCTGTTGGTGATGTCGCCGGTGCCAGTCGTGTCCGGACAGGTGTTGAGAAACGCAGTGCCGAGGCCATTTCGGGCATCGTTTTGCGCTCCGAAGACGACAACAGCGAGCTCACCATCGGGGATGTTGCGACGATCACCGTCCAAGGCCCTGACCGCGACCGCGCCTACTATGTCGGTGATAATCCCGCGATCGAGATTGGCGTAGTGCGCACCGCCCAAGGCGATGCCATCGGCCTGCAACACTCGGTCGAGGATGTGGCCGAAGCGATGCGTCCAACCCTTCCCGCGGGTGTCAGCATTGATTTGGTGAACACGCGGGCGGAGCAGATTACGTCCCGCCTCGATATTCTGCTCGTGAACGGTGCCGAGGGCCTCGCGCTCGTGATCCTGCTGCTGTTCCTTTTCCTGAACGCCCGCACCGCGATCTGGGTCGCGATGGGTATACCGGTGTCGATGCTGGCTGCGATTGCGCTGATGTATGTGGGCGGGCTGACGATCAACATGATCTCGCTCTTCGCGCTGATTATCACGCTCGGCATTATCGTGGATGACGCAATTGTCGTTGGCGAGCACGCCGATTTCCGTGCGCGCCGTTTGGGCGAGCCGCCAGTCGTGGCCGCCGAGAACGCTGCGCGCCGCATGTTCAGTCCTGTGTTCTCCGCGACGATCACGACCAACATTGCGTTCTTCGGTTTGATGATCATCAGCGGCCGGTTCGGAGACCTGATTTCCGACATTCCGTTCACAGTGGTCGCCGTTCTGACCGCGAGCTTGTTCGAATGTTTCGTCGTCCTACCGCACCATCTGTCGCACAGCGTCGGCGGGCGCGAGCGGTATTACGATCTGCCGTCGAAATGGGTGAATGCGGGCTTTGGCTGGTTCCGTGACAACGTGTTCCGCCGCATCATCACTGCCGTCATCACGGCACGCTACGCTGTTATTGCGGGTGCGATTTTCCTGCTCGCCACGCAGATTGCGGTGTTCGTGCGCGGCGACGTGCAGTGGCGGTTCTTCTCCTCGCCAGAGCAGGGGCAGGTCAGCGGCAACATCGCCATGCTCGCCGGTGCGACGCGTGAAGATACGCTTGATATGATTGCCGAGCTTCAACGCGCGACCGATACCGTAGCGGAGACCTATGAGGCTGACACCGGGGTAAACCCGATCAAATACGTCATAGCCGAGGTCGGCGGGAACTCCGGTCGTGGTCTGTCGGGGGCCGAGGACAAGGAAACCTGGCAGCTTGGCGCGATCACCATCGAGCTGATTGGTCAGGATGAACGCCCAATGTCGTCCAGCGAGTTCGTTGCCGCTTTGCAGGCCGAGGTGCAGACGAGCCCGATGACCGAAACGCTCAGCTTCCGGTCGTGGGGTGCAGGGCCGGGTGGGAACTCGCTCGAGGTCGAACTGGGTGGCGCGGATGCCGACACGCTCAAGGCTGCTGCCGAGGCACTGAAGACCGAACTGGGGCAGATCCCCGAAGTCTCGGGGCTCGAGGATTCGCTGTCCTACGACAAGGAAGAACTGGTCCTGACGCTGACCCCGCAGGGGCAGGCGCTGGGCTTTACGATTGACCAGTTGGGGGCTGAATTGCGCCGTCGTCTGTCGGGTATCACCGCAGCGACATATCCGGACGGGACACGCAGTGCGCAGATCACGGTGCAATTGCCCGAAGATGAACTGACGGCAGACTTCCTTGACCGGATGATGATGCGTGCATCGTCGGGTGACTACGTTCCGCTTGCGGATATCGTCACGGTCAGTCGCGAAACGGGGTTCAGCACGGTGCAGCGTGAAGACGGGATCATGCTGATCTCTGTCACCGGCGATCTGGACGACGAAAATCCGGACCGCGCGGTCGAGGTCAAACTGTCGATGAACGAGGATATCCTGCCCAAACTGGAGACAAACTACGGCGTCACCGCGACACTCGGCGGTCTGAGCGAGCAGGAAAACCGGTTCCTTAACGACGCGCGGCTCGGTCTGATCTTTGTCCTCACGGGCATTTACCTGACCCTGTCGTGGATTTTCGCAAGCTGGACCCGTCCGCTCGTCGTGATGTCGGTTATCCCGTTTGCTCTGGTTGGTACGATCTGGGGACATAACCACTGGTCCGAACCGATGAGCATGTTCACGGTCGTCGGCCTGCTCGGGATGGTGGGGATTGTGATTAACGACTCCATCGTGCTGGTGACGACTGTCGATGAATACGCCGAAGAGAGGGGCCTGTTCCCTGCCATCATCGACGGTGTGTCGGATCGTTTGCGAGCCGTGCTGCTGACAACGGCGACCACGGTACTCGGCCTTGCGCCACTGCTCTATGAACGGTCGAGCGATGCGCAGTTCCTGAAGCCTACGGTGATCACGTTGGTCTATGGCCTGAGCTTCGGGTTGGTGATGGTGCTGCTTGTCGTGCCGTCGCTCATGGCGATCCAAGCCGATATCTCGCGGCAGATATCATCCTTCCGCCATGCGCTCCGCGCACCGCGGCGGATCTGGGTGCCGACGGTTCTGGGAGTCCTGCTGATGCTTGGTGCGCTTGGTGCGGTCGTTGTTCCGGCAATGTTGGGTGCACCACTGGCTGGCCTGCCTGCGAGTGCGGCGGCTGCCTTCGGACTGTTTGCTGCGATTTTGGGTGTCGGCCTGCTGGCGATCTACGCCATCTCTGCCGTTGCGCTAGGGAGGAGGGCTTAACCGCCCACTCCCGCGCAGCCTTTGATGTCCACAGCGCGGTCACTGCCAAGAACGGTGAACCGCAGGCGTGAACGGTCGAGTGCAATCGGTTGTCCGCGCGGCGCGACAATGTCGGCTTCTGCGACAAGGGTTTGGCCTTCACGCCAGCTTTCGGTCTCCGAAACCCAAAGCTGCGGATCGGGTGTTTCAATGACCACGACTTCTTCGCCACCAGCGGAGGGCATCGGGATGTGCGCGGTAACGGTGATGCCGTCCTCGCTAGGCTCGGCCTCGCATTCCACGAGACCGACGTTCGCCCGCTGTGCAGGCATGGGCCGATCCATCAGCGCACCGGCGATCGCGGGCGTGGGCCGGTTGCCGTCAGGCAGAAGCGCATCGAAGCTGAGCTGCACGGGCATACAGATGTCATCACAGACGCCAAGCTCGACCTGTCCCTTGAGGTGAACCTGACCACCGGTTGCGCCCAGTTCCAGCGGGATGACGACCGAATCGTGGTAGCCGATGGTCTGCATTCCGTTCGAGTCGAACACATCCGGCGTGGGCCAATGGATCGAAACGCTGTCGAAATTCTCCGACCCCGCCCAAGAGAACAGCGGCGGAATGCCCGCATCCCCTGGCGCACGCCAGTAGGTTTTCCAACCCTGCTGAAGATTGATCCGGATACCGGTCATGTAGGTGCCGGTTGGAGTCGTCCAGCCGGGCAGCACTTCGATATGCGCAATCGGGTCGTCCGCATGGGCAGACGTCGCGAGCAGAACAGAAGTGATGAAGGAAAGAGCAGCGTTTCTCATGAGATGCAATTTACGCGGCGAAGCGTGCATGGAAAGTCACGTTGCAGCGAGACTAATTACAGGCCGCCCTTGATCGTGGCCCTTTCGCACCACATCATCAGGGTATGGAATTTGCTTCGACAAACCTTTCGGGGAAACTTCTCGTAGCCATGCCTGGCATGGGTGATCCGCGTTTTGAAAACGCTGTGGTATATGTGTGTGCCCATACGGAAGAGGGCGCGATGGGACTTGTGGTGAATAAGCCCGCGCCTGAAATCCGTTTCAAAGACCTTCTCGGGCAATTGCAGATCGAGGCCGAAGCGCCGCGTGATCTGCGCGTCCATATCGGTGGGCCCGTCGAGCATGGTCGGGGATTCGTTCTGCACTCGTCCGATTATCATTCGGAGCACGGAACGCTGGAGGTGGACGAAAACACTTCTATGACCGGCACGACCGACGTTCTGCGCGAACTGGCGCATGGCAACGGGCCGAAGGCATCGCTGCTGGCTTTGGGATATTCCGGTTGGGGACCGCTCCAGCTTGAGGAAGAGATCGGCCAGAACGGCTGGCTGACCTGCGATGCGCGCGACGACATCGTTTTCGGACGTGCGAACGACCTGAAATGGAGCGCCGCACTTAAGCACATGGGGATCAACCCGCTCACGCTTTCCAGCGAAGCGGGTCACGCCTAATCAGTCGATCATCGCCTGAATGAGCGCCTTGGCCTCTGCGCTATTCCAGTCCGCACCACCGGTCAGGCGGGCGACCTCATTGCCATCTTTGTCGACAACAATCGTCACGGGCAGGCCGAGCACGGCCATCGAACGGGCAACCTTCATCGAATTGTCCATGTAGATCGGCAGACTATCGACGCCGATCTCTTCGAAGAAACGGTCAACGGCGGCGGGCGGGTTGCGTCCGGTCGCGATGGTGATGACTTCGAAATCGTCGCTGCCCATCTCGTCCTGAAGCGCGGCCAGCGACGGCATTTCTTCACGGCACGGTGCGCACCACGTAGCCCAGAAATTCACGACGAGCACCTTGCCTTCGTGATCGGCGAAAGTAGTCTCTGCACCGTCGCGGCTCTGGAAGGCCACATCGCTGAGCTCACGCGGCTCGCTGTGCCAGTTCAGCGCGCTCATCTCACCAGTGAGTTCGACTGGCGGTGTGCTTTCTGCCAGCGCGCCGTTTGCAACAAGCGCGAGTGACGTATAAAGCAGCGCAGACACAAGTTTCCGCATGGGACCTCCGATTATGACCAAGACTTCGAACGCGATGTGGGGCGGGCGTTTCTCCGCCGGACCGGACGCCATCATGGAGGCGATCAACGCTTCCATCGATTTTGACAAGCGTCTGGCACGACAGGACATCGAGGGTTCCCGCGCCCACGCCGCGATGCTCGCCGCGCAGGGCATCATTACCGATAAAGATGCCGAAGCCATTCGGGAAGGCCTGCTCACCGTATTGTCAGAGATTGAAGCAGGCGATTTCCAGTTTTCGAAGGCTCTCGAAGACATCCACATGAATGTCGAAGCGCGTCTAAAAGAGGTCATCGGCGAGCCTGCTGGCCGCCTGCACACCGCGCGTAGCCGTAATGACCAAGTCGCCGTCGACTTCCGCCTTTGGGTTCGCGACCAGTGCGATGCTGTCGATGGCGCGCTCGAAGCCCTGATGAAGGCACTCATCGGCCAAGCCGAAGCCGGTGCTGACTGGGTCATGCCGGGCTTTACCCACCTGCAAACCGCTCAGCCCGTGACGTGGGGCCACCATATGCTTGCCTATGTCGAAATGCTGAACCGCGACCGCTCGCGTTTCGCCGATGCCCGCAAGCGCATGAACGAAAGCCCGCTGGGCGGCGCTGCGCTGGCTGGCACTGGCTTCAACATTGACCGCCACATGACCGCAGAGGCGCTGGGCTTCGACCGTCCGTCGGCCAACTCGCTCGATTCGACGTCTGACCGCGACTTCGCGCTCGAATTCCTCGCCGCCGCTTCGATCTGCGCGATGCACCTCAGCCGCTTCGCTGAAGAGCTGGTCATCTGGTCCTCCGCCCAGTTCCGCTTTGTCGTCATGTCGGACCAGTGGTCGACCGGTTCGTCGATCATGCCGCAGAAGAAAAACCCTGATGCCGCCGAACTGATCCGCGCCAAAATCGGCCGTATCTTCGGTGCGAACGTTGCGCTGATGACCGTGATGAAAGGCCTTCCGCTGACTTATTCCAAGGACATGCAGGAAGACAAAGAGCAGGTCTTCGACGCTGCCGACAACCTGATGCTGTCGCTCGCTGCGATGACTGGCATGGTCGAAACCATGGCGCCGCAGCGTGAAAATCTGCGCAAGTCGGCAGCTTCGGGCTTCTCGACCGCGACCGACCTTGCCGACTGGCTGGTGCGCGAACTGGGAATGCCGTTCCGCGATGCTCACCACGTCACCGGCGCGCTTGTGGCGATGGCCGAGGGCAAGGGCTGCGACCTGCCTGACCTGACGCTTGAGGACATGAAGTCCGTTCACGATAACATCAACGAAGGCGTCTTTGACGTTTTGACCGTTGAAGCATCGGTCATGTCGCGTCAAAGCTACGGTGGTACTTCGCCCGTTCAGGTGAAGAAACAGATCGCACGCTGGAAAGAGTTGCTTGGATGAAAACCGTTATCGCTGTCCTGACCCTTGTCGCCCTCGCCGGTTGCGGTGCTGATGGTGCCCCGATCCGCCCTGTGGCGAACCTCGGGCTCACGGTGAACCAGAACGGACAGCTGGCCACGTCCTGCAACGTCGGCGGAACCAACGGCACCGTTTCGGTGAACGTGGCCTGCTGATGTCCCTGCTGCGCGGCGTCTATATCGTCTTGGCTGTGTGGGGCGCGGTGCGTCCCATGCAGCACTTCATCACCTACATGCGCGAAAACCAGACGGGCCTCGGCGGTCTGATCGACGCGTGGTATGTGAACGAGGCGACGACGGGCCTCACATGGGATCTGACGATTGCCGCGATTGCCCTGACGGTCTGGGTGCTGGCCGAGGTCTCGGTGCGTCGCAACTGGTCCGCGCTGATCGCGATCCCCGCGACCTTCTGCATCGGTGTGAGCTGCGGCCTGCCGCTCTACCTTTTCATGCGGACACGCCCTGTAAACTAAGGGCTTGGGGTTTCCGCCTGATTTGATATGAGACGTCCCGAAGCGCGGAGGGTCTCATGGATCATTTTATCTACCAGAATGGCGTGCTGCACGCCGAAGACGTTGCCATCACCGACATCGCCAAAGAGGTCGGAACGCCGTTCTACGTCTATTCCAAGGCCACCCTTCTGCGTCACTTTCAGGTTTTCGATGAATCGCTCGAAGGCATGGAGCACCTCGTCTGTTTCGCTATGAAGTCGCTGTCGAACATCGCAGTGCTGAAGCTGCTCGGCCAAGCAGGTGCAGGCATCGACGTCGTGTCGATCGGTGAATACCTCCGCGCAAAGGCCGCTGGTATTTCGGGCGACAAGATCGTTTTCTCCGGCGTCGGCAAAACCCGCGAAGAAATGCGCATCGCCATCGAAGGCGGCATTCGCCAGTTCAACGTCGAATCCGAGCCGGAGATGGAGGCGCTGTCCGAAGTTGCGGTGTCGCTGGGTACGGTCGCTCCGATCACCATCCGCGTGAACCCCGATGTCGACGCCAAGACCCACGCCAAGATCGCGACTGGCAAGAAAGAGAACAAGTTCGGCATCCCGATCAGCCGCGCCCGCGAAGTCTACGCCCGCGCTGCTGAACTTGAGGGCCTGAAGGTCGTCGGTATCGACGTGCACATCGGCTCTCAGCTTACCGACCTCGAACCGTTCCGTCTGGCCTACCGCAAGGTCGCGGAGCTGACCGAAACGCTCCGCGCCGACGGTCACCAGATCACCCGCCTCGATCTGGGCGGCGGTCTGGGCATTCCCTACACCCGTTCGAACGAGGTTCCGCCGCTGCCGATGGACCTCGGTCAGGTCATCCGCGAGGAAGTTGGTCACCTCGGCTGCGAGGTCGAGATCGAACCCGGTCGTCTGATCGCTGGCAACTCGGGTCTTCTGGTCTCCGAAGTCATCTACGTGAAAGAAGGCGAGGACCGCCGTTTCCTTATCGTGGACGCTGCGATGAACGATCTGCTGCGCCCTGCGATGTATGACGCGCATCACGACATCGAGCCGGTCATCGAGCCTGCTGCGGGCGCCGAGAAGACCAACTTCGACGTGGTCGGCCCGATCTGCGAGTCCGGCGATACCTTTGCCAAGGGCCGTGAGATGACTGACCTCAACCCTGGTGATCTGATCGCATTCCGCTCTGCCGGTGCGTATGGCGCAGTGATGGCGAGCGAATATAACTCGCGTCCGCTGATCCCCGAGGTGCTGGTTGACGGCGATAAATTTGCAGTTATCCGCCGACGCCCCACCTATGAAGAGATGATCGCTCGCGATATCGTTCCCGAGTGGCTCTGACGTGTTAAAGGTCGGAGCGAACCGACCGGAGTAAGCACACTGACCGATCCAACACGCAGTCTATCGCACTTGCGTTTGCCAGTACTCGCAACCCGCATCGGCCTTTTGGCCGAGCGCATCGTGCGTTCGTACTGGCCGGTCTGGACGGTGGCTTTCTTCCTTCTCGCGCCGCTGATGTTCGGCTGGCAGGATTTTCTGCCACTTGAGGCTTTCTGGGCCATCATCGCGACGGGCATCGTTGCGCTCGGAGTGACGCTCTACCTTGGTTGGCGTAAGTTCCATTTCCCGACCGAGGCCGAAGCCATCGCCCGCGTCGACGGCGCGCTCGAAGGCCGCCCGATTTCTGCACTGAGTGACGCGCAGGCCATCGGCAGCACCGATGAAGCGTCCAAAGCCGTCTGGGCCGTGCACCTCGAACGTATGCTCCGCCGCACCCGCGAGGCACGTCCTGTGTCGCCGGATCTGCGCGTATCGGAGCGTGATCCGTTCGGCGTGCGCTACATGGCGCTGCTGTTTTTCCTCGTGGCCGTGATGTTCGGTTCGGTCTGGCGCATCGGCACCGTGGCCGAGATCGCGCAGAACGGCACGCCGACCGCTGCCGTGATGGGGCCGACGTGGGAGGGTTGGATCGAGCCGCCTGCATATACCGGAATGCCGACGCTCTATCTGCCCGACCTGACGAGCGACCGGATTGAAGTACTCGCGGGTTCGAAAATCACCGTGAGATTCTACGGCGACATCGGCGACCTGACGCTGGCCGAAACTGTCTCTGCTCGCGCAGGGTCCGACGTTCCGCCCGCATCGCAACAACAGCAGTCGTTCAACGTCCAGCAGGGCGGGAAGATTGATATCACGGGGCAGGGTGGCCGCAGTTGGGATGTGACGCTTCTGCCCGACAATGCTCCGTCTGTGGTGCTGGATGGAGAGATGGAGGTCGACGCGAAGGGCGTCATGACCCAGCCGTTTCATGCCGGTGACGACTACGGTGTGGTCGGCGGGACGGCGACGTTCACGCTCGATCTGTCCCGTCTTGATCGCCACCACGGCTTGCTGACCGATCCCGATCCGCGTGAGCCGCTGATTGTCGATATTCCGCTTCCGATCACGGGCGACCGCAGCGATTTCGACGCTTCGCTGGTCGAGGATTTCAGCGAAGAGCCGTTCGCCAACCTCCCCGTGGTCATGCAAATCGCGGCCGAGGATGCGGCTGGCAACGTCGCGACGACCGAGCCCCAAGAAATCATCCTCCCCGGGCGCCGCTTCTTTGAACCTGTCGCCAAGTCAGTGATCGAGATGCGCCGCGATCTGCTTTGGTCCAAGGCAAATGCTCCGCGCGTCGCTCAGATCCTGCGGGCTGTATCGGCCAAGCCCGAGGAGCTGTTCACCGATATGGAGCCTTACGTCGCCATCCGCGATACCATCGTGATGCTCGAAAACGGGATCGAAAGCGGCCTCAACGATGAAGTTCAGAACGACGTGGCCGCTCAGCTTTGGGCCATTGCTGTCGATCTGGAGGAGGGCTCTCTGGCGAATGCGCTGGAACGTCTGAACCGTGCCCGCGAGCGTTTGAATGAAGCGATGCGCAATGGCGCCAGCCCCGAGGAAATTCAGGAACTCATGGATGAACTGCGCGAGGCAACCGAAGCCTATACGCAGATGCTGGCCGAGCAGGCAGGCACCCCCGAGGATCAGACCGACAGTCCAGATCAGGGGCAGGGCAATTCGATGTCGTTCACGCAGGACGAAATCAACGCCCTCATGGACCGCATCCAAGAGCTGATGTCCGAAGGCAAGATGGCCGAAGCGCAGGAGTTGATGCAGCAACTCAACGACCTCATCGACAACATGCAGGTCCAGCAGGGCGAAGGTCAGGACGGCCCGCGCACGCAGGGTGAGCGGTCGATGGAAGAACTTGGCGATACCTTACAGGAACAGCAGGAGTTGTCCGACGACGCGTTCCGCGATCTGCAAGAACAGTTCAATCCAGGAATGACACAGGACGGCGAGCCGCAGTTCGGTCAGGATGAGGATGGTGGCGAGCAGGGCGAAGGCCAAGGCGAGCAGAGCCTTGCGGATCGCCAGCAGGCCCTGCGCAACATGCTCGAACGCCAACGCCGCAATCTGCCCGCGCTGACCGGCGAAGAGGCCGAGATTATGCGCCGCTCGCTCGAAAATGCAGACCGTGCGATGGACGAGGCAGAACAGGCGCTCCGCGACAACGACATGGCCGAAGCGCTGGACCGTCAGGCCGAAGCGCTCGATAGTCTGCGCGAAGGTATGCGTAATCTTGGTCAGGCGCTGACCAACAACCGCGAGCGTGAAGAGGGCTCAGGCAATGACCGCGCAGGTGCGACGCGCGGCAGTGACCAGCAAGCTCAGAACACTGATCCGTTGGGTCGCCAGCTTGGTCAGTCGGGCCGTTCGGACACGGATCGCGGAATGCTTCAGGACGAGGATGTCTACCGCCGTGCGGGCGAGCTCCTCGATGAAATCCGCCGCCGCGCAGGCGAGCTTAATCGTTCGGAAGATGAACGCAGCTATCTGCAGCGACTACTCGATCAATTCTGATCAGGCGGCTTCGGCAAGAAGCCCTTGAACCCAGACATCAAGCGCATTGCGCAGGCCGTCGACCCACACAACGTAGCTGTCGAGGTAAGGCTCAGCCACTGGCAGCGACAACGCGATCTGCGCAGCCAGCACGTAAACAGTCACCGCGACAGCAGCGATCAGGATCATACCGAAGAAACCGGTGCGGAAACCACGACGGCGATCCTGAACGGCTTCGGTGGGTGAAGGCTCGTTCTCTGCGCGGTCACTTGCGGGGCGAAGGGTCGAATTGATCTCTTCGATATCCGGCAGCAAGTCACGGCGTGGCGTGTCTGCATCAACGGGCTGCTCACCGCGAAGACGCGCCATTCTCGCGCGCGCTTCGGCAGCGCGGCGCTCTTCGAGCGAGGACGGCTCTTCGAGGCCAAGCTCGGTCTGGGTTTCAAAGAAATCGTCGGGTTCGGGACTGGCGGCGCGGCGTTCCGCTTCGCGCTCTGCCTCAGCCTTCAGAATTTCGGCAACATCTGGGTCGATGGAACGGCGCGGACCGGAGGGCGCTACGAAATCGTCGTCCTCATCCTCGTCCTCATAATCATCGTATTCCGGAGCCACCGGCGGCGCAGCTGGTACAGGACGCTCGGTCGCACGGGGTGGAACGGGCGGCGGGGGAGCCACGGGTTCTTCGACCTCGACCTCGGGGATCGAAATGCCAACTTCGGACAATTCGAACGTTTCAGAGTCGCCCGGCTTCTCAAACCAGGTGTGAGCACAGTTCGAACACTGGACGTCGCGGCCCCCGTCAGGGATCACGTCATCGGGTACTTCGTATTGTGCTCCGCAATTCGGGCAAATCAGACGCATTATAGTTTCCCAATCTGCCGCGAGAACGCGGACGGTCTTGAATTCCTTCCATTACTAACAACCACAAAGCGCGGACAAAAGCAAAACCACGCCCAACCGATGTCGGGACAATTGAATTCGGCCGATCTTTTAGGCAGAAGACACAGGCACCGGGGCGAAAGGACCAATCTTTGATAGAACTCGACCGAGTCGCATACTCTTACGGCGGGGCTGAACTGTTTTCGAACGTGTCGCTCACACTTGCCCCCGGCTCATTCCAATTCCTCACCGGCCCGTCTGGCGCGGGCAAGACCACGTTGCTGAAGCTCTGCTACGGCGAGCTGGTCGCGACCGCTGGTCATGTTCGTCTGTTCGGCAAGAACGTGCGCGAATTGCAGCGTGACGACATCGCGCTCTCGCGCCGGAACATTGGTGTGGTCCATCAGGACTGCCAGTTCCTCGATCACCTGAGCGTGGCCGAGAACGTCGCTCTGCCGCTGACTGTTGCAGGACGAGCGGATGAGGCGGGTGAATACCTTGAGGATCTGCTGAGCTGGGTTGGTCTGCGCAACCAAGCAGGTCAGCGCCCGCCAGAGCTGTCCGGAGGTGAACGTCAGCGTGCCGCATTGGCGCGCGCGGTCATCATTTCGCCGGACGTCATCATTGCGGACGAGCCGACCGGCAACATCGACTGGGAAATGTCCCAGCGTCTGCTGAAGCTGCTGGTCGAGCTGAACCGCATGGGCAAGACGATCCTGCTCGCGACGCACGATCTGAACCTGATCCGTCAGGCGTCCAAGATGCAGGTGCAGGCCCGCGTTCTGCGACTGATGAACCAGCGTCTGCATGTGGCGGGGGTCGATCTATGATCGCAGTGATCCGCCGCTATTTCTCGATGCTTGCAGGTGATCCGCTGGCTGACCGCTCGGTCCCGCCGACCGGTTTCACTGCGAACCTGACCGTTTTCACCTCGGGTGCGATGGCGTTCCTTGCCGTGTTTGCGCTGGCTCTCGGACTGGCCGCTGGCCAGTTGGCCGACCGCTGGGCATCCGAGCTCGCGCGCACCTCGACGCTCCGTATCTCGGCGCCTGCCGATCAACTTGACGCGCAGGTCGCTGCGGCTGTGAACCTGCTCGAAACAACTCCCGGCGTGGCAAGTGCCCGTGCGTTGGATGTCGCCGAGCAACAGGCGTTGCTGGAACCGTGGTTTGGTCCCGATCTGCCAATCGACACCTTGCCGATCCCCCGTCTGATCGAAGTTGTGGAGGAGGGCGCGGGCTATGACGCAACCGGCCTCCGTGCGCGACTTCAAGCCGAGGTGCCGGGCGCGATCCTTGACGATCACACCCGTTGGCGTGAGCCGCTGGTGGCTGCTGCCGACCGCCTGCGTCTGCTGTCCATTCTGTCGATTGCGCTCATCGCCACGGCGACGGCTGCGATGATTACGCTTGCTGCGAATGCCGCGCTGGCCGCGAATGCCCAGGTCATCAAGGTGATGCGCCTCGTCGGTGCGCGTGACATTTACATCGCAGGTGCGTTTGTGCGCCGCTTTACCATCCGCGCGTTCGGCGGCTCTGCCATCGGCGCGCTTGCGGGGACGCTGGCCGTTCTGCTGCTCCCGAGCAGTGATGTCGCGGGCGGTTTCCTGACGGGACTAAGTTTCAGCGGTGCGTCGTGGTTCGCGCCTGCCTCCATTCCGCTGCTGGCTGCGGTCGTCGCGTTTCTCGCGACCCGTTCGGCGGCGCTCCGTACGTTGAGGGCACTTTCATGAGTAACGCGATCCAGTGGGTTCGGTCCCTCATTTTCATCGTGATCTCCTATTTCCTGATGTTGGTCATCGCGATCGTGTTCCTGCCGTGGGCGCTTTTTGACCGTCGTGGCGCATTCGCTGCTGCCCACGCATGGTGCAAATGGGTGCGTTGGTCCGCGCGGTGGATGGTCGGTCTCAACACCGAAATCCGTGGCACCCCGCCGACCGGAGAAGTGCTCATCGTCGGCAAGCATCAATCGTTCCTCGATATCATCCTGATCTACTCGGCCGTTCCGCGCGGCAAGTTCATCATGAAAAAGGAACTGATCTGGGCGCCTATCGTCGGTCAGTACGGCAAGATGATGGGCTGTATTGCTGTTGATCGCGGTAAGCGCGGCGCGGCAATCAGAAAAATGGTGGCAGAGGTCAATGCCGGTCGTCGCGATCCTGGTCAGCTCATCATTTTCCCGCAAGGCACCCGCGTCGAGCCTGGTGACAAGAAGCCGTACAAGATTGGTTCTGCGGTGCTCTACGGCGAAATGGGCACTGACTGTGTGCCTGTGGCCTGCAACGTCGGCATGTTCTGGCCCGCCCACGGCATCATGCGCCGCAAGGGCACGGCGGTGGTCGAATTCCTGCCGGTCATCAAGCCGGGTCTGGGTACGAAGGAATTCATGGCAACGCTCGAAGAAACGATCGAGACGCACTCTGAAAAACTGATGGCTGAAGCGCGGACCCAGCTTTCGCGCTAAGCTCTGCTTGAAAACAAAAAAGCCGCGTGGCCCTTTCGGATCGCGCGGCTTTTTCGTGTTTGCGGGTTGCTTAGGCGGCGAGGCCCTTGGCACCCATGTTCAGGAACTTCTTGCGGCGGGCATCGCGGATCTCGGTGCCATCTTTGCCGTTCATGTCTTTCAGCATCGACGCGATGGTATCTTTAACCGCGTTAATAGCAGCGTCCGCGTCGCGGTGCGCGCCGCCGAGCGGCTCTTTGATGATGCGATCGATGATGCCCAGTTCGTTGAGGTTCTGGGCGGTCAGGCGCAGCGCCTCGGCAGCTTCGCGCATCTTGTCCGAATCTTTCCAGAGGATCGATGCGCAGCCTTCCGGCGAAATGACCGAGTAGATCGCGTGCTCCAGCATCGCGACGCGGTTAGCGGTCGCGAAAGCAACAGCGCCACCCGAACCACCTTCACCGATGATGATCGAGATCATCGGAACCTTGATCGACAGGCACTTTTCAGTCGAGCGGGCGATAGCTTCGGACTGGCCGCGCTCTTCAGCGCCTTTGCCCGGATATGCGCCAGCAGTGTCGACGAGCGTGATGACTGGCAGACCGAAACGGTCCGCGAGGTCCATCAGGCGGATCGCCTTACGGTATCCTTCGGGGCGGGCCATGCCGAAGTTGTGCTCAATGCGGCTCTTGGTGTCGTGGCCTTTTTCGTGGCCGATGACGACGACAGGCTGGCCGTTAAAGCGCGCGAGGCCGCCCATGACGGCAAGGTCGTCGGCAAAGTTACGGTCACCTGCGAGCGGGGTGTATTCGTCGAACAGCGCGTCGATGTAGTCGCGGCAGTGCGGGCGCTCGGGGTGACGCGCAACCTGACATTTGCGCCAAGGGGTGAGCGAGCCATAAAGCTGTGCAAGCAGGTCGGACGCTTTCTTGTCCAAGCCGGCGGCTTCTTTTTCGACATCCATCTCGGGATTATTGCGCGCCAGTGCGCGGAGTTCTTCGGCCTTGCCTTCGATTTCGGCGAGCGGTTTTTCAAACTCGAGGTAGATGGTCATCGGGTGCCTTCCGGACTGCTATAATGCGTTCGATATAATGGTGCATCGGTGGGGTTTGCAACTCGGCTACCGATAATGGGCATAAAGCCGAGGAACAAGTTGTTCCCGTAGAGGCAATTTGGCAGGCTTTCACCATACGGCAAGGGAGGACGTCATGAAACGTATCATTACCGGCGCGATATGCTCGCTTATGCTCGCATCGCCTGTTTGGGCGCAGGGCAAGGTCGCCTTCGGCAGTGACTCGAGCATGTTCGCGAACGATGGCGAATGTGACGATCCCCGCTTCGAAGGCACGGGCATGACGGCGACGCCTTTGCTTGATGACGACATCATGGCGGACGCGACCGATTGCCGGAACGCGTTCAACGCTGGCACCATTACCATGAAGCCCGATCCTGGCACTGACGATCTTGCTGCTTTCGAGATGATCGACGGCATCATCTTCGGCGACGATACAAGCGAGTGGGCCAAGGATGGCGAGTGCGACGACCGCCGCTTCTTCGGGCGCGGCATGGCTGCTGTTCTGGACTGGAGCAATGTCGGCATGGACCGCACGGACTGCCTCAACGCCTATGTCGACGGCAATCTGGAGCTTTGGAATGCAGAGCGGTCAATGCGGGCGACCAGCTGTGATGCGATCGATTTCGGTGACGACGAAGGGGAGTACCCCTTTGACAGCCAGTGCGACGACCCACGGTTCGAGGGGCTGAGCGAGGCAATGTCGGTCGTATCGGACACGATTGGTCACGACGCGACCGACTGCCAGCGGGCTTGCGTGTTCGGGACGGTGTCCCTTCGCAATTACTGAGCGGCGATCATCTCCGACTGACGGACGATGACTTCGGCCTGCTTGATTGACGCGATGTCGACGAGGCGACCTTTGTAGACGGTCGCACCTTCACCGCGCGCCTTGGCGTCTTCCATCGCCGCAAGGATTTCGCGGGCCTCTGTGACGGCCTCTTCCGATGGCGTGAAGACTTCGTTAGCCAGTGCGATCTGCTTGGGGTGGATCGCCCATTTGCCGACCATGCCGAGCGTGGCCGAGCGGCGGGCCTGAGCGCGGTAGCCTTCGTCGTCTGAGAAATCACCGAACGGACCGTCGACCGGCAGAACGCCATGGGTGCGGCAAGCGGCAACGATTGCAGCCTGAGCCCAGTGCCACGGGTCCGAGAAGTGGCGGCTTTCACCGTGCTGCATGTAATAGTTCTCCTGCGTGCCGCCGATGCCGGTGGTCTGCATACCCATCGACGCGGCAAAGTCCGCAGCGCCGAGGCTCATGGCCTGTAGGCGGGGCGATGAGGCGGCGATTTCTTCGACGTGGGCGATGCCGGCGGCGGATTCGATGATGACCTCAAAGCTGATCGGCTTGGTACGGCCCTTGGCGCGCTCGATGGCGGTCACGAGGGCATCGACGGCGTAGACATCGGCCGCACATCCGACTTTGGGGATCATGATCTGGTCGAGGCGGTCGCCTGCCTGCTCCATCAGATCGACCACGTCGCGGTACCAATAGGGCGTGTCGAGGCCGTTGATGCGGACGGACAGGTACTTGTTGCCCCAATCGACGGTGTTGATCGCTTCGATAGCGTTGGCGCGGGCCATGTCTTTGTCAGACGGCGCAACCGAGTCTTCGAGGTCGATGTTGATGATGTCAGCCGCGCTCGCAGCCATTTTGGCGAACAGCTTGGTGTTGGATGCTGGTCCGAAGAGCTGGCAGCGGTTCGGGCGAGCGGGAGCAGCGGGCTGAATTCGGAACGACATCAATTCCTCCAAGTAATGAAGTTGCGTGGGCATTTAAATTTTGGTTATTAAATTGCTGCGCCATGCGCAAGTTCATTTTGCAATTGCAGCATGGGAACGAGACGAAAGTTCCAATCGGCTAGGCGTCGATACTTTCGATATGTGGAAAACGTTAATATCGCGACTTTCTGGCAATAGGAAACTTATTATACCAGTGAAATATTAATGCCGATATTTTTGTAACCTTAGATGTGCTAGAAATATAAGTGCTATGAGTACTACTTTTCGCGAGTTGTTGACCCGGATCGATGGTCCGACGCTGCTGGAGAAACTCGATCTCGGGCCCAGCGAGGTTCTCGATGACTTATGTGCCCTCGCTTGTGATCTGACCGGCATGGACGCCGCCGCTGTTGCGATGGTGCACGACAAAGACATCGTCGTGATCGGGCAGCACAAGATGCCCGCTGCAAACTTTAGGCGGTCGATTTACAATTCGGTCCAGTACAAGAATTTCATCGAAACGAACGAGCCACTGAAGGTTTTCCCGAACGCGCCGCTGTTCAATGGCGAAATCGCGCGCTTCACTTACACCGCCCGCGCCCGGGTGATGGTCGAGGGCGAGATGATCGGCGGGTTCTTTCTCTATCACAACAGACCGCAGGCCCTCGGCGATCGCGACCTGCAACTGACGCTGACCGATTTCGCTGGGATCGCGGCGGAAGTTGTTCTGTCCAAGGCGAGCCTCAAGCTGATGCTCAAAGACGTGTTTTCATTGGCGAGTAGGTGAGCAGATGCCATCGATTGTTATCAGAAACATTCTAAAAGCCACCGACTCGGTTCGCGTTCCGCAGGGACTGAACCTCGGCCGCCGTGCAACCTTTGACCGTCTGGCATCGCTTGCATGCCGCGCCACGGGGCGGTCGCGGGCGGCGTTCTATTTGAACCTTCGTTCGGTCGAGTTCGTGATCGGCGCGCATGGGGATATCGTGAAGGAACACTGGGAGCGCGAGCTACCGCCGCATATCCACGATGCGGAGTTCTTCGACATTGCCGATGCCATGCTTGTGCTGGACGATCTGGATAGCGTGAACGGGAATTACTCCACCACGAAAGGTCTGACGCTGGTTGGCGTCATGCATGAGGGCGTGAAGCTCGGGAACCTCGTTGTCGCGGATAGCGAAAAGGCCGGACCGCTATCGGACGCCGAAAAGTCCAGCTTGCTGAAGATTGCGAAGATGGCAGGCGAGATGATCGACTACTATTCGCAGGTCGCGCTGCTGGCACAGGACGCCCGCAAGATTGTCACCGAAACCTCAGTCTATTCGGTGTTGCCGCCTGACGGGGCTTGACGGTGGGTCAGGGTTGCCCGATGACGCTAGGCGTCACTTTTATCGGAGGATCCCATGACCCGCACCGTCTACGTCAATGGCGAGTATGTGCCCGAAACCGAAGCCAAAGTATCGATCTTTGACCGAGCGTTTCTCATGGCGGATGGCGTCTATGAAGTAACCTCCGTCATCGACGGCAAGCTTGTTGATTTCGACGGCCACGCCAAACGTCTGGAGCGTTCGCTTTCCGAACTGGAAATGCGCAACCCCGTCACCATGGACGAACTGCTGGAAATCCACCGCGAGCTGGTCAAGCGCAACGACCTCGAAGAGGGCGGCATCTATCTTCAGATCACCCGCGGCGCACCGGCTGACCGTGATTTCGCATGGCCGGATCCGGACGAAGTACCGTCGGGCATTGTCCTGTTCACCTTCGCCAAGAAGCTCGTTGAAATGCCGTCGATCAAGACCGGCATCAAAGTCATCTCGATCCCCGACGAGCGCTGGTCGCGCCGCGATATCAAGACGACCCAGCTGCTCTACCCGTCGTGGGGCAAGATGATGGCCAAGAAGAAGGGCTGCGACGATGCGTGGATGGTCGAAGAAGGCGTCGTGACCGAAGGCACTTCGAACAACGCCTACATCGTCAAAGGCAACACCATCATCACCCGCGCCCTGTCGAACGACATCCTGCACGGCATCACACGTGCCGCTGTTCTGCGTTTCGCCGAAGAAGCCCAGTTCAAAGTCGAAGAGCGCGATTTCAGCATTGCCGAAGCGCAGGAAGCCGATGAGGCGTTCATCACCTCGGCCACCACCTTCGTGCAGCCGGTGGTGGAGATTGACGGCGCGGCCATCGGCACAGGCAAACCCGGTGATGTGTCATTGCGCCTGCGCGAGATTTACATTGAGGAAAGCCTCAAGACCGCCAAATAATCGAGAGGCCGCCTTCGGGCGGCCTTTTATTTGAAGGCCACGAGGGTGATGTGGTCCAAGGTGATGACGCCACCCTCGATCGCGGCGAGGATCTGATCGCCGTTGTAGACGACGGTCGCCGCTCCTTCGGTCACGAGGCGGATGTCGGCGGTTTCGGGCGATTCCATCTCGATCATAAGGGTGTCCTCGGCCGGGACAAAATCCTTGATCCAAGCCGGATCATCGTGGACGTCCTCGACGCAGAACACATCGGCGCCTTCGCCGCCGATGCCGATGGCACCCATCAGGTGCAGAACGTCGTCGCCTGCGCCACCGTTCAGAGTGGACATCAGTCCACCACGCAGCACGTCATCGCCGTTGCCGCCAAACAGGTGATTGCGCCCGAACACGTCGAAAATCCGGTCGTCACCATCATCGCCGTACAGCCAGTCGTAGCCACTACCGCCGTAGATGATGTCGTCACCGTTATCACCGTGGACGGTGTCGGCATCTGTGCCGCCTTCGATAAAGTCATTGCCGTCACCGCCGGAGATGATGTCATCCCCGCCGTCACCTGCGATGATATCGTCGCCGCCATCCCCTGCGACCACATCTTCATCGGCGCCGCCGCTGATCGTGTCTTCGCCGGTGCCGCCGTAAAGCGTGTCGTTCCCGTTTCCGCCGGCAAGCATATCGTCGCCGTCACCGCCCGTCGCAGTGTCGTCGCCATTGCCAAGGAAGAAGCTGTCCGCAAGCGAGGTGCCGACATAGTTGTCGTCACCTTCGTTATTTCCGGTTTCGGTCGAACCGTCACCATCGTCGCCGTCGTCCGTGCTATCATCGGACGTGGAATCCAAGACCATTGCGCTCGAGAAGAGCGCAACGCCAAGTGAAGCCAATAACAACGTGAGCAGCATCGTTCGTTACCATATATCTATTCTGGCAACGGTAACGGCGGCTCAATGACCCATTTGAGTCCACTTATGCAAAAAGAGGGCCAGAACTATCCGTCCTGACCTAAAATGCTAAACTATTTTGCCGTGTCACCGACGTTGCGAGCGAAAGCCTCTTTGAATTCGGCTTGTTTGCCTGCGTCGGCTTCGGTCTGGTGCTGGTCGCGCCATTCCTCGAACGGCATCCCGTAGAAGATTTCTCGCGCTTGGGCTTTGTCCATTTCGATGCCACGCTCGTTTGCGGCCTCTTGGTACCAGCGCGACAGACAGTTACGGCAGAAGCCTGCGAGGTTCATCATGTCGATGTTCTGCACATCGGTGCGCTTTTCCATCAGGTGATCGCGCAGGGCGCGGAATGCTGCGGCTTCGAGTTCGATGCGCGTCTGGTCGTCCATGATAACTCCTCCTGAGATGCCTTTTGGCGGACTGCCGCTTAAGGATAACGTTCGTGACACTCTGTAAGGTAGGGATTTGAGGTCACATCTCTAGGCGGGTGGTGTCATATTTTCGTAGGTTCGAATAGTCTAGTTGAGGCCGAACAGCTTTTGCGCAATAAGGGGCGCAAATGGTGCGTTAGCGTTAACGGACCTTATCACACGGCAGATACGAGGACTTTGGGATGAAACGTCACCGCAACGTAAAGATCGTTGCTACGCTGGGCCCGGCTTCCAGCAGCTACGAAATGATCCGCGCACTTCATGAGGCAGGAGCCGACGTGTTCCGCCTGAATATGAGCCACGGTGACCACAGCGAGATCCAAGCGCGCTACGATATCATCCGCCAGGTCGAGAAAGACTGTGGCGGCGCGATCGGTATTCTCGCCGACCTTCAGGGCCCGAAACTGCGCGTCGGTGTTTTCAAGAACGGCGAAGAAATGCTCGAAGTCGGTCAGGACTTCCGCCTCGACCTTAAGGACGAAGAAGGCGACAGCACCCGCGTGAAGCTTCCGCACAAGGAAATCTTCGACGCTCTCGAGCCTGGTGCCAACCTGCTGGTGAACGACGGTAAAATCCGCCTCAAGGTCAAAGACTGCGGCCGTGATTTCGCTGACTGTGAAGTCACCGTTGGCGGCATGATCTCGAACCGTAAGGGCGTGAACGTTCCTGACGTCGTGCTGCCGGTTCCGGCGCTGTCCGAGAAAGACCGCAAGGACCTCGAGTTCGTCTGTAGCCTCGGCGTTGATTGGCTGGCTCTGTCGTTTGTTCAGCGTCCGTCGGACGTCGAAGAAGCACGCCAGCTCTGCAATGGCCGCGCTGCTATCCTCGCCAAGATCGAGAAGCCGGCTGCCGTCAAAGCATTCGACGACATCCTCGCGGTTTCCGACGGTATCATGGTTGCCCGTGGTGACCTCGGCGTTGAACTGCCCGTCGCCAACGTTCCGCCGATCCAGAAGCGCCTGATCCGTAAATGCCGCGCTGCTGCCAAGCCGGTTATCGTTGCGACCCAGATGCTCGAATCGATGATCGAAAGCCCGATGCCGACCCGCGCGGAAGTTTCGGACGTTGCGACCGCGATCTACGAAGGCGCAGACGCGATCATGCTTTCGGCAGAATCGGCCGCTGGTCAGTTCCCGGTCGAAGCTGTGACCACCATGAACAACGTCGCTAACGAAGTGGAATCGGATCCGACCTACATCGAGATCATTGAATCCCAGCGCCGCATCGCCCACGAGACCGTTGCTGACGGCATCGTTTCGGCGGCTCGCGAAATCGCGGAAAAGACCAAGATCGCCGCGATCTGCTGCTTCTCGCAGTCGGGCACCACGGCTCTGCTCGTGTCGCGGGAACGTCCGCGCGTTCCGATCATCGCCCTCACCACGTTCGAGCGCACGGCGCGCCGTCTGTGCCTGAGCTGGGGCGTGAACACCGCGATGACCGACAGCGTTGACCGCTTCAAGTCGGCCGTCATCGGTGCGATCCGTGCAGCCAAGGCTGAAGGCTTCGCTGAAGAGTCGGACAAGATCATCGTCACCGCCGGTGTTCCGTTCAACACGCCGGGTTCGACCAACATCCTGCGCGTTGCTCCTTGCGAAGAACGTTTGATCCACAACGCCGATAGTGAATAAGGTATCCTTATTCATTAGGTAATGTGGATATGGACACAGATTTATTACTAGTTGTCGGCCTGATTTTGTTAGGCCTCGCGCTCCCACCCATTGTGGGGGCGCTTTCCGAAGGAAGAGCTCCGAAAGCTGCATCGATCATGGTGTTCGCCGGAGGATCGTTGGTCGTTCTCGCCCTGAACAACCACACCTACACGTTGGACGAAGTGCCCGAAGCTTTTATGCGGGTCGTGGCGCGTTTCCTCCACTAACGCTCTTGCTAAATTCGCCGAGCGGCCCTATACGGCGCGCTCTAACCGTGTGACCGGCTTATGTGGCATGCCGAGTCGCGCGTAAACCGCACCTTCCGAAGGAGACGGAAATGCCCAAAATGAAGACTAAATCGAGCGCCAAAAAGCGCTTCAAAGTGACCGCGTCCGGCAAGGTCAAAGCTGGTCAGGCTGGCAAGCGCCACGGCATGATCAAACGCACCACGAAGTTCATCCGTGACGCTCGTGGCACCACGACGCTCTCCGCACCCGATGCGAAGATCGTCAAGTCCTACATGCCCTACGACCGCTAAGGAGGCCTGAACCATGTCGCGCACCAAAGGTGGTACCGTCACTCATCGTCGTCACAAGAAGGTCCTTGACGCGGCCAAAGGTTATTATGACCGCCGCTCCCGCACCTTCAAAGTCGCTCGTCAGGCCGTAGACAAGGCCAACCAATATGCGACCCGCGACCGTAAGACCCGCAAGCGTAATTTCCGCGCTCTGTGGATCCAGCGTATCAACGCTGCTGTCCGTGCATATGACGAATCGCTGACCTACTCGAAGTTCATCAACGGTCTGGCCAAAGCCGGTATCGAAGTTGACCGTAAGGTTCTTGCTGATCTGGCCGTCCACGAGCCGGAAGCATTTAACGCAATCGCTGAAAAGGCACGTGCCGCTCTGGCCGCCTAATCACTCGCGTTAGCACACGATTGAAAAGGCCGTCCTGCGGGGCGGCCTTTTTCTTTGTCCGCATCCCAGCTTAAGGCGCAATGCTTGTGCCTTCGGGGTAGGCGGGGTAATTGCAAGCCAAGCAAGTTGCAAAGGGCATGTCATGGACGACCTGAAAGCCAAATATCTGGACCTGATTGCCAATGCCTCGGACGAGGCGGCCATCGAAGAAGTCCGTCTTGCCGCCGTTGGCAAGAAGGGTGAAGTAAGCCTCAAGATGCGTGAGCTGGGCAAGATGACGCCCGAAGAGCGGCAGGTTGCCGGTCCCGCTCTGAACGCGCTGAAGGACGAGATCAACGCCGCGCTGGCCGCAAAGAAAACCGCACTGGCCGATGCCGCGCTCGAAGAGCGCCTGAAGTCCGAATGGCTCGACGTCACGCTGCCGTCGCGCCACGCACGTCAAGGCACGGTCCACCCGATCAGCCAAGTGACTGAAGAGGTCATGGCGATCTTCGCTGATATGGGCTTCACCGTGGCCGAAGGCCCCCAGATCGAAAGCGACTGGTACAACTTCGACGCCCTGAACATCCCCAGCCACCACTCGGCCCGCGCCGAGATGGACACCTTCTATATGAAGACGCCGGAAGGTTCGAACGACGCACCGCCGGTGCTCCGCACTCACACCTCGCCGGTGCAGATCCGTGCGCTTGAAAAGAACGGCGCCCCGATCCGCGTGATCGCACCGGGCCGCGTGTATCGCGCCGACTACGACCAGACCCACACCCCGATGTTCAATCAGGTCGAGGGCCTCGCCATCGGCAAAGACATCAGCATGGCGAACCTGAAGTGGGTGCTTGAGGAATTCCTCTCTGCCTTCTTCGGTAAGCGCGTGAAGACCCGTTTCCGCGCCTCGCACTTCCCGTTCACCGAGCCGTCGGCTGAGGTTGACGTCCAGTGCAAGTGGGAAGACGGCAAGGTCACCGTGGGTGAGGGCGACGACTGGCTCGAAATCCTCGGCTCCGGCATGGTGCACCCGAAGGTTCTGGAAGCCGCAGGCGTCGATCCGAACGAATGGCAGGGTTTTGCCTTCGGTATCGGCATCGACCGTATCGCCATGCTGAAATACGGCATCCCCGACCTGCGCGCCTTCTTCGACAGCGATCTGCGCTGGCTGCGCCACTACGGTTTCTCTGCCCTCGACGTGCCGACCCTGCACGGCGGTCTGAGCCGCTAAGGAGATATTACGATGAAATTCACTCTTTCCTGGCTCAAGCAGCACCTCGATACCGATGCGTCGCTGACTGAAATCGAAGAAGCGCTGACCGACCTCGGTCTTGAAGTCGAAGGCGTCGAGAACCCCGCCGATGCGCTGAAGTCGTTCACCATCGCTAAGGTCACCAGCGCCGAGCAGCATCCCGATGCAGACCGTCTGCGCGTCTGCAAGGTCGCTTCGGACGAAGGCGAAGTGCAGATCGTTTGCGGCGCACCGAACGCGCGCGAAGGCATCACCGTCGTTCTGGCCAAGCCGGGCGACTACGTGCCGGGGATCGACGTGACGCTGAGCGTGGGCAACATCCGCGGCGTTGAAAGCCGCGGTATGATGTGTTCCGAGCGCGAGCTGGAACTGTCGGACGAGCACAACGGCATTATCGAACTTCCCTCGGGCGAAGTCGGCCAGACCTTTGTCGACTGGCTCGCGCAGAACGACCCGTCGAAGATCGAACCGGTCATCGAGATTGCGATCACGCCGAACCGCGGTGACGCTCTGGGGGTTCGCGGCATTGCGCGCGACCTTGCTGCGCGTGGTCTGGGCAAGCTCAAGCCGCTCTCAGTTGAGTCGGTTGAGGCTTCATTCAAGTCGGACATCGACGTCACCATTGACGACGACACGCTGGACGGCTGCCCGCTGTTCTGTGGTCGCCTGATCAAAGGCGTGAAGAACGGCCCGTCGCCGCAGTGGCTTCAGGACCGTCTGACCGCTATCGGCCTGCGCCCGATCTCGTTCCTCGTGGACGTGACGAACTTCTACACCTACGACCTGAACCGCCCGCTGCACGTCTTTGACGCGGACAAGGTTAACGGAAACCTGCGCGTTCACCGCGCTGCGGGTGGTGAAGAGATCGTTGCCCTCGACGAAAAGAGCTACACCATCCCCGCCGGCACCATGATCATCTCGGATGACACCGGTGTCGAGAGCATCGCGGGTATCATGGGTGGTGAAGTCACCGGCTGCACCGACGAGACCGTCAATGTCTTCGTCGAAAGCGCGTGGTGGGATCCGATCCAGATCGCCTATGCGGGCCGTGCGCTCAAGATCAACTCCGATGCACGCTACCGTTTTGAACGCGGAGTCGATCCGGAGTTCACGCCCGAGGGCCTCGAACATGCCGTGCGCATGATCGTCGACATCGCTGGTGGTGAAGCGTCCGAGCTGGTTCAAGCCGGTGCCGTTCCGGATCACAGCCGTGCTTACAAGCTGGATTCGAAGCGCGTTCAAAGCCTCGTTGGCATGGATATCCCCGAAAGCGAACAGCGCCAGACGCTGACCGCGCTCGGTTTCCGCATGGAAAAGGATATGGCGCACGTTCCGTCGTGGCGTCCGGACGTTCAGGGCGAAGCTGACCTCGTCGAAGAAGTCGCCCGCATCGCATCGCTGACCAAGCTTGAAGGCAAGCCGCTTTCGCGTGCCTCGGCTGGCGTACCGAAGCCGGTTCTTACCCCGATGCAGGTGCGCACCTCGACTGGCCGCCGCACCGCTGCGTCGCTCGGTTACAACGAGTGCGTCACCTATTCGTTCATCGACGAAGCGGCCGACAAGCTGTTTGGCGGTGGCACCGATGTGACCCGTTTGGAGAACCCGATTTCGTCCGACATGAGCCACATGCGTTCGGACCTGCTGCCGGGCCTGCTGCGTGCAGCCGCTCGCAATCAGGCGCGCGGCATCGCTGACCTCGCGCTGTTCGAAGTCGGTCATGTCTTCCACGGCGTAGAGCCGAACCAGCAGAACCTGCAAATCGCGGGTATCCTCGTTGGTCGGACTGGTCCGAAGGATGTCCACGGCGCATCGCGTCCGGTCGATCTTTATGATGCCAAGGCCGATGCAGAGGCGATCCTCGCGGCGATCGGTGCTCCGGCAAAGATGCAGATCATGCGCGGCGGTCCGGATTGGTTCCACCCCAGTCGTCATGGTCGCTTCTGCCTCGGACCGAAGAAGACGCTCGGCGTCTTCGGTGAACTTCACCCGAAAATCATCAGCGAGTTTGACCTCAAAGGGCCGGTCGTGGCCTTCACGATCTTCCCGCAGGATATCCCGCTGCCGAAGAACGCGACCTCCAGCCGTCCGGCAATGGATATCTCCGAACTGCAAGCGGTCGAGCGTGATTTTGCGTTCATCGTCGACGCGGATGTCGAGGCTCTGACGCTGGTCAACGCCGCTGCAGGTGCCGACAAGGCGCTGATCGAAGAAGTTCGCGTGTTCGACGAATTCATCGGTGGCAGCCTAGGTGAAGGTAAGAAATCGCTCGCGATTACTGTCCGCCTCCAGCCCAAGGATGCGACGCTGAAGGACAAGGATATCGAGGCCGTTGGTGCCAAGATCATCGAGAAAGTGACCAAGGCCACGGGCGGGACGCTCCGCGGCTAAGAATGGAAAGGGCGGCTTCTCGAGCCGCCCTTTTTCGTTAGGACTGGGGCCGTTCGGCCCATCCGGCGAATATCTTCTCTAGCGCGACAACTGCGTAATAAAGCAGGATGCCGAGTACCGCCAAGGCGATCAGGACCGCGAACATCAACGGGTAGTTGGCGTTGGTCTCTCCCGACTTGAACAGAGCACCGAGGCCACGCCCGTGGGGCGATACGATCTCCACCAGATTGGTGCCGATGAAGGCCAGTGTGACGGCGACTTTCAAAGCGCCGAAGAACTCCGGCAGCGTTTTCGGCAGCGCGATTTTCCAGAAGATCGTCATCTTCGACGCGCCGAGCGCTCTCAGGATGTCGCGGTACTCCGGTTCCAGCGTCGAAAGGCCAATGCCCACCGAGACGGCGATCGGGAAGAAGCTGATCAGGAACGCCATCAACACCGTGTTGAAATCGTGCTGGCCAATGAAAATCAGCGCGATCACGGGCACGAGCGTCGCCTTGGGCACCGCGTTGAAGCCGACGAGCAACGGATACAGCGCATCGCGAGCGATCCGCGAGAAGCCCATAATCATGCCGATCAGCGTGCCGACGACAACCGCGATCAGCAGTCCGACTACCGTCCGCCAGAGCGTCTGCCAGCCCATAATTAGGAATAGCTTCCAGAAGCGGGCGTAAGCTTCGGGCAGGTCCGAGGGCGAGGCCATGACGTAGTTCGGCCAGCCATTGACCCAGACGATGAACTCCCAAAGCAGTAGAAAAACAACGATCGCAATGAGCGGTGTGAGGACCTTACGCATGTGTTTCCTCCCGCCCCTGTGCGATGCGGATCTGGTCGCGGAGCGTATGCAGCATCTGGCCCGATTTTGGTTCATAGAGCACGTCGATGGTCCGGTCCGCAGGCAGTGTCACATCCAGCACGTACTGGGTGCGGGCGGGGCGGCCTGATAGCACGACGACCTGATCGCCGAGGAACACGCTTTCCCGCAGGTCGTGGGTGATGAGCACGCATGTGAAGGGCTCCTTGGCGCGCAGGTCGCGCATCGTTTGCCAGAGGTCTTCGCGGGTGAAGTTGTCGAGCGCGCCGAAGGGTTCGTCCATGATGAGCACTTCAGGCTTATGAACGATGGCGCGGCAGAGCGAGGCGCGTTGGCGCATCCCGCCTGACAATTCGCTGGGGCGTTTGTGCTCGAAACCGGCGAGGCCGACGAGCTCCAGTAGTTCCATCGCGCGTTTTTCGCGGTCGGCTTTGGACATGGACGGCGCCACGATTTCGAGCGGCAGCATGACATTCTGCATGATCGTCCGCCACTCCAGCATGACGGGGTTCTGGAACGCCATACCAACTGTTTTACGCGGGGACTTTACCAGTTCGCCGTGGAGCCAGACCTCGCCGCTGTCAGGCTTCATCAGCCCCGTAACCAGTCGGGTCAACGTGGATTTGCCGCAGCCGGACGGACCGACAACGGCGCAGAATTCGCCTTCGGGCACCGACAGATCGAGGCCGTCAAGCACGGGGAGCGGTCCATTCGCCGTTTGGTAGGCGTGACGGACGTCTTTGATTTCAATGAGATTGGTCATTCAGGGGAGGCCCCCGCCGCGTGGACGGGGGCAACCATCTTATTCGAGCGAGAACCCGCCCTCGGGCAGGTAGCTGCTGTCGAAATAGAGCGACGCGTCGGGTGCGTTGGTGAACTCGTAGACGGTCTTGGTCTGTTCGATGGCGTTCGCCATGCGCTCGTCATCAATGCCGCCGAAGCCATTTTCCTGCACGTAGGCGGTGTTCACGTTGTCCGAGATCGCCATTTCGAGGCGCTCTTTTTCAATGCCCGCGTCTGCTGCAGGGTTGCGGGCGATCAGAGCGTCGATGGCCGCGTCGGGGTCGGCGATCGCGTCCTTCCAGCCTTCACCGATCGCTTCGAGGAAGGCGGTCACAACCTCGGGGTTTTCCGAAGCGAAGTCGGTGTTCACGATGATCGCGTTGCCGTAGAGGTCCACGCCGTAGTCGGTCATCAGCAGCACTGACAGGTCGTCCTCTTCCACACCGAGGCGCTTGAGGTTCAGCGTCGACGAGAACGAGAAGCCAGTAACGGCGGCGACTTCGCCAGCGGCCAGCATCGGCTCGCGGGTCGGGAAGCCCACCGGCTCCACAGTGATCGCGTCCATGTCGAGGCCGGTCTGCGCGGCGAAGATCGGGAACTGTGCCCATGCACCATCGGGCGGCGGAGCGCCAAGAACTTTGCCCTCAAGGTCGGCGGGCTCTTCGATGCCGAGCGACTTGCGGCCAACGACTGCAAACGGCGGCGCGTCGTAGATCATCATGATCGCGGTGACAGGCGCGCCGGGGTTCTGGTCAAGGAAACGCATCAGCGAGTTGATATCGGCAAAGCCGAGCGGGAACGCACCGGTGGCAACTTTCGGGATCGCGTCAAGCGAACCTGCGCCTTCGGAGATTTCCACCGACAGGTCCTTTTCAGCAAAGGTGCCATTGTCGACTGCGAGGAAATAGGGTGCGGACGGGCCTTCGAATTTCCAGTCGAGCGCAAAAGGAATGTTGGTTTCCGCGAACGCCGGAGCAGCCATGGCAGTCAGCGCGGCGAGTGAGATGATTGATTTCTGAAACACAGGAATCTCCGCTGTTGGACGTGATGGCTCAGCCTAGTCTTTTTGTTTGCACACATGCCGACGCTCAGATTTGAACGGATGGTACAATTCGAGCCTTGTGCACTGATGCTAGGCTGATTCTCGTCATTGCGCTCTAATTTTGTGCAGTGTGGGTACAGCGCAGATGAGCAGTGAACGGGCAATTGAGCTTGACGCGAGCACAATGGCGTTGAGTTGGGCAAATCGCCGTGGCAGAGATTTCCCATGATGTACCCTCTCTCCTTTGCCGGTGACGGCTTCGACCGCTCTGCCGAAGAGCGCGAACAGGCCGATGTGATTTATACTCAAGCCGAAGCGCGCAGCATCGCCTTGTGGCGTGGAAAGCCGCTCGTAGAAGGGGGCAGGCTGGTCCGTTTGCCCGTCGATCACGAGATTTTCGAGGACAAAGGGGACTGTATCTATCTGGGCCGCCCCGAAGGCCAGCCGCTGTTCGCGACTGATATCTCTAAGTGGGAACCTGCGGATATCGAAGATGCTGCGCTTGGCGCGTTCCTTGATGACTCGCGGCAGATCCACCCGCTGCTCCCAAGTGAGCAGGGATTTATCGACATGCGGGCGATGCTCACCGTGCTCGATCCGTTCGAGGCCGATGTTGCGGCGACCGCCAAGGCAGTTCTCGAATGGCAGCGGAGCCACGGGTATTGCGCCAAGTGTGGCCACAAGACCGAAGCCGTTAAGGGTGGTTGGCAGCGCAGTTGTAGCGCCTGCGGTGCCCAACATTTCCCGCGCACCGATCCCGTGGTCATCATGATGGTCGAACGCAATGATCGTGTGCTTGTGGGGCGCGGCGCGACGTGGCCCGAGAGGATGTACTCGGTCCTCGCGGGCTTTGTTGAGCCTGGCGAAACCATCGAAGCGGCGGTCCGCCGTGAGGTGTTCGAAGAGACCAGCATTACGGTCGGCGAAGTCCATTACGCCGCGAGCCAGTCGTGGCCATTCCCGTCATCGTTGATGATCGGCTGCACGGCTGTTGCGACAAGTGACGATATCAGAATCGATCCCGAAGAACTGGCTGATGCCAAGTGGTTAACGCGCGAAGAACTAGCATCGGTGTTCTCTGGGGAGCACCCTGAGGTTGCTCCTCCGCGCAAGGGGCCTATCGCAGGTCGATTGCTGGCAAATTGGCTTGCGGCCACCGACGATTAAGCACAATCTGCGCGAAATCTTTCAGTCCTATAGAGAGGGTCTAGGGTGCGTTTCTCGACCAAAGAAGACATCGAAGCTCCGATCGCGCACGTCTATGAACGTGTCACCGATTTCCGGATGTTCGAGCGTTCTATCCTGCGTCGGGGAATTGATCTGCGCCGCAACGACGACAGTGAAACCGTGCACGTCGGCACCGCTTGGGACGTGAACTTCCGCTATCGTAGCAAGGAACGCTCCGCCCATATCGAGATGACTCGCCTTGATGCGCCGTCACATATGTCGGCCAAGTTCGAATCCGGCGGGATTGATGGGCAGACGACGTTGGAGCTGGTGCCGTTGTCGCCGTCGCGCACCCGTATGATGCTGGTTGTTGATCTGTCTCCGCGCACGCTGGCAGCGCGTCTTTTGCTCCAGTCGCTCAAGCTGGCGAAGGGCAACCTGACCCACCGCTTCAAGAGTAAGGTTGCCGATGTGGCCGAGGACATCGAAACGGCCTACACCGGCATCTAACCCTTAGCTGCGCTCGTATCTACGCGCGGCGGCGGGGAACACACCCATCAGTTTGATGTAGTCGGTGAAGTAGTCGAGCTCTTCCATCGCAAGTTGTACATTGCGATCGTCGGGGTGGCCTTCGATCTCTGCATAGAATTGCGTCGCGGTGAAATGGCCGTCGACCATGTAGCTTTCCAGCTTGGTCATGTTGACGCCATTGGTCGCGAAACCGCCCATCGCCTTGTACAAAGCTGCGGGGATGTTGCGGACGCGGAAGACAAAGCTGGTCATCATTCCGAACTTACCACGACGGCGGAAATCGGCGTCACGCGCCATGATCAGGAAGCGGGTGGTGTTGTTGGCCTGATCCTCGATGTGACGCGCAAGAACATTCAAACCGTAGATATCTGCTGCCAGTTCGCTGGCGAGCGCACCGCGGCTCACATCGCCAAGTTCCGCAACTTCGCGAGCTGCGCGGGCATTGTCGCTGCTGGCAACGGGCTTGATACCGTGTTCACGCAGGAAGCCTGCGCATTGCGGAAGGATGACCGTGTGACCGTGGGCCTCGCGCACGTCTTCGACCTTGGCACCTTTGACTCCGAGCAGGTTCACATGAACGCGGACGAAGGCTTCATCGATGATATGCAGGCCGCTTTTCGGCAGCAGATGGTGCACGTCAGCGACGCGGCCATAGGTCGAATTCTCGACCGCGACCATGCCGAGTTCAGCCTCGCCTTTGCGGACGGATTCGATGGTGTCCTCGAACGAAGTGCATGGAAAAGGTTCAAAATCGGGACGAGTCTCGACGCAGGCCTGATGGCCATAGGCGCCCAGTTCACCCTGAAATGCGATACGTCCGGTCATTTGTGCACCTCCTCAGCCCCTCAATATTGTTTTTTGGGCAATAAGTCGCGGTTCTATTGCTTGCAAGAGTGGACAGGAACCATGTAGATAGCCCCGAAACTGCGAACAGAATGGAACGCGACATGTTCGACACAATGACGATGACCAAAGTTCTGGGCGGTGTATGTGGCGCCTGGCTTGTTTTTCTGCTGGGCGGCTGGGCCGCTGAGGAAATCTACACCGCCAACGAAGGTGGCCATGGCGATCACGCGCAAGCGTATGTGATCGACACCGGTGCTTCGGATGAGCCGGCTGAAGAAGGTCCGTCGTTTGAAGAAGTCTTCGCAAGCGCCGACGCTGCTGCTGGCGAAAAAGTTTTCCGCAAGTGCGCATCGTGCCACAAGCTCGAAGAAGGCGTGAACGGCACCGGCCCGAGCCTCTACGGCGTTGTTGGCCGTCCGGTCGACAGCATCGAAGGTTTCGCCTATTCGGGCGCGCTGGAAGAGGTCGTCGACGTCTGGACCCCGGAAAACCTGAGCCACTTCATCGAGAACCCGCGCGGCTTCGCACCGGGCACCGCAATGGGCTTCGCCGGTCTGCCGAAAATCCAGGACCGCGCCGACCTGATCGCGTACCTGTCGACCATCGGCCAGTAAGCTTTACTGCTGACAGAATTTACAAAGGCCGTCCTTCGGGGCGGCCTTTTGCTTTGCGTGGATCACGAATTGGTCAAATTCCATTCATCCAAGGTGTCAAACAGTAATCATCGCTTGAAACAGATGTGTGACGGACCGTAGCCTCAGACAAACGCCACTCTTCAAGGGATTACGTTTATGAAGCATCGCCGCGCCGCTAGTTCGATTGCACTCGCCAAACCAACGCAGAGCGGACATCTCATGCTTCTTGGCGGCGTCGTGCTTGCCGCAGGCGCCTTCGCAAGCCAAGCCTTTGCGCAGGATGACAACCTCATCACCACGCACGGCATCTCGACCTACGGCAATCTCGTCTATGATGATCCGAGTTTCGAACACCTCGACTACGTAAACCCCGATGCGCCCAAAGGCGGCGAAATCTCGGTCTGGATGACCGGCGGTTTCGATAACATGAACCCCTACGCGACCCAAGAGGGCACCCCCGGCTATCTGTCGTCGATGATGTACGAGAGCATGTTGGTTGGCACTGCGGACGATCCGGATGGTGCGTACTGTTACCTCTGCACCACGATGGAGTACCCCGAGAGCAAGGACTGGGTGATCTTCCACCTGCGCGACGATGTCGAATTCTCGGACGGTACGCCGCTGACTGCTGCGGATATCGAGTTCAGCTTCAACCTGCTGCTGGAGCAGGGCACCGAATCCTATCGTTTCGGCGTCAGCAAGATGATCGACACTGTCGAAGTCATCGACGATCGCACGATCAAGTTCACCTTCAACCCCGACGCTCCGCGCAACGGTCTGATCGAACAGATGGGTGCGACGTCGATCTTCTCGAAGAAGTGGTACGAGGAAACCGGCGCCCGCCTCGACGAGGCCCGTTTTGAAACCAGCCCCGGCACCGGCCCGTACACGGTCGGCAGCTACGAGGTGAACCACCAGATCATCTACGAGCGGAACCCCGATTTCTGGGGCGAGGACGTGCCGCTGAACATCGGTCGCAACAACTTCGACAGTATCCGGGTCGAGTACTTCGCCGATACCAACGTTGCCTTTGAAGCGTTCAAGGCAGGTGAATTCACCTTCCGTCAGGAGAATTCGTCGCTCTCATGGGCGACGGCTTACGACTTCCCCGCCATCAACAACGGCTGGGTGAAAAAGGAAGCGCTGGATAAGGGCAACGTCCCGAGCGCGACCGGTTTCGTGTTCAACCTGACCAAAGAGAAGTTCCAGGACCCGAAAGTCCGCGAAGCGATTTCGCTGATGTTCAACTTCACTTGGACCAACGACAACCTTCAGTACGGGCTGTTTTCGCAGCGTGAAAGTTTCTGGCAAGGCACCGACCTTCAGGCCAACGGCGTGCCGGAAGGCCGCGAGTTGGAAATCCTCGAGTCGGTTTCCGACCTGATCGACCCGTCGATCCTCACGGATGAAGTCACCACGCCGCATACTTCTGGCGACAGTCAACTTGACCGCCGCAACCTGCGTCAAGCGCTCGCGCTGATGGAGGAGGCAGGCTACGTACCTGGCCCGAACGGTATGCTAGAAAAAGACGGCCAACCGCTCACTCTTGAATTCCTCGGCTACGCGCCGACCATTGAACGCGTTGTGGCGCCGTTTATCGACAACCTGCGCCGCCTAGGTGTGGATGCCGAATGGAACCAGATCGACTCGGTTCAGTATATGGAGCGGACCCGTGGCTTCGACTTCGACATGACACTGGACGGTTACAATGTCGGCCTGATCGAAGGCGAGAGCCTTGGCCAGCGCTTCGGGAGCGACGGCGCGGGCGATGTCTTCAACCCCGCGCACTACAGCAATCCGGCCGTCGACCAGATCATCGAAATCGTGAAGAACGCCGACAGCTACGATGAAATGACCGCTGGTGTGCGTGCAATCGACCGGATCATGCGCAAGGACCTTTATATCGTGCCGGTTTGGTACCTGCCGAACTATTGGGTCGCCTACTACGACATGTACGAGCACCCCGATCCGCTGCCGCCTTACGATCTGGGCTATCTCGACTTCTGGTGGTACAACGCTGACAAAGGCCAAGCGCTAAAAGAGGCAGGCGCACTGCGGAACGGCCTGTAAGGCAGATCAATGGGCGCATATATTTTCCGACGGCTTTTGCTGATGATCCCGACGTTGCTCGGGATCATGGTACTCAACTTCGCCGTCATTCAGTTCCTTCCGGGTGGTCCGATCGAACAAAAGCTGGCCGAGCTTGAAGGTATGGGCGATGCGTTCGCCAATATTTCCGGCGGGTCCGCCGATTTCGAGATCGAGGCAACGGGTACGGCCGCGACGAGCGCCTATCCTGGCGCACAGGGTATCGACCCCAAGTACATCGAAGAGCTCGAAATCCGCTACGGGTTCGACAAGCCGCCGCTCGAACGGTTTCTCATCATGATGTGGGATTACATCCGCTTCGATTTCGGCGAGAGCTGGTCGCGCAAAATCTCGGTCGTCGATCTGGTGCTGGAGAAAATGCCTGTGTCCATCACGCTCGGCTTGTGGTCGACTCTGATTGCCTACTGCATTTCCATTCCGCTCGGGATCAAGAAAGCGGTGCGTGATGGAACGTCGTTCGATACCTGGACGTCGGGCATGATCATCGTCGCCTACGCGGTGCCGGGGTTCCTGTTCGCGATCCTTTTGATCGTTCTATTTGCCGGTGGCTCGTATTTCAGCATTTTCCCATTGCGGGGCCTCACCAGTTCCAATTGGGAAGAGCTGAGCCCGATTGGGAAGGCTCTCGATTACCTATGGCACATCACGCTGCCAGTTCTGGCCTCGACGATTTCCGCGTTTGCGACGCTCAGCCTGCTGACCAAGAACAGCTTCCTTGACGAGATCAAGAAGCAGTACGTCGTAACGGCGCGGGCCAAGGGCCTTGGCGAGCGACGGGTGCTCTACGGGCACGTTTTCCGAAACGCGATGCTCATCGTGATCTCCGGCTTTCCGGCGCTGTTCATCTCGGTGTTTTTCGGTGGCTCGCTGATTATCGAGACGCTTTTCAGCCTCGATGGGCTTGGGCGCATGGGCTATGAGGCCACGCTGAACCGTGACTATCCGGTGGTGTTCGCAACGCTCTACGTGTTCTCGCTGATGGGCCTGCTCGTCGGGATTATCACTGACATCACTTACATCTTCATCGATCCGCGGATCGACTTCGAGTCGAGGGGCTAACGCATGCGTCTTTCTCCTCTGAACCAACGGCGCTTGCGCAACTTCAAGCGCAACCGCCGTGCCCTATGGTCGCTGATCATCCTCGGCACACTATTCTTCATCAGCCTGTTCGCCGAGTTTCTGGCCAACGACAAACCGATCCTCGTGTCCTATCGCGGCGAGCTTCGCAGCCCCGTGCTGACCTTCTATTCGGAACGTGATTTCAACGGCGATTTCCCGACCGAGGCTGTCTATTCGTCCCCCGAAGTAAAGTGCCTGATCGTGACCGGCGGCGCCGATGAATGTTTCGACGATCCCGAAGGTATCTATGAAGAGGTCGAAGCAGGCGGCACGCCGGACGTCACTGACTTCTCCAAGGGTTGGATGATCTGGCCGCCTATTCCGTACAAGTACGACACCATCGTGGATACCCAAGGCGTCGCTCCGGCTCCGCCGAGCAAGGACAACCTGTTGGGAACCGACGACACGAAGCGCGACGTGCTGGCCCGTGTCATCTACGGTTTCCGCCTGTCAATCAGCTTTGCGCTTGTTGTTGTGTCGATCTCGTCCGTTGTCGGTGTTCTGGCCGGTGCTGTGCAGGGCTATTTCGGCGGTTGGCTCGACCTGACCTTCCAGCGCTTTATCGAAATCTGGGGTGGGATGCCGTCGCTCTATGTGATGATGATCCTTGTTGCGATCCTAGGGAAATCGTTCTGGCTGCTCGTGGTGATTACCGTGCTGTTCAGTTGGCCTGCCTTGGTTGGTGTCGTGCGCGCTGAGTTCCTGCGCGCGCGGAACCTCGAATATGTGCGGGCCGCCCGCGCGCTTGGCGTGCGTGACCGGACGATCATGATCCGCCATGTCCTGCCGAACGCGATGGTTGCGACGCTCACCATGCTGCCGTTCCTGCTGACCGGCGCGATCGCGACGCTGGCGACGCTCGACTTCCTCGGCTTCGGCCTTCCCAGCTCGGCCCCATCGCTCGGTCACCTCACGGTTCAGGCCAAGCGGTACCCGTGGGCGCCTTGGCTTGGCTTTACCGCCTTCTTCACCTTCGCATTCATGCTGTCGCTTCTGGTCTTCATCTTCGAAGGCGTCCGCGATGCGTTCGACCCGCGAAAGACATTCAAATGACCCCGCTGCTTCGAGTTTCCGACCTCAAGATCGCCTTCCGTCAGGACGGCGAATTGCGTCCCGCCGTGCATGGCGTGTCGTTCGATATCCAGCGGGGTGAGACTGTCGCTCTTGTAGGCGAATCCGGTTCGGGCAAATCGGTGACCGCGCTGTCGACCGTCGATCTGCTCCCTGACAACGCAGAGATCGAAGGCTCGATCCTGTACAAGGATACGGAGCTGGCGAAGGCGGACGAGAAGACCCTGCAGTCTGTGCGTGGCAACGACATCAGCTTCATCTTCCAAGAGCCGATGACCTCGCTCAACCCGCTGCACACCATCGAAAAGCAGCTGCGCGAGGTGATCGAGCTTCACCAAGGGAAGCGCGGCGGAGCGGTTCGTGAACGCATCATCGAACTGCTCACCCGCGTCGGTATCCGAGATGCCGAGTCTCGTCTGAAAAGCTTCCCCCACGAACTGTCGGGCGGTCAGCGTCAGCGTGTAATGATCGCGATGGCACTGGCGAATGGACCCGACCTGCTGATCGCGGATGAGCCGACGACCGCGCTGGATGTGACTATTCAGGCGCAAATCCTTGAACTTATGGACGAGCTCAAGCGCGAGGAGGGCATGGCGATGCTCTTCATCACGCACGACCTTACCATCGTTCGCAAAATAGCTGACCGCGTCTGCGTGATGAAAGACGGCGAGATCGTGGAGCACGGAACGACCGCAGAGGTCTTCGGCAATCCGCAACACCCTTATACGCAGATGCTCCTCGCTGCCGAAGCGCAGGGGCGTCCTGTACCGGTGCCGGAGAATGCGCCCGTCATCGCAGAGACTGACGAACTGCGTATCTGGTTCCCCATCCGACGTGGCCTGTTTCGCCGCACTGCTGGCTACGTCAAAGCGGTGAACAGTGCATCACTGACCGTGAGGGCAGGGGAAACGCTCGGCATCGTCGGCGAATCCGGTTCGGGCAAGACGACCCTCGCGCTCGCTGTCATGCGCTTGATCCAGTCGAAGGGGCGCATCGCGTTCATCGGCAAGGATACGAATGGCCTCAGTCAGCGCGAACTGCGCCCGCTCCGCGCAGATATGCAGATCGTATTCCAAGACCCCTACGGCTCGCTGTCACCTCGTATGACGGTCGAACAGATCATTGCCGAGGGACTGGGCATCCACAAAATCGACCCGACCCGCAGCCGGCACGATATGGTGGCGGAAATTATGACGGAGGTCGGCCTCGACCCCGCGATGATGAACCGTTACCCGCATGAATTCTCGGGTGGTCAGCGCCAGCGTATTGCGATTGCGCGTGCGATGGTTCTGCGTCCGAAGCTTGTGGTTCTGGACGAACCAACTTCGGCGCTCGATCGCACGGTTCAGGTGCAGATCGTCGATCTACTCCGCGATCTACAGCGCAAGCACGGACTGGCGTATCTGTTCATTTCGCACGATTTGACCGTCGTCCGCGCGCTCTCGCACCGGATTATGGTCATGCGTAACGGTGATGTTGTGGAAGCGGGTGAAGTGGATGCGGTATTCGATAATCCGCAAACCGACTACACCCGCGAATTGATGGCGGCGGCCTTTGACGGCCGTGCCGCTTCTTATTCTGCCTGACCAACCATGAAGCAGGTCTGGTCGCGCGCCTGAAGGCGGCGACAGGCCAGTTCGGCGCGTTCACGGGTCATGCCCATGAAGTTCGCGTCGAAGCCGCGCGGGCTTTGCACGACGCGGCGCACCGTACCGTCAAGGCTGCTCATCTCGTTCAGAGCAACACGCACCAGAATGCGCTCGGCCTCATAGCGCGAGTTGTAGCGGCCCACGTTGATGCCCCAGTGCTGACCACCCGACGTCGAAACGCGGGTCACGACGACCGGCTCTTCAGCGGCGACGGTGGTCGCTTGAGCAACGGCGGCGGCGATATCGGCCGGATCAGTAGCAACATCGGGTTCGACCGCAGCGACCTGAACCAGCTCCTCGGCCGGAACGATCTGCGCAGGGCGAATACGCGGCATTGGCGCTTCTTCCAGACCAGCAACGACGGCTTCGATGACCGGCTCGAGCACAGGCTCGACGACAGCTTCGGCAACTTCTGTCGGCGCTGCGACTTCTGCAGTTACGGCCATCGCAGCGGCGAGCGCTTGGGCGACGGCTTGGGCCTCGTCTGGATCCATCGGCGTGTTCGGCATTGCGCGTCCAACCGGCCTTGCGCTGACAAGCACTGCGCCGGTGGTGCGGATGATTTTGCCGGCCGGAACGTTGACGGCTTCAGCGGCATTCGCCGTCACGATCGGGGCCGAACCATTACCCGGCGAATAGGCGGGCAGGGGCGGACGCGCGATGCGAGCATTGCTTGGCGCACGGGCAAAACCGATATCCAGCAACTCGGCTGCTTTGGCGTTACGGGCCGGAGTCGAGGTCGAGCCCATGACAACAGCGATGATGCGGACGTTACCGCGCTGCGCCGAAGCGACAAGGTTGTAACCTGCAGCGTTGGTAAAGCCGGTCTTGATGCCGTCAGCACCGCGATACGCACCAAGGAAGCGGCGGTTCGTGTTGTAAACGGTCGCCATGCCCGCGTCGGTCGAGGTGCGAGAGAAGATGTTGTAATACTGCGGGAAGTCGTAGACGACGTGACGCCCCAGTACAGACATATCGCGAGCGGTCGACAGGTGGCCGGACTGCGTGAGGCCGTTTGCATTGCGGAAGGTCGTGCGGGTCATGCCCATCGACTGCGCCATGCGGTTCATACGGGCGGCGAAGGCTTCTTCGGAGCCCTCAAGCGCGATCCCGATCGCGGTGGCAGCGTCATTGGCCGACTTCACGGCCGCAGCGCGTACAAGGTAACGGAAGCGAATTTGCTGCCCCGTACGCAGGCCAAGCTTGCTCGGCGGCTCCGATGACGCGGCGCTGGTGATGGTCACCGGCGTATCCGCCGTAATCTCACCACGCTCCATCGCCTGAAACGCGAGGTAGAGTGTCATCATCTTCGTCAGAGACGCCGGATGAAGCCGCGTATCGGAGTTGTAGGTTTGGAAAACCTCGCCCGTGCGGGCGTCGATTACATAGTGCGCGCTAGGAACCGCACTCGCCTGTTGGGGCGCAAAGGACAAAAGCCACAATGCACCAAGGAATAATACCCCAATTAGGGTCCGGATATTCGGACGACCTGCCACGTCGCTCACCATTTTTTACTGCCTCTGGGTGCCGAATTTTTGGTGGCACCTCTGTAATTAACAGTGAGCGTAACACAGCGATCTGATTGCGCAAACTCCCCTTTTTCAGCGGCCTGCACGGCGCAATTGTAGCAGAATCGTAAATCTCGTTGTTTTGTTAGCTATTGGCACAAGATGTGACAAAGCGGCGAAATCGCGTCTGCAATCTATCCGAGCTTGGCTATCAGATCGGGTAGGTCGTTTAGGCTTCTGATTTTGCAGAATCGGGCGTGGTCGGGTTCGTCCGCTTTTTCGTATTCCCACGTTAATTCATGGGGCACATAGACGCCCCAAGCGCCCGCCTCGATGGCTGGAATCACATCCGATTTCAGCGAATTGCCGACCATCATCACGCGGGCGGTGTCATGACGAGCAAAAATCCGCTGATAGACCTCTGCAGTTTTGTCGCTGACGATTTCGACGGCAGAAAAGTGGTCTCCGAGGCCGGATTGGGCCACCTTCCTTTCCTGATCGAGCAGGTCGCCCTTAGTGATGACCAGCAGATCGTAGTCCGCAGCGAGTCGGGGAATCGTCTCTCCGACGCCTTCAAGCAGTTCGATCGGGTGGCGCAGCATTTCACGTCCGTTATCAAGAAGCTGCTGAATAACGTGTTGTGAAACGCGGCCTTCCGTCACTTCGAGCGCAGTTTCGATCATGGACAGGGTGAAGCCTTTGATCCCGAAACCGTAGAACGCGATGTTCTTGCGCTCCGCCGCGAGCAGCCTGTCATGCAGGTGGTCCGGCTCCACATAATCGGAAAGCAGGTCAGCAAACTTCTTCTGGCTGAGTTTGAAGAACCGCTCATTGTGCCAGAGCGTGTCGTCAGCATCGAAAGCGATTGTCCATCTGTGCGCCATTTGAAAGTGTCCTGAATAACTGCGGGGTTTTCTTATGGGTATGTCTGACTATATACATCCGCAATGGCCCCACCAGATAACGGTAGAACATGACAGCTGACATCTTGATGATGGCGCAGAATGGCGATGATGACGACGGCGATTTCGGCGTCAAACTTGACGTGCGCCCCAAGACGAAGCGTCCACCGCTCTACAAGGTTCTGATCCTGAACGACGACTATACTCCGATGGAGTTCGTTGTTCATGTGCTCGAGCGTTTCTTCGGCATGACCCATGCCCAAGCGTTCGAGCTGATGCTGACCGTGCACAAGAAAGGCGTCGCCGTTGCCGGTGTCTTCTCGCACGAGATTGCCGAAACCAAAGTTGCTCAGGTGATGGATTTTGCCCAACGGCACCAGCACCCGCTGCAATGCACCATGGAAAAAGAGTGACGCCTTCGCGTCCCGTAAGGTCCTGACGATATGTCCCGCTCCCGTTTGTCCACGGCCCTGACCGAGGGCCTTCTGTCGTTGCTGGAAGGCGACATCAAAATCATGCGCCCTGACGTCGACTATGAAGTGGCCGAGCTGCCCCGCGAACGCGTGTTCATCGACACCGGTTTCAAACCTGCCGCCGAAGCGTGGGAAACTGCGGGCTACAAGCTCGGTGATGGTGCTGCCGCTACGACGATCGTTGTGGTGCCGCGCGCAAAGGGCCTTGCCCGCGCGATGATTGCCGAGGCTTCGAAGTCGGGCCTAGTGATTGTCGACGGCCAAAAGACCGATGGTATCGACAGCATATATAAAGAGTGCCGCAAGCGCCTCGGCGATTTGCCGACAGTGACCAAGGCACACGGCCGCATGTTCTGGTTCGAGGGCACTGATGCGTTCGCCGACTGGGTCGACACCGGCGCGCAGCAGGGCGAGCATGGGTTCTGGACCACTGCGGGTGCGTTCTCTGATGGCGCGATTGATCGTGGTTCGGCGCTGCTGGCCAAGGCACTGCCCGAAAAGCTGCCGTCGCGCATGGCCGATTTCGGTGCGGGCTGGGGCTATCTCTCTGGCGAAGTGCTGAAGAGCCCGAACGTCCAGTCGCTCGACCTGATCGAAGCGGAAGCGCTGTCGTTGAATTGCGCCGAAATGAACGTCACCGATGCCCGCGCGAATTTCCACTGGGCTGACGCGACCAAGTGGACCGCGAGCCAGCCCTACCAAGGCATCGTCATGAACCCGCCGTTCCACACGGGCCGCGCAGGTGATCCGGGACTTGGCAAAGCGTTCATCGCTGCCGCCGCGCGTAACCTCACGCCGTCGGGCAATCTGTGGATGGTCGCAAACCGTCACCTTCCTTACGAAGTCACGCTGCGCGAGAAATTCCGTCACGTCGAAGAGATTGGCGGCGACGGCGCTTTCAAGCTATTCCTTGCATCCAAGCCCATTCGCTAAGTTATTCAGGCTACCGGAGTTTTCAGATGTCCTTCTCTCTTGCAGGTAAGACCGCGATTGTGACCGGTGGCGCCAACGGCGTCGGTCTGGCCATCGGCCGTCATTTCGTCGAGCAGGGCGCGAATGTCATGTTCGCCGACATGGACGAAGAGGCGCTCCAGCGCGAGGTTATGTCCGACTTCGAACCCGATGGTCCGGCGCGCATCTTTGCCGGCGACCTGCGCAAGAAGCTGAACGTAAAGAACCTGCTGTCCGCGACGATGGACGCGTTCGACGGCATCGACATTCTGGTGAACGCATCGCGTCAGGTGATGCCGACCGATCCGCTGAGCCCTGATGATGACAGTGTCATGATGCTGCTCGAACAGAACATGCTGACCGCGCTGAAGCTGAGCCAGGCTGTCGCTCGTAAGATGATCAAGCTGTCGGAAGACCGCGAGGATGAGACCGTCGGCACGATTATCAACCTGTCGTCGATTGCCGCGCGCCGTACGCACCCTGATCTGATGGCCTATTCGATTTCGGCGGCTGCCTCTGACCAGATGACCCGATCGCTGGCGGTAGCACTCGCGCCGAACCGTGTGCGCGTGAACGCCGTTGCCTTCGGCAGCGTCATGAGCGCCAGCCTCAAGGGAAAGCTCAAAGAGCACGACGATTATCGCGAAGACATCCTGCGCCACACCCCGCTCCAGCGGATCGCGAGCCCGCTCGAGGTTTGCGAGGCGGTGCAATATCTGGCCTGCGACGCATCCGATTTTGTCACCGGCCAGATTATCACCGTAGATGGCGGGCGCACCCTGATCGACGCAGTGGGCTGTCCCGCCCACTAATCAGGTTTCGGGATACTGCGCCTGACATTGCGCGATGGCGCTACCCACGCTGGCCTGTAGCGCGTCGCGGCGGTCGATCAGCGATTCCAGCTTGGCCGTTTCGGCATTCAGGTCGATCGCAACCGGCACGTTGACGTCCTCGGTGATGACCTGCTGACACGGTACGCGCACGACCTCGCCGCTATCCAGTTCGTCCGAACAGACGCGATTCACGGTGCGCACTTCCTGACGTTCCTCGATAGCGTAGCCGCGTTCGATATTGCCACGCGTGACGGTAATCAGATTGTTCACGACGTTGAGGTTGCGCTGCGCTTGGCTGATGCAGCGTTCTTGCGGGCTGGCGCATGCGGCGAGACCGAGGGGGATGAGAAGCAGTAAGCGCTTCATGATGGAACTCCATAGCAGTAGTCGACATACGTTTTAATTGATATGGGCCGTTGATATTCAATATCGAACGGAGAATGAGGCGATGACCGACATGATGGAGCAGGAAAAAGCGACCGCAGCGGCATGGTTCCGGACCCTTCGTGACCAGATCGTAGCTGCGTTCGAAAATCTTGAAGACACGCAAGAGACCGGCCTATTCGCGGATCAGCCCGCCGGACGTTTTGAAGTGACAGAGACCAAGCGCTCCGCCGATGACGGCTCCGACGCTGGTGGCGGCCTGATGAGCGTCATGCGTGGAGGCCGCGTTTTCGAGAAAGTCGGCGTCAATATTTCCGAAGTGTTCGGTACCCTCGGCCCTGCGGCTCAGCGTTCGATGGCGGCGCGCGGCGTTCCGGGAATTGCGGATGATCCGCGTTTCTGGGCTTCGGGCATTTCGCTCGTTGCGCACATGCAGAACCCGCACACACCTGCGGTCCACATGAACACGCGTATGTTCTGGACCCCGAACGCTTGGTGGTTTGGCGGCGGCTCGGACCTGAATCCGTGCATCGAGTATGACGAGGACACCGCACATTTCCATGCAGTACAGAAACAGCACCTCGATCCGCATGGAGAAGACCTCTATCCGCGTCTGAAAGAGTGGGCGGACGAGTACTTCTATATTCCCCACCGCAATCGCGCGCGCGGCGTCGGTGGCATCTTTATGGATGACCAGAACTCGGGCGACTGGCAGGCCGACTTTGCCCTGACGCAAGACATCGGCAAAGCATTCCTGCCTGCCTTTGTTCCCGTGACCGAAAAGCGCCGGAATACGCCTTGGGATGATGCGGACAAGGAAACCCAGCTTCAGCACCGCGGGCTCTATGCCGAGTACAACCTTGTCTATGACCGCGGCACCAAATTCGGCCTCGCCACGGGGCATGATGCCAACGCGGTTCTGATGAGCCTGCCTCCGATGGCAAAATGGTATTGATGAGACAAGCGGCGCCGGAAACGGTGCCGCTTTTCCGTTTCTGTCCACCCATAAGTTTTACTAATCGCTGCGCATAGAACTTCAAAATTATCATTATGGAGCGACTCGGCTACCGTCATCCTAGATTTTGAATTGATGATCCCTTGGGAGGACAAAATGGACGGTAACGATACCCCCGCAGGCTGCCCCGTCATGCACGGCGCAAAGCACACCCGTCATTCCGGTCGTTCGAACCGTGATTGGTGGCCGAACCAGCTCAATCTGAAAATCCTGCACCAGAACGCGCCCGCGTCCGACCCGCTGGCCGATTTCGATTATGCAGAAGCCTTCAACGCACTCGACTACGATGCGCTGAAAAAAGACCTCCATGATCTGATGACGGATTCGAAAGATTGGTGGCCTGCCGACTACGGTCACTACGGCCCGCTCTTTATCCGTATGGCGTGGCACAGCGCAGGCACCTACCGCACCGGTGACGGTCGCGGCGGTTCGACCTCGGGCACCCAGCGTTTCGCGCCGCTGAACTCGTGGCCGGATAACGTGAACCTCGATAAGGCACGCCGCCTTTTGTGGCCGATCAAGCAGAAGTACGGCAACGCAATCAGCTGGGCCGACCTGATGATCCTGACCGGCAACGTCGCGCTGGAATCGATGGGCTTCAAAACCTTCGGCTTTGGTGGTGGACGCGAAGACATCTTCGAGCCGGAAGAAGACATCTATTGGGGTTCGGAAACCGAGTGGCTGGCGCTGAGCGAGAACGAGAACAGCCGCTACTCGGGCGAGCGCGTTCTGGAAAATCCGCTGGCCGCTGTGCAGATGGGCCTGATCTACGTGAACCCCGAAGGTCCGGACGGCAATCCCGATGCGGTCGCTTCCGGCCGTGATATACGCGACACCTTTGGCCGCATGGCGATGAACGACGAAGAAACCGTCGCGCTGGTCGCTGGTGGTCACACATTCGGTAAAGCCCACGGTGCCGGTGACGCCGCACTGATCGGACCGGACCCCGAAGGTTCGCCTATGGAGCATATGGGCCTTGGCTGGTCGAACGGCTTCGGCACCGGCGTCGGCGCACATGCGACCGGCTCCGGTATCGAAGGCGCTTGGAAGCCGAACCCGACCACATGGGACATGGGTTACCTGAAGGTTCTCTTTAAATACGATTGGGAACTGACCGAGTCGCCCGCCGGCGCAAAGCAGTGGCGCGCCAAAGATGTCGAGCCCGAAGACATGGTCGAGGACGCGCATGATCCGTCGAAGAAGCACGCGCCGATGATGACCACCGCCGACCTCGCGATGCGTTATGACCCGATCTACGAACCGATCGCTCGCCGCTTTGCCGAGAACCCGGACGAGTTCGCAGATGCCTTCGCTCGTGCTTGGTTCAAGCTGACCCACCGCGATATGGGGCCGAAGGTGCGCTATCTGGGTAAAGAAGTGCCGAGCGAAGACCTGATCTGGCAGGATCCGGTACCCGCAGCTGACGCGCCGACGATTGACGATTCGGATGTGGCTGACCTCAAGGCGCAGATTCTCGCATCGGGCGTTTCGCAGCGCGAACTCATCTATACCGCTTGGTCCTCGGCCTCGACCTTCCGCAACTCGGACAAGCGCGGCGGTGCCAATGGTGCCCGTATCCGTCTTGAACCGCAGAAGGGTTGGGAAGTGAACGAGCCCGAACAACTGGGCAGTGTTCTGAAGGCGCTCGAAAGCGTGCAGTCCGCGTTCAACGCGAAGGGCGACAAGAAGGTATCGATTGCCGACCTGATCGTTCTGGGTGGTGCTGCCGCTGTCGAACAGGCTGCGAAAGCGGCAGGCGTTGATGTGACCGTTCCGGTTTCGGTTGGTCGCACCGATGCGACGCAGGAGCAGACCGACGCCGAGTCGTTCGAACCGCTCGAGCCGAAGGCTGATGGTTTCCGCAACTACCTTGCCGCTGACTTCCGCGTCTCGGCTGAGGAATTGCTTGTGGATCGCGCCCAGCTTCTGGGGCTTTCGGCACCAGAGATGACCGTGCTTGTTGGTGGCCTCCGCGTGCTGGATGCCAACCACGGTCAAACGACCAAGGGTGTGCTGACTGAAAGCGTGGGTACTCTGACCAACGACTTCTTCAAGAACCTGCTCGACATGGGCATCGTCTGGAACCCGGTCGATGGCGACGAGAACCTGTTCGAGGGGCGCACCCGTGAGGGCGGCGACCTGAAGTGGACCGCGACTCGCGTCGATCTGGTGTTCGGTTCGAATTCCCAACTGCGCGCACTTGCAGAGGTCTACGGCCAGCATGATCTGACCAACAAGTTCGTCCACGACTTCGTCAAAGCATG
>NZ_JADBGB010000001.1:2317500-2415000 GCF_015220045.1 Marivivens aquimaris | reverse complement strand
CAAGTCGAGCAGAGACGAAAGTCGGCCATAGTGATCCGGTGGTCCCGAGTGGAAGGGCCATCGCTCAACGGATAAAAGGTACGCTGGGGATAACAGGCTGATGATGCCCAAGAGTCCATATCGACGGCATCGTTTGGCACCTCGATGTCGGCTCATCTCATCCTGGGGCTGGAGCAGGTCCCAAGGGTATGGCTGTTCGCCATTTAAAGAGGTACGTGAGCTGGGTTTAGAACGTCGTGAGACAGTTCGGTCCCTATCTTCCGTGGGTGTAGGATACTTGAGAGGAGTTGCCCCTAGTACGAGAGGACCGGGGTGAACGATCCACTGGTGGACCAGTTGTCGTGCCAACGGCAGTGCTGGGTAGCTATGATCGGACAGGATAACCGCTGAAGGCATCTAAGCGGGAAGCCCCCCTCAAAACAAGGTATCCCTGAGGACCGTGGTAGACCACCACGTCAATAGGCCGGAGATGTAAGTGCAGCAATGCATTCAGTTGACCGGTACTAATCGTCCGATAGGCTTGATCTGTTCCAGAAACAGCAACGCTTCAGAAACATACTAAAAACGTACCTCACTTGGAAATCTTGGTTCTTTCTCGGTCTGGTGGCTATAGCACGAGCAAAACACCCGGTCCCTTTCCGAACCCGGCCGTTAAGTGCCGTTGCGCTGATGGTACTGCGTCTTAAGACGTGGGAGAGTAAGTCACCGCCAGACCTAGTAAGAACCAAATTCTCTCTAAACATATCAATCTAATATCCCCATAAGCAGCTTCGCTAAAAAAGGGATAAGTGTTTACACACCCAACGCGGGGTGGAGCAGCCCGGTAGCTCGTCAGGCTCATAACCTGAAGGTCGTAGGTTCAAATCCTACCCCCGCAACCAAATCTAATCATTTGATATACGACAGAACGCCCCGAAATCCGCGGGGCTCTTTGCGTGTGACGCCACTCTCCCCCTTGGGCCACCATTCCGATGGCCCAAAAGGCACGTTAATCAGGCCGTCGCAGCACTCAAACCCTGATCAAGATCCGCGATGATGTCCTGAACATCCTCGATCCCGATCGATATCCGCACGACGTTCGGACCAGCTCCAGCTTTGATTTGCTGTTCTTCTTCCAGCTGGCGGTGCGTGGTCGAGGCAGGGTGGATGATGAGGCTACGTGTGTCGCCGAGATTTGCGACGTGGCTCAACAGCTTCAAACTGTCCACCAGCTTTACGCAGGCATCGTATCCGCCTTTGACCGCGACCGTGAACAGCGCACCCGCGCCATTCGGGACGATCCGTTGGCCGCGCTCGTAAGAGGGAGAGCTCGCCAGACCAGCGTAAGTGACACCTTCCACGCGAGGATCATTCTCGAGCCATTCGGCGACTGCTTTTGCGTTCTGGACGTGGCGCTCCATTCGCAGGCCGAGCGTCTCGATGCCCATCAATGTGTAGTGTGCGCCCTGCGGGTTCATCGTCATGCCAAGATCGCGAAGGCCGACAGCGATGGAGTGAAACGTGAAGGCCATGGCTCCAAGAGCGCCATGGAAGTTCAAGCCGTGATAAGCAGGTTCGGGCTGCGAGAGGGACGGGAATTTGTCCGACGCGGACCAGTCGAATTTACCGGAGTCAACGACCACGCCGCCGGTGACCGTGCCATTGCCGGTCAGGTACTTGGTCGCCGAATGGACGACCAGCGTCGCGCCGTGTTCGATCGGGCGGCACAGGAAAGGAGTGGCCGTCGTGTTGTCTACGATCAGTGGGACGCCAGCCTCGTCAGCAATTTTTGCCATTGCATCGAGGTCGGTGATGTAGCCACCAGGGTTGGCGATGGTTTCACAGAAAATGGCGCGCGTATTCTCGTCGATCGCGGCTTTGACGGCATGAAGGTCGTCTGTGTCGACAAACTTTGCCTCCCATCCGAAGCGGCGGATCGTCTGGCTGAATTGCGTGATCGTACCGCCATAGAGGCGCGACGAGGACACAACGTTGCAGCCAGGTCCCATCAGCGGGAAGAGCGCCATGATCTGCGCCGCATGGCCAGATGAACAGCAGACCGCTCCTGCGCCGCCTTCGAGGGCGGCAACCCTAGCGGCGAGAGCATTCACAGTCGGGTTCGTCAGTCGGGAATAGATGTAGCCGACCTCTTCGAGGTTGAACAAACGCGCGGCGTGATCGGCATCCTTGAAAACGTATGATGTAGATTGATAAATCGGAACCTGACGTGCGCCGGTGGCGGGGTCGGGTTCAGCGCCTGCGTGAACAGCGAGAGTTTGCAGGCCCAAAGGTTGGTCGGTCATTGTAAGCGGTCCTCCTCGTTACAGGGGGAGCGTAGTCGAGCGTCTTACAATCACGCAACGCCAATCGGGCCGAAAATCATTTGGATAGGTTAGGCTTACAGCAGCGCCCGCGCGGTCTGCTCGTCGGTGATGAGGCCGGACAGGCGGCCGGAGCGCAGGACAGCCCTGATCGCTTTGACCTTCGAAGGGCCGCCGGCCAGCGCGACAATGCGGTCGGTTTTGCCCTTCTCCATCGACACTGCGAGCGTACGAGAGGTCAGGGTCGTTTCCAGTACAGACCCGTCTTCGGCAAAGAAGTGGCCGAGAAGTTCGCCCGCCGCTCCGGCATTTGCGATCTGGGTAATTTCGTCCTGTTCGATCATGCCGGAATTGACCAACTGGGTGTCTGTATCGACCGTACCGACGCCAACAATCTTGAGCGATGAATTCTCAGCCAGCTCGAACACCTCGCGCACGCCATTCTGCGAAAGCAGAACCTGACGGTCGTGCGCCGTATTGGCAAAGAACGGTACCGGCATGACGTAGGCACGCGCGCCAGTTTTCTCGGCCAGCAGATGCATGACGTCGTGAGGGTTGGCTGAGAAATTGCGCGTCAGGCCGCCGAGCAGCGATACGAAACGCAATTCCTTGGTTTCGAAATTCGGCATGGCGCGCACTGCGGCGGCAAGCGTCCGTCCATGGCCGATACCGATCATGTCGTGCTTGCCCGCTTCAAGCCAGCGGCGCAGGCGCGACGCGCCGGCGAGCGACAGGGCGCGGATCGGCATTCCGTCTTCACCGAGGTCCGGCGCGATGTCACAGCTCTGGAGGTTGTACTTTTTGCAGAGCTGTTCTTCGAGCTCGATGCACTCCACGATGTCGCCGTCGATCGACACTTTGACAGCGCCTTCGGCAACGGCCTTGGAGATCAGGCGGTGGGCTTTGACCGACGCCACACCGAGGCGTTTGGCAACTGCAGCCTGCGTGAGGCCACCGACATAGTGCAGCCAAGCGGCACGGATCGCGAGGCTGTGCTCGTTGTCCGAGATCTGACGTTCTTTGGCCATCACTGTGTATCCTCCGGTTCGCTTAGTCAGACTGCTTTAGCGCGCATTTTCCATAAGGGCTATCAATTGCTCATACGTAAGTCGTACGGGATTGGCCTTCATTGACGACGATGTTTCGGCAGCTTTTGCTGCCGCCTCACGCACGTCCTGCGAGATGCCCATATCGTCGAGTCCCTTGAGGCCGTTTTCCCGTGACCAATTGGTGAGTGCGGCGAGCGCGTTATCTTCGGTCGAGCCGAACGCGTCCGCAATCCAGCGGATGACTTCGGCAATACGCGAGTTCTGCGGATCGGCGCTAAGGTTCATGGCCAACCCATGCGGCAGCAGAGCGCCGCAGATCGCACCGTGCGGCGCGCCCGTCAGTCCGCCCAATGGACCCGCGAGACCATGGACAACGCCGAGGCCAGCATTCGCCAAAGCCAATCCGCCGAATAGACTGACCAATGCCATGTCTTCGCGTGCAGCGGTGTCTTCGCGTTCCATCAGTAATTGGATTGCCTTCAGCCCGCGCGGAATCGCATCGCGGCACAGCGCATCGGTCATCGGGTTCGCGCGCGTGCAGATGTAGGGCTCGATAACCTGCGTGATAGCATCAAGGCCGGAGGCCAGAGTGACCGCCTTGGGACAATCGTCCGTCAGTGCGGGGTCAATGATGGCAATGTCCGCAAGCATGCGATTGTCGCGCAGACTGACTTTGCGCTTATGCTCGGGCACGTCGATGACCGCGTTTTTTGTAACTTCGGCGCCCGTTCCCGACGTCGTCGGCATCGCGACAAAGGGCAGGGGCGGGTTGTCGAGCGGCAGACCTTTCCCGACGACTTCGAGATGGTCCATCAGATCGCGACTTGCGGGCACGATTGCGGCAATCGCTTTGCCTGCGTCGATCACGGCGCCGCCGCCGATGGCGACAACGACATTGCATCCTTTGGCGGCCTCGACACCGTGCAGGATGGTGTCGACATCCGGTTCTTTCGACACGGCAAATGTCCGGAGCTCGCAGCCCTCAGCCACCAGCGCATCAAGAAGCCATTCGCTCCGCGCCGTATTTCCACCCGTCACAACAAAAACGGACCGCCCCAATGAGGCGATCCGTGGAGGAGCTTGCCGCGCCTTGCCCCGCCCGAAGACGATTTCGTTAGCAGTAGCGAAGGCGAAAGCTGGGATGTCCATATGTGTCCGTCAGATCTTGAGGTCGTCTGCACCTGTGTCGATGTGCGGGGCCCAGAATGCAATGCTTTCCGCGATGGCGGGAATGACCTGACGGTCGTTCGGCTCGCGTTCCTTGAAGGACAGCTCAAGGCAGATTTCGTTATCGACGGCACCGCCTTCGGCAAATGCCTTCAGCAGCGGCTCGGGCTGGATAGCGCCTTTGGCGTTGAACTCTGCGGTGAACGGACGGTGGCCGGATTTGTCCATCATCGACTGTTTGATGTGGATGATCGGGCTGACCTTCGGCACAGCGCGAGCCCACGCATAGGGATCGGTATCGTCGGGGTTGGACGAGGTGACGTCACCGTGGTCGATATCGGCCATCATCCACATCGGGATCGCCATATCCGCTGCGGTCAGACGGTCCTGAAGCTTCATGCACTCGGCAATCGTTTCACCGAATTCGCGGCCTACCGACATCGGCTCCCAGTAGACATAGTCGAGGCCAGCGCCTTTCGCGTGCTCGGCAACTTCGGCCCAGCAATCGATGGCGATGTTGATCAGCTCTTCGCGGCGGGCGGGATCGTCGTAGTCCTTGTAGGTGAAGATCGCGAATTGAGTGCCGACCGATTTGCCGCCGAGATCACCGATGATGTCGGCGAAGGTCTTGAACCAGTCGACGTAGTACTGGCGCACATCGGGATCGGGGTGGCCGAAGTGGTTCAGACGGCCGTAAGGGCCGGTCATGCCGGACGTACAACGCACGCCGGTGCGCTGACAGGCAAGGTCCATCTCGCGGGTCAGGCGGCGGATCACCGGAGCCTGCCAGCTGGGATTGATGAACTCGTGTGTCAGCTGAAGATCACGGATGCGCAGGTCGCGCGCCGTGGTCTCGATAAGGTCTGCCGGGTCCGCAAAACGGTTTACCAACGGATTGGTATTGAGAGAGAGGGAAAGTGCCATTTATGCGGCCTCGGCAGAGTTGGAGACGAACCACTCCTCGAACGCAGCCTGCTGGGCATCCGAGAGGTTCAGTCGATGTTTGGTGCGGCGCCAGAGGATATCCTCGGCGGTCATGGCCCATTCATTGGCCACGAGGTAACGGGCTTCGGCCTCATAGAGGAAGCCACCGAAGTGACGGCCCAAGCCATCGAGCGACGTGGCGCTACCGACGATCTTGTCGACCAGCGTACCGTAGCGGCGACCGTAGTATTCGCGCAGTTCGCGCGGCATCCACGGGTATTTCGCTTTGATAGTCTCGCGGAACAGATCGTAGTCGGCGTTTTCCATGTCGCCGCCAGGAAGGACGGCGTCAGCAGTCCAGTCGCCCTTCATATTCGGGAAGAACTTGGCGATGCGGTGCATACCGCGCTCGGCCAGTTCGCGGAACGTGGTGATCTTGCCGCCGAAGATGTTCAGCAGCGGTGCGCCGCCAGTCTCGTCGAGGTCGAACACGTAGTCGCGGGTCACGGCAGAGGGGTTGCCCTTGCCGTCATCGAATAGCGGACGCACGCCCGAGAAGGTCTCCAGCACGTCTTCCTTGCGGAGCTTTTCCTTGAAGTAGCGGTTCACGCAATCCAGCAGGTATTCGATTTCGCGATCTTCACAGGTCACGTCTTCAGCGCGGCCTTCGTAAGCGATGTCAGTCGTGCCGATCAGAGCCTTGTCGCCTTCGTAGGCGTTGATGAAGATCACGCGCTTGTCGTGGTTCTGGACAAGGTAGCTGTGCGGGCCTTCCCAGAACTTCTTGACGATGATGTGCGAGCCTTTGACGAGGCGGACGTTACGGCTGGAATTGGCACCAGCAACGCGAGTGAGAACGTCGGTCACCCACGGACCGGCAGCGTTGACCAGAACCTTGGCGATGAATTCACGCTTCTCGCCGGTCACGGTGTTTTGCGTGGTGACGTGCCACTTGCCGTCTTCGCGGCGTGCGGTGACTGCGGGCGAGCGGGTAAGGATCGTTGCGCCGCGCTGCGCTGCGTCCAGAGCATTCAGCGTCACGAGGCGAGCGTCATCCACCCAGCAATCCGAATATTCAAAGCCGCGCTTGTACTGATCCATGATCGGCGCGCCTTCGGGATCGCGGCGAAGGTTCAGCGTGCGGGTGCCCGGCAGTTTCTTACGGCCGCCGAGGTGATCGTACATGAACAGGCCGAGACGAACGAGCCATGCCGGACGGTCCTGTGGCGAATGCGGCAGCACGAACCGCAGCGGCCAAATAATGTGCGGCGCGGCGTTCAGTAGCACTTCGCGTTCGATCAGCGCTTCGCGGACAAGACGGAATTCGTAATATTCGAGGTAGCGAAGGCCACCGTGGACGAGCTTGCCCGAGCGCGACGACGTACCTTCGGCGAGGTCGTCCTTTTCACACATGGCGACTTTCAGTCCGCGACCTGCAGCGTCGCGCGCAAAACCGGCACCGTTGATGCCGCCGCCGATGACAAAAAGATCTACTTCCTGAATAACGGTCATTTTATTGCCTTTCGACACGGGCCGGATGGCCACGCTTTGGAGGATTAAGCCTTTGCGTCACGCTGAGCAGCGAGCCGGTGCCAGACCGGTTCGAGCGCTTCGCGCGACTGGCGATAGGTTTCAAAAAGAGTGTTGTATGTTTCGACCAGCGACTGGTCGGGCTGCTCGGCTTCGCCCAGCAGCGGCGTAGTCCATTCCGCGATGCAGTCTTCCATCGACGAGTAGGCGCCGATCGCAACAGCAGCCATCATGGCGCAACCAGCGGCGCCCGCTTCTTCGCGGAACGATACGCGGACGGGGGTGTTGAGAGCAGCTGCCAACACGGCCCGCAGCGATGCGGAACGTGCCGCGCCGCCGGTGAGGCGAAGCTCGGTCGGCATCTCGCCCATCGCGCTGTAGCAATCACGCGCCGCCATGCCGAGGCTCTCGATCACCGCGCGAACGATGTCGGGGAAGCGATGACCAGCGTTCAGGCCAATGAAGCTCGCACGAGCGTCGGCGTCCACAAACGGGCCGCGTTCGCCAGCTTCGGAAATGTAGGGATGGTAAACCAGACGCCCAGCTTGGGATTTCGCCATCCAGTTGTCGATGCGGGCCACGAGGTCCGAATGCGAAGGGCGCTCGCCCATTTCCGCGATCAGATCTTCGGCCATTGCCAGCGCCCAATCGAGGTTAAGCGTCGCGGCCATGTTGGTCTGCACCTGCGTGACGCGATCAGGGATCGGCAGACAGATGACGTATCCCGTGCCCTCGGCGTTCAAGTGAACGTCACTCGAGTCGACCGAGCGCATATGAACGCCGGTGGAGCCGATGGTCGAACAGGCAGCGCCGGCGGTGCCAGCGGTATGCACACCAGCGCCGAGAGCGGTCATCACCATATCGACGTAACCCAGCGAAACGGGCGTGCCTTCAGGCAGACCGGTTTCCTCTGCCGCGCTGGCTGACAGCGGGAACGTCTGCTGTGCGCCGTCGACGATTTGCGGCAGTAGATCGCGGCGGTGGGACAGGCCAAGAGCCTCGATCACGGTGTCGCTGTATTCGCGGTTGCGGAAATCGCCAAATGTGAAGCTGGCCTCCGATGGGTCAGTCGCCCGAACACCGGTCAGGTTGAAGAAAAGCCAGTCCTTGCAGTGGAATGCCGTCGCGGTGCGGTCCAGAATTTCGGGGTGGTGTCGATCCATATGTGCCAGCTGCGAACCCTGCTGGCAGGTGTTCAGGCCGGTGCCTGTCGCCTCGAAGCGGGCGCGTTCGGTCGGACCGTCGGCAATCGCTTCGACCGTCGGGGCCGCTCGGGCATCGAGCCAAAGCCAAGCGTCACAAACGGGCTTGCCTGCGTCGTCGATCAGCCAGGTGCCATCGCCTTGGGCGGTGACGGCAACGGCGGCGACGCGCTCGGAGAATTCTTCGATTTTGCCGGTGAGGCCGCGCAGCGCAGTGGCGCAGTCGTCCCACGTCTGACCCAGCGATTGGGTCGCCGAACCATCGGCACCCATTGTGTATTTGTTACGGACGGCAGAAGCCGCGATCTGGTTCCCTGCAAGATCGAAAGCCACGGCTTTGATCACAGACGTACCAGCGTCGATGCCGACGATGATGTCGCGTTTCACGCTCAATTTGTCCTCCTTCTGTGGTGGCCACAGGATGATTCGCGGCCTCCACTCCTCCTCGGTTGCTCGGGCGTCCTATTCTATAGATACGGGTAATCCGTATTCGCCCAAGCGCGGCGTCGGTTGTCCTCACACAAGCCGAAAATCCGCGTCTTTCTGGAAATGTTGGTAACACAAAAAATTCCAGTCGTCCGAATTTTTTTGCAGACAACGTAATTTTTTTCACATATGGTTTGATGAAAGGCGAGCAGTCGGTTGGCTGCAATGCAATGTTTTCGTTAGCAGAATCGATGGAGGATCGTGCTGGCGGAAATTCAGGGGAGGACATAAGTCGCGGCCAGTTCGCGGTTATCTCCGAAAATTTTAGGTGGCTCATCCGCATAGGTCGGATTGTTCCACGAACGTAGTGCGCGACTATCGCGCAAGTGGATAACGCTGCGGGCCGTTGTTGGTGCGCGGCATGGAAGGGGGCTCATTAGTATGGCCATGATGGACACTAGCAAGCAGGTCAAACCGAAGAAGCCGATGACAAGCTGGCTGCTTCCGCTTGTCGCTGTTGTTGTCATCGGCGCAATCGCGATTGATACCAAAGTTGTGCAGATCGGTTCCGAAGAAGACGGCCGCGCACAGGCCTTCAATCCGGACAGCTACGGTGCCGAACAGTTCCCCCGCATCCGCGACCTTATTGTTGAACGCGCACCCGATGCCGTGACCTTGGCCAACGAGCTGGCTGCAGACAAAAACGCTGCGATCGAAGCATACGGCACTAAGACCGCGATTGGTGGCATCATGCCCGTCACGGCGACCGGTACTCTGGGCGAAGGCCGCTCGGGCATCTATGACCTGAACGTCGACGGTATGCCGGAAGGTGTCCGTATCCGTGTCCAGACCGGCCCGGCGATCAACGGCACCGACCTGCGCGATATGCCGGGTGATATTGTTTTCGGTGAGTTTACCAACCAGATCGAATATCAGGACGCTGGCTCGGGTATTAACCGTGCGATGGCTGCCGAAGCTCTTTCGGATCTCGACCGCGAGAACCTGACCGGCAAGACCGTCGAAGTCACCGGCGCATTCACTCTCATCAACCCGAAGAACTGGCTGATCACGCCGGTCGCTCTCGAGGTGCAGTAATGCAGGCTCCGATCCACAACGAAGCGCCGCACGCAAAGCCGGAGAGCCAGGTTGTGCTCGCTGCGCGTGACGTGACCAAGTCCTTTGGTGCCGTTCGTGCACTGAAGGGCGTGAACTTCGACGTCCACCGCGGTCAAGTGACCACGCTGTTCGGTGAGAACGGCGCCGGTAAATCCACGCTGATGAAGATCCTGTCGGGCGTTCAGAAGCCGTCCACGGGCACCATCATCCTCGATGGCGAACCTGTCGAGCTGGACTCGACTACGGATGCGCAAGAGCGCGGTATCTGCATCATCCACCAAGAGCTGTCGCTCGCACCGAACATGACCGTGCGTGACAACATCTTCATGGGCCGTGAAATCCGCGGCAAATTCGGCGTCGATTTCGCAGAAGAAGAGCGCCAGACCCGCAAATTGCTCGAAGAACTGGAAGAGGACATCGATCCTCTGGCCAAGGTCGAGGACCTGCGCCTCGGTCAGCAGCAGATCGTCGAGATCGCGCGCGCGCTGTCCGTCGATGCACGTATCCTGATCATGGACGAGCCGACCTCGGCACTGTCCGCTTCGGAAGTCGAAGTGCTGTTCAAGGTCATCCATGACCTCAAGGCGCGCGGCGTTTCGATCGTTTACATCTCGCACCACCTCGAAGAGGCGCTCACCATTACCGACCACGCTGTGGTTCTGCGCGACGGCAACATGACCGCCTATGCACCGCGCAGCGAAATCGACCTCGAGTGGATCGTCTTCAACATGGTTGGCGAAAACTTCGACCTCGGCTCCCCGCCGCAGGGTTACGAATTCGGCGCTCCGGCCCTGTCGATCGAAAACCTCTGCGTTCCGTCGCACACCGGTGCCGGCCTCGCGGTCGACCACATGAACCTCGAAGTCAAAGCGGGCGAGATCGTCTGTATCTATGGCCTCATGGGGGCCGGTCGGACGGAACTTATGGAATGTGCCGCAGGCCGCCTGAAGAACACCGAAGGCAGCGTCAAACTGCATGGTCACGACATTTCGGGCCTCAGCATCGCAGAGCGCATTAACGCGGGTCTCGTTCTGGTCCCCGAAGATCGTCAGCGCGACGGCCTCGTCCAGACCATGACCGTGGGCAAGAACCTGTCGCTGTCGTCCATCGGCAACTTCACCAAGGGCCTTTTCACGAACCACAAGGCCGAAGACCAGATCATCGAAGACTCGATCCGCGACGTGACCGTCAAAACCGATGGTCCCCACGCTGCGATTGGCTCGCTGTCGGGCGGCAACCAGCAGAAGGTCGTTATTGGCAAGATGCTCGTCACTGATCCGACCGTGATTATGCTCGATGAACCGAGCCGCGGTATCGACATCGGTGCGAAGGCCGAAGTTTTCAAACTGCTGGCGGAGCGGGCCAAACAGGGTCTCGCCGTCGTCTACACCACTTCTGAAGTCACCGAATGCCTGTCCATCGCGCACCGTATCATCGTGATGCGCCGCGGTCAGATTTCGGCCGAATTCAGCCACGACACAACAAAAGAAGCAATCATGGCCGCCTCGGGCGAGTCATTGGTCGCCTGATAGACTGCAAGGAGTCCACACCATGGCGGATACCACTGCCTCTGCAAATGCGCCGGGAAAGAAGAGCAACGTCAGCATCGGCAAGATGCTTCTTGAAGGTCGTGCTTTCTTTGCCCTGATTGCCATCATTGCGATTTTCTCGTTCCTTTCGGACAACTATTTCTCGCTCAACAACTTCCTCATCATGTCGAACCACGTGGCCATCTTCGGTCTGCTGGCCATCGGCATGCTGCTGGTGATCCTGAACGGCGGCATCGACCTTTCGGTCGGTTCGGTTCTGGGTCTGTCGGGCGTCTTCGCCGGTTGGCTGATGCAGGGCGTCGAGCTGGAATCGATGGGCGTCATCCTTTATCCGCCGGTCTGGGCGGTCGTGATCCTGACGCTCGCGCTCGGTGCGTTCGTCGGCTTCATCAACGGCATCCTGATCTCGCGCTTCAACGTGCCTGCCTTCGTTGCGACCCTCGGTTCGCTCTACGTGGCACGCGGTGCAGCGCTTTTGATGACCAACGGCCTGACCTACAACAACCTCGGCGGCAGAGCCGAACTGGGTAACACCGGCTTCGACTGGCTGGGCTTCAACCGTATCGCCAACGTCCCCGTCGGCGTCATCATCCTCGCGATTGTCGCGGTTCTGACGGGTCTGGTTCTGACCCGCACCGCCTTCGGTCGCTGGCTCTATTCCTCCGGTGGTAACGAACGCGCCGCTGAACTTTCGGGTGTTCCGACAGCTCGCGTGAAGATCACCGTCTACGTGCTCTCGGGTATCTGCGCCTCCATCGCAGGCCTGGTTCTGAGCTCGCAGCTGACCTCGGCCGGCCCGACCGCTGGTACCACCTACGAACTGACGGCGATTGCTGCGGTTGTGATCGGTGGTGCGGCGCTTACCGGCGGCCGCGGCGGAATTCTCGGCACTATGCTCGGTGCCTTCGTCATCGGCTTCCTGTCGGACGGCCTCGTCATCATCGGCGTGTCCTCCTACTGGCAGACCGTGTTTACCGGTGCAGTCATCGTGCTCGCCGTGCTCCTCAACTCGATCCAGTACGGCGGAGCGAAACGCCGCTGATCGAAACCGAATTCCACGGCGCGGGGAGAGGAGACCCCGCCCGAGGATCAAACGCCGGAAATCGGCATCTAAAACCCAATGGGAGACCACCAGAATGACCAAAATCACCAAACGCGCACTTCTCGCCGCTGTCGCTGTCATGCCGCTTATGGCGGGTGCTGCTTCGGCTGAGGGCCTGATTTCGATCATCGTCAACGATCCGGCCAACCCGTACTGGTTCACCGAAGGCGAAGTCGCCAAGGCGACCGCGGAAGAGCTCGGCTACGAAGCAACCGTTGCTGCGCACAAGGGTGACACCAACACCGAGTCGACTCTCGTCGACACCGCGATCACCAACGGCGCTGCTGCCATCATCCTCGATCCGGCAAACGCTGACGGTTCGGTTGGTGCAGTTCGCAAAGCTGTCGACGCAGGCATCCCCGTCTTCCTCGTGAACGCTGAAATCAACGAATCCGGTCTGGCTCAGGCTCAGCTCGTTTCGAACAACGCTCAGGGCGCTGCTCTGGGTGCGATCCAGTGGGTTGAACTGACTGGTGGCGAAGGCGATTACGTCGAATTCTTCGGCAACCCGTCGGACAACAACGCTGCAACTCGTTCGAACGGCTACGAGACCGTAATCTCGCAGTACCCGGACCTGAACAAGCTGGCTGAAGAAGTTGCAAACTGGGACCGTACCCAGGGCTTCAACAAGATGCAGTCGCTCATCCAAGCTAACGACGGCATCACCGCAGTCATCGCCGGTAACGACGAAATGGCTCTCGGTGCGATCGCTGCTCTGAAAGAAGCAGGCAAGATGGACGGCGTTATCGTCGGCGGCTTCGACGGCTCGCCGGACGCAGTTGACGCGATCAAAGCAGGCGAACTGGCTTACACCGTTCTCCAGCCGGTTGCTGTTTTCGCAGAAGAAGCTGTTCGTCAGGCTGACCACTTCATCAACACCGGCGAGAAGTTGGTTGAAGAAGAAAAGCAGCTGTTCGACTGCCTCCTGATCACTTCGGACAACGTCGACGCATACACTGCGCCGTTCGTTCTGTCGGAGTAATCTACTCCCTCTGTGTTTCTTATCCGAACACAGAAGAGCCGCACCGAAAGGTGCGGCTCATTTCGTTTGTAGCCATGTGGTTTGGATCAAGCGCCAACAATGCTGCAGATGCGGCGGGTGGCCGCCTCGTAGCCTTCGATCCCGAGGCCAGCGATCACGCCGTTTGCGCGCAACGACACGTACGAGTGGTGGCGGAAGCTCTCGCGTTGATGGACGTTGGAGATGTGGACCTCGATCACCGGACCTTCGAACGTGTTCAGTGCATCAAGGATCGCGACCGACGTATGGGTGAATGCACCCGGGTTGATGACGATGCCGCAGGCTTTTTCGCGCGCCTCGTGGATCCAGTCGATGATCTGGCCTTCCCAGTTCGACTGGAGCAGCGACAGATCGAACCCCTCGGCCAGCACAGCACGACAATTGCGCTCCACGTCTTCGAGAGTGTCATGCCCGTAGATCTCGGGCTGGCGCTTGCCCAGCAGGTTCAGGTTCGGACCGTTCAGAATATAGATGTGACGCGACATGGGGCCTCGGCTTATTGTTTGCCGTAAGGTGCCTGATGGTGCGTCAGTGGACAAGCGGGCGCGCTATTTATTCCGCCCGCGCGCCCAAAGCGCCATACCCGTCAGCCCGATAATGAGGAACACCGCTGACAGGATATCCATGAACCGCAGACGGTTTTCGAGGCGCAGGATGTCCTCGCGAAGCGGCTGGATTGCCCGCTCGATCTGGGCGTTGATGTCGGTTTCAGCTGTCGCTGCTTCGATGGTAGCGGAGGAGATGTGACCCTCTTCGGTGTCTATCGTGACCTCAATGGCTGCGTCGGTCGTACGGTTGAAAGAGAACCGTCCCTCGTCATCCGTCTCGCCGGTCGCGATCTCGTTGCCATTGGACGTCGCCGTCCATGGGACGTTTGCCGGATTACCGCCGCCGACAAAGAACCCGTAGCCGGAAATCGTGTCGCCCTCTGCCGTCGCGAATACGCCGAGCTTGTGGGCCTGCGCGGCAGTCCCTAGCGTGAGCAAGATCAGAGCGAGGGCGAAGCGTTTCATGCAGGCAGCGCGCTGGGCTGGACCCGCGATAGAAAGCCAATCGTCGCCGCAGTGATCGCCGCCTCAACGATGCCGAGCGGAATGTAAGTGACAGCCATCACCGACGCGATGGGCGTGTATTCGGACCCTGACAGCGCGAAGGACAGCGACACCAGTAGGGCGGTGCCCGCAATGGCTCCGCCGCCCGCACACGCAGCAACCACGCTGCGCATCGTCGTGGAAATCGTGCGCGCAAGGATCGGACGCGCGATCAGACCTGCCAGCACGGCAGGGGCCGCAATGTTGAACGTATTGATGCCAAGCGTCGTGATGCCGCCGAAGCCGAACATCGACGCTTGCAGTAAAAGCGCCACCAGCACCGCCGCAAAAGTCACCGGCCCGAGCAGGATCCCCATCAGGCCCGCGAAGATCAGATGAACGGTGCTCGGCCCGATCGGAACCGCCAGCAACGATCCAGCAAAGAACACCGCCGCCATGATGCCCGCCTTTGGGATCGCCGCATCGTCGAGGCTACGCAGCGCCCAGACAATCCCGCCTGCCGCAAGCACAGCGCCGCCGATCAGAACCGGAGCCGAAAGAACGCCGTCGGGGATATGAGCCATTACTCTGCGGCCTCCGTTGTCTTGATCCAGATGAGCCCGCCAAGTTCGACGGGGACGTCGTCACCGTCAGGCGAGGTCATGGAGTCCGGCCCTTCGATCAGCGCGGCAAAGCCGTACCAACCCGCGAACGGCATGGCGTAGGTGAAGGTGCCGTTGGCGTCCGCTTTAAGGACCTGAGTGATGAACGCGTCATTCGGAGCGGCAATCGAGCCGTCATTCACGAACTCGACTTCGATCTCGGCAAAAGGCGCGGGCTCTCCGTCCTGCAACACCACACCGGTAAAGCTGTTGCCTGCCCAAAGGCCGCTCGGGCGTGTCAGCGGCATGATCTCGACCGGCAGGCCGACTTCCGTATCCCAGCCTTCACCGGTCGGACCGACATCGACGATGGATTTGGCGTAATGGACAATGAACTTGCCTTCGGCCGGTTCCCAGTAGGGCTGCGGAACGACATAAAAAAGCGCGGTGCCCGGTTCATTCAGTGTCTGGGTAACGGACCACTGGCCGCTTGCGACTTCCTCAAGCTGGCCCGTCAGGTCCGCAACTTGATCGCCACGGATCATCCCGACTTGCACCGGCTTCTCGATGGGCATCATCGGGCCACCTTCGAACGGGTGGGTAAAGCTCAGGTCCAACGTCACATTGCCCACACTGGTCATTACGTCATCGGACGGAATGATTTCCTGAAAGTGTGCCGCTGCGGGTGTCGCCAGAATGGCGGAAATGATGATCGCCTGAAGTCGCATAAATGCCCCGTATGAAATTACCGAAGAAATATCATACGCGCTTCTAACTGCAACCCACCGCAGAACTTTCTTTGCGAAGTGTGATCGGGTATCGCTGGGTATAGGAACTCAGGAGCAGAAAATGCAGCGGACTACGATCACGCTTGACGACGAACTGGCAGAAGAGCTCGACGCCTATATGGCGCAAAGCGGGGCTGCCAACCGTTCCGAAGCGATCCGCGATCTGATCCGGAGCGGCCTTGCGCAGCGTCCCGATGCGCCAAGTGATGCGCGGTGCTACGGCGTGGTGAGCTGCGCTGTCGATCTGTCCGTGCGCAACCTCGCCGCCCGCGTCCCGCAAAGCCGTCTGGACCGTCACGACCAGACCGTTGCCGCGCTGTCGGTGCCGCTCGATCATTCGACGACGCTGGAGGTCGCGGTGATGAAAGGTCGCGTTGTCGACGTGGCGAGTTATGCGGACGCGCTGTTCCTCGAGCGCGGCGTGATGCACGGGTCGATCGGGCTGGTGCCTGTCACGGAGTCAGAGGTGCGACACGTCCACAACGAAGGCGAGCCGCATTCCCATACCCACACCAAAGTGCAGAGCACCTTCTAAGCGAAGGCGCGCGCGGCGCGGGCGATCACCAATTCTTCGTTTGTCGGTATGACCATCACTGTCGTGCGGGCCATTTCGGACGAGATGACCTGAGCGTTATTGTCGTTTCTGGTGTGGTCGATTTCGATCCCCATCCACGCCATCCGTTCGCAGATGCGCGCACGGATCGTCGCCGAGTTCTCACCGATCCCGCCCGAAAATACGAGCGCATCGATCCCGCCCATCGCTGCCGCCATCGCGCCGACTTCGCGCTGGGCGCGGAAGACAAAGTAGTCGATGGCCTGCGCGGCCTCTGATGCGTCGCTGCGCTCAAGCGTTCGCATGTCGTTGGAGATACCCGATAGGCCGAGAAGGCCGGAGCGGGTGTAGAGCATCGTCTCGATCTCGTCGGCAGACATGCCTTGCTGCTGCATGAGGTAAAGGACAACGCCCGCATCAAGCTGCCCGCAACGTGTGCCCATCGGCAGGCCGTCGAGCGCCGAAAAGCCCATGGTTGAAGCTACTGATTTGCCGTTGTGCACCGCGCACATCGACGCGCCGTTTCCAAGATGCGCGATGGCAACGCGGCCCGCCGAGAGCGTCGGGGCAACTTCTGCCAACTTGCTCGAGATATAATCGTAGCTCAGCCCGTGAAATCCGTACCGGCGGACACCCTTGTCGTAGTAGCTGCGTGGCAAGGCGAAAGTGTCGTTCACATAGGGATGGTGCCGGTGGAAAGCGGTGTCGAAGCAGGCAACCTGCGCGGCCTCCGGAAACGCGGCTTGCGCGGCGCGTATACCAGCAAGGTTATGTGGCTGGTGCAACGGCGCAAACGGTTCGAGCGCGCTCAGTTCTTCGATCAGCGTCTCGTCGATCAGCGCGGGTTTGTCGTGGTGTAAGCCACCATGGACGACGCGGTGCCCGACAACGGCAATCTCGCGATTTTCCAGCGTAGGTTTGAGCGATTTCAGGACGGTCGCCAAGGCGTCGGCGTGGTTGGCTAGGCTGCCATCAGCGGGTGTGATCGCTCCGCTCGTCGTTTTAAGCGACAGCACGCCGTTCGGGCCGATGCTATCCACCTTGCCTGTGACGAGGGGCGTATCGCTCTCCATCTCGTAGACCGAAAACTTGAGCGACGAAGACCCCGCATTCAGCGTCAGGATCGCGCTCATACCAGCACCTCGGGTTTGATGCCGTTCATCCGTGCATGGTGAAGCGCCGCGACAGCGCAGGACGCGAGGCGCGACATCGAACTGTCCGCGCGGCTGTTGAGGATGACCGGAACGCGCGCACCGAGGACGAGGCCGGCCCCCTCGGCGTGACTGATAAAGGCAAGCTGCTTGGCCAGCATGTTGCCCGCGTCGATGTCGGGCACCACAAGGATGTTGGCGTGCCCCGCCACATCGCCTTTCAGGCCTTTCGTCCGAGCAGCGCCGATATCGACAGCGTTGTCCATCGCGAGAGGACCGTCGACGAGGCCGCCCGTAATCTGTCCGCGCTCTGCCATCTTCGATAGCAGCGCACCGTCGATCGACGACGGGATTGCGGGGTTCACAGTCTCGACCGCGGACAGAACGCCGACCCGAGGCGTTTCCTGACCAATGGAAATCGCGAGGTCGATGGCGTTCTGCACAATGTCGACCTTTGTTTGCAGGTCGGGCGCAATGTTGATGGCCGCATCTGTGACCATGACAGGCTCGGGCATTCCGGGCACATCCATGACGAACACATGGGTGAAGCGCTTGCCGATGCGTAGGCCCGTCTGCTTGTCCAGCATCGGGCGTAGCAGTTCGTCGGTATGAAGATGCCCCTTCATGACCGCGCTCGCGCGGCCTTCGTGGACAAGCTGACAGGCGACCGCGCCGGCATTGTGGTGTTCAGCAGGGAGAACCTCGATCCCATCGAGGCTTTGGCCCAGTTCAGCGGCGGCTTGAACGATCTTTTCGGGGTCGCCGATCAGGATCGGGATGATGATGCCCTCACGGTAAGCCAGAAGTGCGCCGCCAAGCGATTTGGGTTCTTCGGGGCAAACGACAGCGGTGGGCAGGTCGGGCAGGGGGCGTGCGCGCGCGACGAGAGCGTCGAAATGGCGGTGCCGTTCAACGACCAGACGGGGGACATCCACATCGTCACGGTCGAATCGATTAACCGGAGCTTGTACCAGCGCGGTGCCTTTCAGGACGGTCACGCCGTCCTCAGCGCGCCGGATTTCTGTGGAAAAACCCACAGTCCCGTCCGCGTTCTTGTCCGTAACGGTGACCTGACAGATCAATTCTTCGCCAGCATGAACGCGGTCAATGAAGTCCAAAGTCTGCTTTTTGTAGACCGTTCCGGGTCCGGGAAGGGACGTTCCCAGCACCGCAGAGATCATCGACGCCACATACATTCCGGGGGCAACACTTTCCGGATTTCCATCCCCGTCACCGTCCAGTTTTGGCAGGTGCATCGGGTTATAATTACCGGAAACATTGGCGAATACGTAAAGATCGTCGGGAGTGACCAACCGGCGGAATTCGGCGGTCATGCCGACCTCGATCTCGTCGAACGTCTTGTTAATCAAATGCATTTTCTGCCCACGAACCCCTCGTTTTGCGACGCGGCTGCTGCAGACACATGCACGTATCGGGCGCCGCATGACTTGATGTGGGTCAGGTTGGCGGAATTTCCCGAAAACTCTGTGACGTACTATTGGAATGTGATTACCAATAGCTACTATTCAACCATTGGCAGACGCGGCGATACTTTTTTGAACAATGCCTATACCAAAGTCGCATTACGCTACGGCATTATCGCATTTCTGCTCTTGCCAACGGACCGTTTGGTCAAAAGTATCCGGCCATTCCGCCTAAAAAATTGGCGGGGCCCAACATGCGGTATACCGCAGAAACAGGGAGACATTCTTTATGAAACTCAAAACCGTTCTTAACGCCTCGGCCGCGACCGCTCTGGTTTTCGCTGCTGGCATGGCATTCGCTGACGACCACATGGTCGACGGCATGATGCTTTCCGACAACCAGACCTTCACCTATCAGACCATCGACGACTCGCCCTCGATCGACCCGGGTCTCGTTGAAGACGTCGAAGGTTCGGCTGTTGTTCGCGATCTCTTCGAAGGTCTGATGAACCAGGACGCCGAAGGTAACCCGATCCCTGGCGTTGCGACCTCGTACGACGTGTCGGACGACAAGCTGACCTACACCTTCCACCTCCGTGACGACGCTGTATGGTCGGACGGCGAGCCGGTTACCGCCAGCGACTTCGTCTACGCATGGAAGCGCGTTGCGAACCCCGAAACCGCATCGCCCTACGCTTGGTACATGGAGCTGATGTCGGTCGAGAACGCATCGTCCATCATCGCTGGCGAAGCTGAAGCAGACACTCTCGGTGTCGAAGCAACCGACGACCACACCCTCGTTGTGCACCTGTCGCAGCCGCTGCCGTACTTCCCGGAAATGGTTACGCACACCACCACCTTCCCGGTTCCCGAGCACGTTGTCGAAGAAGTCGGCGCATCGTGGATGAACCCGGAAACCTTCGTTGGTAACGGCGCTTACGTTCTGACCGAGTACACTCCGCAGGAGCGTATGGTTCGCGTGAAGTCGGACACCTACTGGGACGCAGAAAACGTACACCTGACCGAAGTCGTCCGTCTGGTCGTCAACGACGAAAACCAGGCTCTGACTCGTTGGCAGGCTGGCGAGATCGACAAGACCGAGACCATCCCGACCGGTCAGTACCCGTCGCTGTCGCAGGAATACCCCGAGCAGGCCGTTTCGGTTCCGGAACTCTGCACCTACTACTACAACTTCAACCTGCGTGACGACGCTCCGGAATGGGCACAGGACGTTCGCGTCCGTCAGGCTCTGAGCCTCGCAGTTGACCGCGACATCATCACCGAGAACGTTCTCGGCGCTGGCCAGATCCCGGCTTACACCTTCACTCCGGGTGCAACCGCTGGCTTCGAAGTTCCGGAAGTTGAAGCTGCTTCGATGACTCAGGAAGAGCGTAACGAGAAGGCCAAGGCGCTGCTCGAAGAAGCAGGTTATGGTTCGGACAATCCGCTGACCGTAGAGATCCTCTACAACACTTCGGAAGCCCACAAGACCATCGCTATCGCCATCAGCCAGATGTGGAAGCAGACGCTCGGCATCGAAACCACCCTTGGCAACATGGAATGGCAGACCTTCCTCGAAGCACGCGGCAACGGTGACTTCGAAGTTTCGCGCGCCGGCTGGTGTGGTGACTACAACGAAGCGTCGACCTTCCTCGACCTGATGGCGTCGTCCTCGGGCTACAACGATGCGGCTTACATGAACGAAGAAGTCGACTCGCTGCTCGCAGAAGCCAAGACCATGGAAGATCCGACCGAGAACTACACTCGCATCGAAGAAATCGTTGACGAAGAAGCTCCGGTTATCCCGATCTACCACTACGCCGCTGCATTCATGCTCGACGACACGATCAAGGGGTGGCCGCTGGATAACGTTCAGCAGACCTGGTACTCGCGTCAGCTTTATCGCGTAGCGGAAGAGTAATTCCTCAACGTAGAACCGAAACCGCGCACCTCCCACCTGTTGGGGGGTGCGCCCTAGTTTAAGCGAAGCGCGAGGACCGAATGTTCGCCTTCATTATCCGCCGTTTAGCGGTGGCTATTCCGACCATTCTCATATTGGTCGTTCTCTCATACATCCTGATGTTTGCCGCGCCGGGTGGCCCGTTCAACGCTGAACGCCCACTGCCCCCGAACGTGCTCGAAAACATCGAGGCCCGTTACGGTCTGGATCAGCCCTACTGGAAGCAGATCTACGACTACATCGTAAATATTGTGTTCCACTTCGACTTCGGACCGTCGTTCAAATACCGCGACCGGACCGTGTCGGACATCATCACCCAAGGCTTCCCCGTCACGCTGACCTACGGCTTCTGGTCGTTCGTCGTGGCCGTGATCGTCGGCGTTTCGCTGGGTATCGCTGCTGCGGTAAAGCACAACAGCATCCTCGACTATTTCGCCGTTGGCGTTTCGATCGGCGCCCAGTCGCTGCCGAACTTCGTCATGGCGCCGGTTCTGGTGCTGGTCTTCACGCTGTGGCTCGGCTGGCTGCCTGGCGGCGGCTGGAACGGTGGTGAATGGCAGTTTGTCGTTATGCCCGTGATCGCGCTGTCGACGTCCTACATGGCGTCCATCGCTCGCATCACGCGTTCATCGATGCTCGAAGTGCTTAACGCAGGTTTCATCCGCACCGCCCGCGCAAAGGGCCTGCCGATGAAGCGCATCATCTTCCGTCACGCACTCAAGCCGGCGATCCTGCCTGTGCTGTCGTACCTTGGACCGGCTTTCGTGATGATGATCACCGGCTCGGTTATCGTTGATAGCTACTTCTCGACCGGCGGTATCGGCCAGTTCTTCGTGAACGCAGCCTTTAACCGCGACTACTCGGTCATGATGGGCATCACGATCCTGATGGGTGTGCTGACGATTGTCTTCAACCTCGTCGTCGACCTGCTTTACGCATGGATCGACCCGAAAATCCGTTATTGAGGAGGCAGGAATGCTAACATCCCGCACCTCGCCCGAGCAGCTGGGGGATCTTCCCCAGCGTGCTGAAGTCAAAGGCCGCAGCCTTTGGCGCGACGCAGTCGGCCGCTTTGCCGCAAACCGGGCTGCTGTCATCTCTCTCGTCGTTCTCGTGATGATCTTCCTCTTCGCGATTTTCGGCCAGATCCTCAGCCCGCATGAGCCCGACTACGTGGACTTCATGCTTCGCGGCAACATCAAGGAACTCGGCGTTCCGTCGATGGAGAACCAGCACTACTTCGGTCTCGAAAAAGAAGGACGCGACCTCTACGTGCGCGTCGTTCAGGGTACCCGTATCTCGATCCTCGTCGGCGTCGTCGGCAGTATCGTGGCGGTCGTTGTCGGTACGCTTTACGGCGCGATCTCTGGCTACTTCGGTGGCCGTGTCGACAACATCATGATGCGTATCGTCGACATCCTGCTGGCGATCCCGTTCATGTTCGTGATCATCCTTCTTCTGGTGATCTTCGGACGTTCGCCGACAATGCTGTTTGTCGGTATCGGCCTGATGTCGTGGCTGAACATGGCGCGTATCGCCCGTGGCCAGACGCTGACCATCAAGAACAAGGAATTCGTGGAAGCAGCGATTGCCAGCGGTGTTCGTCCGCTCAAGATCATTCTGCGTCACATCATTCCGAACCTCGCCGGTATCGTCGTGGTCTACGCGACCCTTCTGGTCCCCGAACTCATCATTACCGAAAGCTTCATCAGCTTCCTCGGTCTTGGTGTGCAGGAACCCCAGACGTCGCTTGGTGCTCTGATTTCGGATGGTGCGAGCCAGCTGAACTACGGCACATACTGGATGCTCGCGTTCCCGCTCTTCTTCTTCCTGATTACGCTCTACGCCTTCTTCTTTGTAGGCGATGGCCTGCGTGACGCTCTCGACCCGAAGGATCGCTGACATGACCCTACTTCAAGTCAATGACCTCAAGGTCAAGTTCCGCACAGGCGACGGTATCGTCAACGCGGTCAACGGTGTTTCGTTCTCGGTCAACGAAGGCGAAACGCTGGCGATCGTAGGCGAGTCCGGTTCCGGCAAAAGCCAGACCGCATTCGCCGCAATGGGCCTTCTGGCCCGTAACGGTTCGGCCGAAGGTGAAGCGCTCTACAAGGGCAAGAACCTTCTGACCATGCGTCCGAGCGAGCTCAACCAGATCCGCAGCCGCGAGATCGCCATGATTTTCCAGGATCCGATGACCTCGCTCAATCCGTACATGCGGATTTCGGACCAGATGGCCGAAGTGCTGACCCTGCACGAAGGCATGTCCAAGAAGGAAGCCGTGGCCGAGGCCGCGCGTATGCTCGACGCCGTTCGCATCCCCGATGCGAAGGCCCGCGTGACGATGTACCCGCACGAGTTTTCGGGCGGTATGCGTCAGCGTATCATGATCGCGATGGCGCTGCTTTGCCGTCCGCAGCTGCTCATCGCCGACGAGCCAACTACGGCTCTCGACGTGACGGTTCAGGCGCAGATCATGGACCTGTTCGGTGACATCCGCCGCGACTTCGGGACCGGTGTGATCCTCATCACGCACGACCTCGGCGTAGTGGCCGGTTTCTGTGACCGCACCCTCGTCATGTACGGCGGTCAGGTCATGGAGCAGGCGACGACCTCCGATCTGTTCGAACGCCCGACGCACCCCTACACCAAGGGACTGCTCAAGGCCGTTCCGCGCTTCGACCGTGAAGAAGAAGTCCTTCAGACCATCGCAGGGGAGCCGCCAGACATGTCGCGCCTTCCCGCCGGATGCCCGTTCAGCCCGCGTTGTTCGATCGTCAAAGAGCGTTGCTGGACCGACCGTCCGGTACTGCGCGAAGAGATCGGCCATTGCCGTGCCTGCCACGCAGACCTTCAGGAGGTAGCATAATGTCCAAAGCTATTCTGAACGTTAGCGATCTACGCGTCACCTTCGACGTCCCGAAACCGGGCGCATGGCCGTGGACGCCGCCGCGCAAGCTGCACGCCGTTGGCGGCATGAGCTTCGACGTCATGGAAGGCGAGTGCCTCGGCCTCGTTGGCGAGTCCGGTTCGGGTAAGTCGACCGCTGCCCGCGCGATCATCGGCCTTGCGCCGATTTCGGGCGGTTCGGTGAAGTTCGAAGGGCAGGAGCTCGCAGGGCTCGCTGGCGGTCAACGCCGTAAGCTTGGCAGCGAAATCCAGATGGTCTTCCAAGACCCGCTGGCCGCTCTGAACCCGCGCATGACCGTCGGTGACATCATCGCCGAGCCGCTCGTCACACACGACAGTTCGCTGTCCCGCAAGGAAGTGCTCAAGCGCGTCCAAGCGATGATGGAGCGCGTCGGCCTTCTGCCGAACCTCGTGAACCGCTACCCGCACGAATTTTCGGGTGGTCAGTGTCAGCGCATCGGCATTGCCCGCGCGCTGATCGTGAAGCCGCGTCTGCTGATCTGCGACGAACCTGTTTCGGCGCTCGACGTGTCGGTTCAGGCGCAGGTGGTGAACCTGCTCAAGGAACTCCAGCGCGACCTCGGCCTGTCGATGATCTTCATTGCTCACGACCTGAGCGTGGTGAAGCACATCTCGGACCGTATCGCGGTGATGTACCTCGGCAAGATGATGGAAGAAGCACCATCGGCCGAGCTGGTTTCGCACCCTGCGCACCCCTACACCCGCGCACTGATTTCGGCAGTTCCGGTTCCGGATCCCAAGCTCGAAAAAGCGCGTCCGCGTATGGTAATCGAAGGCGAACTTCCGTCGCCGCTGTCGCCGCCGTCGGGCTGTGTTTTCCGCACCCGTTGCCCGATGGCGCAGGAAAGCTGTGCCCGTGAGGTTCCGGCCAAGGAGCATATCGGTTCTCAACACGAGGTGGCTTGCCCGTTCCATGCGCGCAGCGCCGAAGCGATGCCGCTCGCAGTATAAGAAATCTGCAACCCTGACGTTTGTTTCGTCAGGGTTGCAAGAACGCGGCCGAATCGCCCACGCAATTTCATTGCGCGGCGGTTTGGTGGGTAAGCGTTAAACCGCGCACTACCCAAGGTTTTGAAATCTCTGATTTATTCCTTAATTTTCTTACCTGTTTGCCTATAGGTTGTATTCTTTCGTATAGTTTCTGCGTCAGGTCTTTGACATTCGTTTTGACCTAGGGGAAGCTTCCTCCCATGACGACTCGCAGGCACCGTAGCGTGCGGCTGAACAAGCCCGCTGCAACTCCTGATAGTCCGGTCGATCGGTGTTTTTGGAGGAGGACACCTTTTGACCACTAAGCCCCTGCTCGGTTCCTAGACCGACGCAGGGGCTTCGTTTTTCAGGGCCTTATAAACGAAAAAGGCCGCCCCGAAGGGCGGCCAGATTTTCGCATTTGATCCGGATTATTCAGGCAGAATGCGCACGCCGCCTTTGGCAGCCGACGACGCCAGTAGCGCGTAGGCTTTGAGGGCGGTGGACACGGCACGCTTGCGCGGTGCAGCGGGTTTCCACGGCAGCGGGCCTTTGGCTTCACGGCGGGCAGCCAAGGTAGCCTCGTCAACGGCAAGGTTAATAGTGCGGTTCGGGATGTCGATCTCAATGGTGTCGCCGGTTTCGACGAGGCCGATCAGACCGCCTTCTTCGGCTTCCGGCGAGACGTGACCAATCGACAGACCCGAGGTGCCGCCCGAGAAGCGACCGTCGGTCAGAAGCGCACAGGATTTACCGAGGCCCTTCGATTTGAGGTATGAGGTTGGGTAGAGCATTTCCTGCATACCCGGACCGCCGCGCGGACCTTCGTAGCGAATGATGACGACTTCGCCAGCTTCGACCTTGTTGGTCAGAATGCCGTTCACAGCGTCGTCCTGACTTTCGAAGACCTTGGCCGGACCGGTGAACTTCAGGATCGAGTCATCGACACCTGCTGTTTTCACGATGCAGCCATCAATAGCGATGTTGCCGTAGAGAACAGCGAGGCCGCCGTCTTTCGAGAACGCGTGCTCGACCGAGCGGATCACGCCGCCTTCGCGGTCGCGGTCCAGTTCCTTATAGCGGTTCTGGGTTGAGAAAGCCTCAGTGGTGCGAACACCGCCCGGAGCCGCGCGATAGAAGCTGTCCACGTCGGCGTCGTTGGCCGACATGATGTCCCACTTCGCAATCGCTTCCGACATGCTGTTCGAGTGGATGGTGCTGACATCGCCGTGCAGCAGGCCGCCGCGGTGAAGTTCACCAAGGATGCCCATGATGCCGCCAGCGCGGTGGACGTCTTCCATGTGCACGTCGGCCTTGGCCGGTGCGACTTTGGACAGGCACGGCACCTTGCGCGACAGGCGGTCCATGTCGGCCATGGTGAAGTCGACTTTGCCTTCGTGAGCGATCGCCAGAAGGTGCAGAACGGTATTGGTCGAGCCGCCCATCGCGATGTCGAGCGACATGGCGTTCTCGAATGCCTCGAATGTTGCGATGTCGCGCGGCAGCAGACCCGGCTGTTCGCCTTCGTAGTGCGCTTTCGTGATCTCGACGATCTTGCGGCCCGCTTCGAGGAACAGTTCCTTGCGGTCGGCGTGGGTCGCCAGCATCGAACCGTTGCCCGGGAGCGCGAGGCCGAGCGCTTCGGCCAGACAGTTCATCGAGTTCGCGGTGAACATGCCCGAGCACGAACCACAGGTCGGGCAGGCGGCCTTCTCAATGGCGTCGACTTCTTCGTCGGTGTACTTGTCGTCGGCTGCGGCAACCATGGCGTCCACGAGGTCGAGCGAGTGCTCGAGGTCGTCGATCGTGACCTTGCCCGCTTCCATCGGGCCGCCCGAAACGAAGACGACCGGAATGTTGAGGCGCATTGCAGCCATCATCATGCCCGGAGTGATCTTGTCACAGTTCGAGATGCAGACCATCGCGTCGGCGCAGTGGGCATTCACCATGTACTCGACCGAGTCGGCGATAATCTCGCGGCTCGGGAGCGAATAGAGCATACCGTCATGACCCATCGCGATGCCGTCGTCGACAGCGATGGTGTTGAATTCTTTTGCGACACCGCCGGCCTTTTCGATCTCGCGGGCAACCATCTGACCAAGGTCTTTCAGGTGCACGTGACCGGGCACGAACTGGGTAAACGAGTTGACGACCGCGATAATCGGCTTGCCGAAGTCACCGTCGGTCATGCCGGTCGCGCGCCAAAGGCCGCGAGCACCGGCCATGTTGCGACCGTGTGTAGATTGGCGGGAACGATAATAAGGCATCTGGCTATCCATCTGTTGCGCAGCCGCAGTCATATCGCGCAACAAACGGAAAGAACAGACCGTCCATTACATTTGGCCCAACACTTGCAATCACGCCTTCGCAAAAGGAGGGCAATGGGTGCATCGACGCAAATTCATCACGGGTTTGATGGCCGCGACTTGCGGCGGATGGGGCGCGAACGCTGGCGCTGCGGGACTGCTCGCGCGCGGCAATGGCGCACTGATCGACCTCGGGAGCGGGGCGAGCATGTATGAGCGCTATGATGCGGAGCCCGAGCCCGACCACTTTAGGATCGATATCCCCCGTGTGCGCCCCAGTTTCGACTTCGCCGTCGGGACGCCCCAGCTGACAATGTATAATGTGCACACCGAAGAAAGCATCGCCGTCCGTCCAATGAGCGCGAATGGCGTTGATCAGAATGCCCTGCGGCAGGTGAACCACTTCATGCGCGATTGGCGCCGCAACGAGGTGAAGCCGATTTCAGAAGACACTGTGCTGGGCCTTTTGCAAATCCAGCAGGCCGCACGGCGCAACGGGTTCAACGATCAGATCCGGTTCCTCTCCGGCTATCGGAGCCGCGCGACCAACGATGCATTGCGGTCGGGTGGCGCGCAGGCGGCCAGAAATTCTCTGCATATCGAGGCGAAGGCGGTGGACTTCAGTCTTCCTGGCGTCGGGATCGGCCCTACGATTGCGATGGCCAAGGAACTTGGGATTGGCGGTGTCGGGGGTTACTCCACGTTCGTTCACATCGATTCTGGTCGCGTTCGCTATTGGGGCACGGCGGCCTAGGCTTCTTTCGATATCGGCAGACTTTCCACGCCGCGCATTCCGTTGGGGATGCGCGGTTTTTTGTGTCCTGCAGACGCTGGAATTAGCGCGAAAAGCGAGGCTTTCATTTCTTACCAGTTGGAGAGAAATGCTCCGAACGCCGCGTCTCCCTTGACAGACTCACCTCAATGCCGCCAGTTGTGATTAAAAGACACAAATGTGAATTTAGATGCCGCGTCAGAACCAGTCAGCAAAAACCGATTCAGAGCGGGGGGCACGCCTCCCTGCCGATGACGAATTGCGGATGCACCTGATGGTCACCGCTGCGCGCATGGCGTTCATCGAAGACCGCAGCCAGACCGAGATCGCATCGCACACCGGTCTGAACCGCTGGCAGGTGCGCAAGCTGCTGGCCGACGCCAAAGAGCAAGGCGTGGTCCGGATCGAGATCAACCCGCCGTCCCGTCGCCGCCCTGACCTCGAAGCCGCGCTGCGCGAAGTTTGCGGTCTACGCGACGCCGTTGTCGTCTCGACCGAAGGTGTCGCCAAAGCTGCGGGCCAGTACCTTGCGTCCTGCAATCTGTCGGGAGTGGTGGGCGTGTCTTGGGGCCGCACGATGTCTCAGGTCGCGCGCTGGCTGCCGCAAGGGTGGGCCAAGGGCGTTCAGGTCGTGCAGATCAACGGCACCGTTGCGCCGAAGCCGCAGGACTGGCACCTCAACGTCGCCGAAACCTTTGCCCGCAAAGGCGACGGCCAGTTCGTACCACTGCCAGTGCCGGCAATCGTCGGCTCTGCCGTGACCCGCGATGTGCTCGAACAGGACCGGATCGTGGCGGATGTGCTGTCGCTGTCTCGCACAGCGCAAACAGTCTGCTTCTCGTTCGGTGCCGTCGAAACCTCGGCCCTGCTAGCCTCGGGTCACATCCTGCCCGACGAACACGACCGCCTTTGCCGCGAAGGTGCGGTGGGCGATGTCCTCGGGCGTTTCATCAATACAGACGGGCAGATCGTGGATGACGGGCTAGATGCTCGGACAATCGGCCTGACTTTCGACGACCTGCGCAGCCGCGATCGTGCCATCGGCGTGTCGAGCGGTGCGGAAAAACAGAACGTGGTACTGGGCGCTTTGCGTGCCGGTATCGTCAATGTCCTCGTCACGGACGAGGAAACTGCAACCTATGTAATGGAGCACTTCCATGACCGTTGATACGCAGAGCACCGCTCTGGAACCCGCGGTTTCGACCGATATGGTCGCGACCCACGCGGCAGAGCATGTCCGCAATCCCGCTATGCCGCTCGACCTTTCCATGTTCGAAGGCCACGCCGTGAACCGTAGCGCGGCGGAGCGTCGTGCCTCGACCCTGAGCGCGCGCCGTTCGGTGAAGAAGGTCTATCAGGCGGCGTGGCTCGTGAATGCCGTGCGGATGATAGACCTCACCACGCTGTCGGGCGACGATACCGAAGGAAAGGTCCAGCGCCTTTGCGCCAAGGCCCGCCAGCCGATCGCACCTTACATCATGGACGGCCTCGGCCTTTCGGAGATGGATCTGACAGTTGGCGCGGTTTGCGTTTACCCGACGATGGTGCCGCACGCTGTAAAGGCGCTGAAGGGCACCAGCATTCCGGTTGCTTCGGTCGCCACGGGTTTCCCCGCTGGCCTCATTCCGCTGAACCTGCGTCTCGAAGAGATCAAGTATGCTGTCGGTGAAGGTGCGGGCGAGATCGACATCGTCATCAACCGCGAAATGGCGCTGAAGCAGGAATGGAACCAGCTTTACGACGAAATCGCCGCAATGCGCGAAGCCTGCGGTGAGGCGCACCTAAAGGCGATCCTTGCGACGGGCGAGCTGGAAACGCTCCGCAATGTCTACGCCGCTTCGATGGTGGCCATGCAGGCGGGGGCCGATTTCATCAAGACCTCCACTGGCAAGGAAGGCGTCAACGCGACGCTGCCCGTCAGCCTGACGATGGTCCGTGCGCTGCGCGACTATGGCGACGCGACCGGCTACCAGATCGGCTTCAAACCGGCAGGCGGCATCAAGGCCGCGAAAGAAGCCATCGCTTGGCAGGTCCTCATGAAAGAGGAAATGGGCCGCGAATGGCTGGAGCCGCACCTCTTCCGCTTTGGCGCGTCGTCGATGCTCGGCGATATCGAACGCCAGCTCGAACACCATGTCACCGGACGCTACGCATCGTCCTCCCGCCACGCAATGTCCTGATCGGAGCCTCCAATGACCAATATCCAAGAGATCCTGAACACCATGGACTACGGCACTGCCCCCGAAGACAGCAAAATCGTCCGTGAGTGGCTGACCAAACACGAAGACGGCTTCGGTCACTTCATCAACGGCGCGTTCACCAAGGTCGGAGAGACCTTCGACGTGCAGAACCCTGCGACCGGCGATGTCATCGCTCGTGCGACACAAGGCACCGCTGGCGACGTCGATGACGCGGTAAAAGCCGCCCGCGCTGCCCAGCCGAAATGGGCCGGTCTGTCGGGACATGAGCGCGCCAAGTACCTCTACGCGCTGGCGCGTCACATCCAGCAGCATTCGCGTTTCCTCGCCGTGCTGGAGTCCATCGACAACGGCAAGCCGATCCGCGAAAGCCGTGACGGTGACATCCCGCTGGTCGCGCGTCACTTCTACCACCACGCAGGCTGGGCCGAGCTGGCCGAAGACGAATTCCCCGGTGCCGAGGCCGTAGGTGTCTGCGGTCAGGTGATCCCGTGGAACTTCCCGCTGCTGATGCTCGCGTGGAAAGTCGCGCCCGCTCTGGCTGCGGGTAACACCGTGGTTCTAAAGCCTGCCGAGTATACTCCGCTCACCGCGCTGGCCTTTGCTGAGATCGCCGCTGAATGCGGCCTGCCGAAGGGCGTTTTGAACATTGTCACCGGCGATGGCGAAACCGGCGCTGCGGTTGTCGGCCACAAGGATATCGACAAGGTCGCCTTTACCGGCTCGACCGACGTGGGCCGCATCATCCGCCAGCAGACCGCCGGTTCGGGCAAGTCGCTGACGCTGGAACTTGGTGGCAAGTCGCCGTTCATCGTCTTTGCCGATGCCGACCTCGATGCGGCTGTCGAAGGTGTTGTCGATGCGATCTGGTTTAACCAGGGCCAAGTCTGCTGCGCCGGTTCGCGTATCCTCGTCGCCGAGGCTGTCGCCGCGAAGTTCGAAAAGATGCTCCGCAAACGGATGGAAACCATTCGCGTTGGCGATCCGCTCGACAAGAACACCGACATTGGCGCCATCGTGCATCCTGTCCAGCGTGAACGCATCGCGGAGTTGGTCAACAAAGGCGCGAGCGAAGGCCTCGACCTCTGCCAAGGCACCGCGCCGGAAGGCTGTTTCTACCCGCCGACGTTGGCGACCGGTGTGTCGCCCGCCTCGGTCCTGTGGAACGAAGAAATCTTCGGCCCCGTCGTCACGCTGACCACTTTCCGTACGCCGAAGGACGCCATCGCGCTCGCGAATAACAGCCGCTACGGCCTCGCCGCCTCGATCTGGTCGGAGAACGTGAACCTCTGCCTCGATATCGCGGCACAGGTCAAAGCGGGCGTCGTCTGGATCAACTGCACGAACGTCTTTGACGCGGGCGCAGGTTTCGGTGGCTACCGTGAAAGCGGCTTTGGCCGCGAGGGTGGCCGCGAGGGGATGGCCGCTTACCTCAAGCAGCCGAAGCTGAAGGTGAAAAAGCCCGAGGTTGCTCCTGCCGCGCCGAATGCGGTTCCTGTGGACGGTGCCGAAATCGGCATGATCGACCGTACCGCAAAGCTCTACATCGGCGGCAAGCAGGCACGTCCGGACAGCGGTTACGTCTACGCTGTGAACGGCGGCAAAAAGACCGTCGGTCACGCTGGCCTCGGTAGCCGCAAAGATGTCCGCAATGCCGTCGAGGCTGCGCACAAGGCTGCCGGATGGGGCAAGGCGACCGGTCATAACCGTGCGCAGGTGCTCTACTATATCGCGGAAAACCTGTCGGCTCGCGCCAAGGAATTCACCGAGCGTTTGGTCAGCTTCGGCATAAACAACGGCGCTGCAAAGGCCGAGGTCGAAACCGCGATCCGTCGGTGTTTCTGGTACGCCGCGCAGGCTGACAAATTTGACGGCATGGTCCATCAGACCAAGACCAACAACGTCAGCATCGCGATGCACGAGCCGCTGGGCGTGATGGGCGTCGCCTGTCCGAACGGCAGCCCGCTGGCCGCAATGGTGTCGCTGGTCATGCCCGCAATTGCGATGGGGAACGCCGTGATCGTCGTGCCGTCGCAGGACCACCCGTTGGCCGCGACCGACTTCTATCAGGTGCTCGAAACGTCGGACGTGCCTGCGGGTGTGGTTAACATCATCACCGGTCCGCGTGATGATCTGGCCAAGACGCTGGCGCAGCACGATGACGTAGCCGGCATGTGGTACTTCGGTACTGCGGAAGGCGCAGCGATGGTCGAGCGTGAAAGCGCAGGCAACCTTAAGCAGACGTGGACCGAAGACGGCGGCGCGCGCGATTGGACGTCCGCGCAAGGGCAGGGCAAGGAGTTCCTATCCCGCGCTACTCAGGTCAAGAATATCTGGGTGCCATACGGCGAATAATCAGCGGCTCTTTTCGGCAGCTAACTGGTGGGCGGGGTCGTGTCGGCCCCGCTTTCCTTTGAGGCCATCCTTCACCCCCTCCCACATCAGATGATAGTAAGTCGGGCGGATGTCTTCGGGGCATGACCGCCCGCGACGCCACCACAGCAACGTGTAGTAGGCCAGCGCGATCGGAAACACGACCGGACCCGCAGCCATGCGCGCAATCGCGACGCCGTTGCGGCAGTGGTAGTAGATTTTCCAGAGCGGCCGGTAGACGAACCCTTCGCCCATCGTGCCGCAGTCGTGTACAAACCGCAGTGCGGGGTGCAGCAGGATTTTCCAGCCCTTCCGCCGCAGGTGCAGGCTGTAGAGCACGTCGTCGCCGTAGATGAACAGACCAGCCTCGGGCAGGCCATCACGGCGCGCAGCCTCGGTGCGGAGCATGAACCCCACAAAGGACGCGTTGTCGATCTCGCGGGGGAGGGCGCTGGGCTCCAGTTCGGCGTTGCGAATCTTGAACCCACCGCGCCCGTTGCTGCGCTTGGTCAGTGCTGCGATAAACACGTTGAGGTGCCAGAAGGGGTTATATCCCTGACGGTTCATCTCGCAGATTTTGCCGTTCGGATAATGCACAGCGGTCGAAACGGCGCCGATGTCGGCGGGCAGGGTCGAGGCGACTTCGCGGAATTTGTCCACGCATCCGGCCTCGGGCCAGGAGTCATCGTCGAAGAGCGCGAGCCAGTCGGTGTTGTTCTCTTTCAGCGCGGCTTCGATCCCCGCATGGAAACCACCTGCACCGCCGGTATTGTCGGGCAGGCTGATCACGACGAGGCGCGGGTCGGTCTGCGCAGCCAGCACCTCTGCCGTATTATCGGTCGAGGCGTTGTCGATCACCCAGATGCGGTCAAACGGTTCGCTGGTGACGTGCGTCAACGTCTCCGCCAGTTTGGCGGCGCGGTTGAACGTGACGATGACTGCGCCGACGCGCATCAGACGGGGGACTTCAGAAACGCGCCGAGCGCTTCGCCCTTTTCTTCGGCTGCAAGGAATGCGCGGCCGGTGTCGAGTGCCTCGCGGATCGTGACGTCCATGTCGAGGTAACGGTAGGTGCCGAGGCGACCGACGAAGGTCACGCCCGAGGTTTCGTTCGCCTTGACCACGTAATCCGACAGCATCGCTTTTTCGTCGACCATGCGGATCGGGTAGTAGGGGATGTCGTCAGGCTCGCAGGCGCGGCTGTATTCCTCATAGAGGACCGAACCCTCGTGGCTTTCCCACGGGGCGAAGTGCTTGTGTTCGGTGATGCGGGTGTAGGGCACGTCTGCATTGCCGTAGTTCATCACAGCGCAGCCCTGATAGTCGCCGTCGTAGCGGAATTCTTTGAAGTCCAGCGTGCGGTAACCAAGGCGGCCCAGCTCATAACCAAAGAAACCGTCCAGCGGACCGGACCAGAACACATGGTCCCATTCGTCAGCGTTTGCTGGATCGAACATCTCGCCCAGCTTCACGGTGATGCCAGGGTGGTCGAGGATCGCGGCGATCATCGGGGTGTAGCCGTTCTCCGGCATCCCTTGGAATTTGTGGAAGAAGTAGTTGTCGTCGTAGTTAAAGCGCAGCGGCAGGCGCTTGAGGATCGACGCGGGCAGCTCCGTCGGTGAACAGCCCCACTGCTTTTCGGTGTAGCCCTTGAAGAACGCTTTGTAGAGGTCGCTTCCTACAAACGCGAGCGCCTGCTCTTCAAAGTTCTGCGGCTCCGCGATGTCCTCGGCCTTGTCCTTGATGAACTCGCGCGCCTCGTCTGGGCGCAGTGCCTGACCGAAGAACTGGTTAATCGTGTGCAGGTTCACGGGCAGCGAATAGACCTGTCCGTCCACGGTCGACTTTACGCGGTTCTTGTACGGCATAAACGTCGTGAAGCTGTTGACGTAGTTCCAGACCTCTTCGTCATCGGTGTGGAAAATATGCGGGCCGTAGACGTGAACCATCACGCCGGTATCTTCATCGCGCTGGGTGTGGCAGTTGCCGCCAACATGATCGCGGCTATCGATGACGGTAATCTCGTGGCCAGCTTCGGCCAGCATCCGGCCAATCACGGCGCCGGACAAACCGGCTCCAACCATCACGATACGCTTGCCCATATTCCGCTCCGTTATTGGCGTTTCGTAGCGGTGTAGTTCATCAGTCACCCTGCGGCAACAAGGGTAGGGAATTTCAGTATTTAGTTGTGCTTTACGCATTAACTTCTTGTTAAGCGTTTGCCTTTTGCGGAGAACCGCTGCGGGACACGTTTAAGAGGAATTGGCGCCGTGCTGAAGATCAAGGTGGACGCCGCGATTGCGGACTTTTCGTTCGATGAGGCTATCGAACCTACGATGCAATATGCTCAAGACATTGAGCAATTTACTTGGCAGCTGCAGTACAACACGTACTCGTTCGTCACCAATCAGAAATGGTGGGGCACCGAGCTTCGCAACGTCTCGTACACCGCAAATATGTATGACGAAGGCTCCACCTTCTACACGGTAAAGAAGAACACCACCGGCACCGAAATCATGCGCGTCGAAGGGTTCGAGGGCGCGGTTGATCGCATTGTTGAATCCAGTGGCGATGTGCAAGTCATCATCACCGGCGACCTGCCCGCAACAGCTCAAGAATACTGGGAAGTTATCCGCGGCGGCGATAGCCGTGGTGCCGGCGATTTCGGTACAAATTACTCCGTGCAGGGCATCAAGATTGTCGACGACGGCGAAGTGCTGAACAGCGTCCAGCTCAGTGATAACGGGTTTTTCCTCAAGCAGGGTGACTTTACAACGTCGGTGAAGTTCGGCGCTGCTCACAACCTCGATTTCTTTGAGATGTTCGAGCTTTTGGACTCGTACAACGTAAACAGCGATACGATCGACGCTGGCTATCTTGGTGCTGCAAATGGCGCCGATGACATCCGTGTCATGGTAAAGGATGGCGGCAAGAAAATCCTGCAGATCAAGGGCGATATGAATGACCTTGGTACTGCCAAATCCAGCATCACGTACAACGGTGACAACCAGTCGAATTCGTTCAGCGCCAGCGAGGGTAAAGACACACTGAAGGGGCGCGGCGGTAACGACGTTCTGTTTGGTGAAGAGGGTAACGACAAAATCCTCGGTGGCGGCGGTGACGACGATCTGTTCGGCGAAGAGGGCAAAGACCGCATCATCGGCGGCGCTCAGGAAGACTGGATTTTCGGTGGCGAAGGTGACGATTACCTCGCTGGTGGCGCTGGCGCCGACGACTTCTTCTTTGCGCTGGGCGATGGTGCCGACTACATCCGCGACTTCGGCAAAAAGGGTGACGATATACTGCACCTGAATGGCAACGTTACCGCCTATAACTATGACGTTGCTTCGCTGATCGACATTAATGGTGTCGACATGGGCGATTATGTGGTTCTCGATTTCGGCGCTGGCGACAGCATCACCTTCAATGGCGTGAGTGATTTGTCCGACCTCGAAGGTCACATCGTCGTTGATGATTTCTACTACTGACCATACCATGACGGGGCGGCCTTCGGGCCGCCTGTGACATGCTGTGGCGTGCAAGCGGATCATTGACCGACCTGCGAAGTTCAGTATTTTGACGAGGCTGCCGCGGGACGTTACCCGCTCCTGAAATGACCGGGGGGTCCATGTCGTCTGTCCTCAAGCGCTCCAGCGCACTGCTGCTATGTCTTTCCGTTGCTGCCTGTGATGTGCCGCGCGGCGCAGGTTTCGAAGGCGAAGTTCTCGCCGTCAAAGATGACCAGCAAGCAGGCGAAGTCGTCGCATACCCCTTTGAAGTCATTGATATCACGCGCGAGACCCAAGCGCTTGTGTCCCGCTGGCCGTCGTCCAACGGTCGCGCCTATCACTGGCCCAGCCGTGTAGAACAGCCCGCTTCCATCATCATCGAGCCGGGTGATCTTCTGTCGATCGCCGTCTGGGATGCCGAGGAAAACTCGCTCCTGACCGGTCCGGGGCAACAGGTGGCATCGCTTGAACGGATGCGCGTGAACTCCGAAGGTCGCATTTTCCTGCCGTTCGTGGGCGAGATGAAGGTGTCGGGCATGTCCCCGCAGACCGCACGTTCGCGCATCGAAGAAGAATACAACTACTCCATTCCGTCAGCGCAGGTGCAAATCGACGTCGTTCCAGGCCGTGCGAACACTGCGGACCTCGTTGGCGGCGTCAGCGCTCCTGGATCGTATCCGCTGCAAGACCGCAACGTATCTGTCCTGTCGCTGATCGCGCTGGGCGGCGGCGTGCCGCCGGGCCTGAACAACCCGCAGGTAAAGTTGTTCCGCGGCTCGAACCGCTACACGATCTCGCTCGAAAAGCTCTACGCTGACCCGTCGCTCGATACGATCGTGCGCGGTGGAGATCGCGTTATCGTTGAAAAAGATTCGCGCACCTTCCTGTCGCTCGGTGCTGCGGGCAGCGAAGCGCTTCACGAATTCCCGACCGATGATCTCAACGCGCTCGAAGCTCTCGCAATCGTGGGCGGTGTTGCCGATGACCGTGCGAACCCGAAGGGCATTCTGATTCTGCGCGAGTATCCCGATAGTGCGATCCGCGCCAACGGAACCGGCCCGAATCGCAACCGCGTTGTTTTTACTATCGATTTGACCACTGCGGACGGTCTGTTCAGCGCCGGTCAATTCCACATCCAACCAGGTGATTTGATCTACGCGACCGAAAGCCCCGTCAATTCCGCACGTACAATCATGGGAATTCTCGGTTCTGCCATCGGTATAGCAAGTAGACTCTGATCACTTTTTGTCGGGTAAGTAGAACCTCAGTTTAAATATATTGCTTGAGTTGTTATCTATCTCTGCATTCCAGAGGAGAAAAGCATGCTCACAGCAGTCGAACAGTACATCCTTGAACTGATCAACCGTGCCCGCCTTGATCCCGAGGCAGAGGCCAAACGCTTGGGCATTGAGGTCAACGAAGGCCTCGCTGCGGGCACGATTAGCAGCGAGGCGAAGCAGGTGCTGGCAAGCGACGACCTGCTTCACGATGCGGCTTATGACTACGCCGTCTGGTCGCTGACGAACGACACGTTCAATGGCGATCACTCCGGTCCTGGAGGCAACACGCCCGGTGACCGTATGGAGGATGCTGGCTATGAGAACCTCGGCCGCTGGGGTGAAAATATCGCACTTCAGCAGTTTACCGGCTCGATGAGCGAAACTGCTCTGGCCGACGCACTTTACGACTCGCTCTGGGCTAGCTCTTCGCACCGTGTCGGTACGATGAACGGTAATTTCACTGAAATCGGTCTCGCCTATGTCGACGGTGAATTTCGCGGCTATGACGCGGCCATGTTGACTGAGGACTTCGCCGATAGCAGCGCGGATACCTACTTCGTGACTGGCGTGTTTTACCTCGACCTCGATGAAGACGGTTTCTACTCGATCGGCGAAGGTCAGGGGAAATATTGGGTGCGCGCTGATGATACCCGTCAAGGCGCGGAGAATGCTGGCGGTTATGCCATTGAGGTCGACCCGTCCCGTGCAGTCGATGTCCGCTTCGGTGACGGCAATGGCCAGATCGGCCGCCTGACGATGGATCTGCGCGACGGTAACGGCAAGCTCGACTACGTCACCGATATCTACGATAATTCGGTCGTTCACCTTTCGGCATCCGCCAACCTTCACAGCGGTATCGACGAAGCGCACCTGCTTGGTGTTGCAGACCTGAACCTGACAGGTGGTCGCACTGGCGAGGATCTTTATGGCAATAGCGGAAAAAATCTTATCGCTGGTATGAACGGCAACGATTTCATCGATGGCGGCGACGGCAAGGATAAGCTGCGCGGCGGCAAGGGACGTGACGAAATCGAAGGCGGCAGCGGCACCGACCGTCTGTTTGGTAATGGTGGCAATGATCGCCTCGACGGTCAGGCAGGCCGCGATTTCTACAAAGGTGGCGCGGGCAACGACACATTCGTGTTCCGCTCCGGCAACGATAAAATCCTCGACTTCAAGGATGGCGACGACAGCATCGAACTGGTTGCGCGCAACCTCGGCATCAAAGGTGCGACCGTCGACGACGTGATGGATCAAGCCTACATCAATGGCGGAAGCGCTTGGATCGACCTCGGCGATCACTCGCTCGAAGTTGTCGGTGTGACCGATCTATCGGTACTCGAGGCCAATATTTCTATCGTCTGATCAGACGAAATCTATTGATGAAATCAATGCGTTGACGCTCGACACCCCGTCGAGCGTCAATTCGTTTTGACCGTCGAAATCTATGGAAATGCCTGCGTCTGTAGTGTGGAATGACAGATCGCCGAGATCGTAGCCGACGAGCTCAAGATGATCGAACCGCGGATTGAAATCAGTGATTTCGGCTTGCCCTTTAGTGAAAATAAAGGTGTCGCTGCCCGTACCGCCGGTCGCGATATCGCCGGTCCCGAGGATGATCACATCATCGCCGCCGTTGCCGAAGACGCGGTCCGCTCCTTTATTCCCGTCAAGCATGTCGTTGCCTTTGTTGCCAAACAGACGGTCGTCGCCCGCCCCGCCGGAGATCGTATCGTCGCCGCCTTGCCCTGACCTGCCCCTTTTCTCAGGGCCACTTGTGAGAAGAGCCTGTTCCCCTTTTGTGTGCCATCATTCGGCTGCGTGAGCAATGGGCGCAGGCGCGGAGCCATCAGGTAGCTCAAGCGTCGGTGCCCATTGCGTTTTGTCGAAGGGCCGCGCTGCGGCGAACTCCTCCGGCGTCTGATACTTCAAGCTGCTGTGCGGGCGTTCCGTATTGTAATCGGCCCTCCATTCTTCGATAATCTCTCGGGCTTCACCGATGCTCGTGAACCAGTGCTGGTTCAGGCATTCCTCGCGGAACCGCCCGTTGAAGCTCTCGATGTAAGCATTCTGCGTAGGTTTCCCCGGGTCGATGAAATACAGCTGCACGCCGTGATCATCGGCCCATCTGTCCATGGCCCGACCACGAAGTTCCGGGCCGTTATCAACGACCAGGATATCGGGGTATCCTCGCTCCCGGGCAACCCGCTCCAGCATTTCCACAACCCGCTCACCAGGCAGAGAAAAGTCCACCTCGATCACCGGGCATTCGCGGGTGCAATCGTCCTTGAGATTGGCGGTGCGGAACTTCCGGCCATTGGCCAACGCATCGCTGGTGAAGTCGAGCGACCAACGCTGGTTGGCAGCGATCGGGCACCAACTGCCCTCACGCGCCTCGCGCGGGATCTTCTTGCGCTTCGTCCGGCGCAGCCATAGGCGCTCCTCCCGATAGAGGCGCTCGACGACCTTCACGTTCACCTTGAAGTCCTCGCGGACAAGCTTGGCATGCAGCATGCGATAACCATACCTCCTGTGTTTGCCTGAAAGAGTGATCAGGCGTTCTCGAAGTCGCACATGGCGGTCTGGCCGTGCCCGATAGGCCAGGCTCGACCGCGAAATCCCGACCAGCCTGCACGCCCGCCGCTCCGTGAACTGATGATCCGCCATCAGCGTCTTCACGGCATCCCGGCGGTGTGCAGGCGTCAGGAGTTTTTTGCCAGCAGCCCTTTCAGACCCGAATTGTCGAGCATGGCATCCGCCAGAAGCCGCTTGAGTTCAGCGTTCTCGGCTTCCAGATCTTTCAGGCGGCGCAGTTCGGAAACCTGCATGCCCCCATACCGGCTCTTCCACTTGTAGAGCGTCGCATCCGACATGCCATGCTTGCGACACAGCTCCGCGACCTTCGCCCCGGCCGTATATTCCTGCAAAATCCGGACAATCTGTTCTTCCGTGAAACGTGATTTACGCATTCTTTGTTCTCCTCGTTGCTTCGAACGTTACGAGAACAAACTCTCCTTTTGAATGGCCCAGTTTCTTGGGGGCAGGTCAGCCCACGTAGAACATCGTTTCCTTTCTGGCCGAAAAGCGTGTCACTTTGACCCCCGCCCTTAACCAGGTCCGCACCGCCACCGCCCTTGATCGTATCCGCCCCGCTGCCGCCGATCAGCACGTCGGCACCTGCGTTTCCGATCAGTTTATCGTCACCGTTTCCCCCTTTCAGTGTGTCCGAGTGTTTGCCGCCGAACAAACGGTCGTGACCGTCCAGACCGGCAAGGACGTCGTCGCCATCAAACCCTCGAATGATGTTGTCGAGCGCATTTCCAGTGAGCGTGTCGCGACCCTCGGAGCCTTCGAAAACCACTTTGGGTTCTGGCACGGGGTCCACCGGCGTTGGCAGTGTCGGAATGGGCTCCGACGACAGGTGTGTTGTGAATACAAAGCTGTCTGCGAGTTCGGAAGGCGTCAGGACGCGGCCATCGCTCGAATTTATCAGCAGGATCTCGTCCCCGTAGCTGAGTATCAGCCCGTTCGGACTCGTCTGGAATGACAGCTGTTCGGGCGATCGCAGCATGTTCCACGCGCTAAGGTCGATCCAGTCCTTTCCGATCTGGAAGTCGCTGATCGTGTCGGTCTGTCCGTCGGCAGAAAGCGCGAAAATGTCATCGCCCGAGCCGCCTGTAAGTGTGTCGGACCCCGGGGTGTCCAGTACGAGATCGCCGCCCTTGTCACCGTTGTTGATTGTGACATCAAACATCGATGTATCGACGACGACTTGCGTGACACCTTGGCCGCTCGCGCTGCTTGCGTATATCCGGAGTTGGTTCTCGGCTGACGTGATCTCCAACGCCGAGCAGTCGGCAAAGTCGGCGCCGCTGAAAGTTTCGATCAGATACAGTCGGCCGTCGTTCAAAATGAACAGATTTACGCCGTCGCTGCCGCCTGCCGCCACCCAAACCTGTTCGCCGCTCTCGCAAACTGCCAACGCGCTTGCATTCGCGAGCGATGTCTCCAATCCGTCGATGACGTGGTCGGTCACAAGCAGCTCTCCGGTCGGCGATACCTGCATCACGGTAACGGAACTGCTGCCCGATGAAGCCAAAAGCGCATAGGTCACGCCGCCAATGGCGACCGTCTCCAACGCAGTCGGGGAGGCGATCCACAAACCGTCTTCGGTGCTGTAGGTATGTGCGTTTTTGATAAAGCTGCTCTTTTGAGCGTTCCAGACTGTGATGCCTGGAGCTTCGCTTGCGATGGACAGTAGGTAGTCGCTGCCATCTGAGTTTACGTGAAGCAGGTCAGTGACCCCGCCTGCGAACGTGTCGGGGTAGTCGGATGTGACCGCTTGTCCTGTGAGTGTCAGGTCATCGTCAATCCTAAGGCGGACAATGCCGCTCCCATCGTCCATCCCGCCGAAAACGATAAATTCGCGTGTGACCGTATCGAACGTCGCGGTGGCCGAAATGCTGAAATTGGCACCTAGATCGACGACCTTTCCAAAGCCGTTTTCGGTGATCGCCACGGCCTTGATACCGTTGTCATCTACGAGCAGGTAATCGCGTCCGCCCGCTTCGAAATAGGTGATATCTGGCTGCGATCCGGCGGTGTCGGTGCCGGAGTAGGCGAAGTAGCCGATCTCTTTCAAATTCGTAGACCACATAGTGATCCCGCCGTCAGTGCGATTGGTGGAAAACAGAAATTCGTCTCCACCGATTTTGACAACTTCAAGGTCAGTGATGTGCGAGTGACCCGCGTCGTTTGCGCCGACAACACCGGCGCGAATTTCGTAATCTAACATTTGCCCCCCACAGGCATGATAATGTCATTCAGAGTTAATCCCCCCGCAGGTGAATGCGGGGCAGGATTGGGGCGGCAAAGCGGACTAAACCCGCGATTTGAGATGCCTTTTATGCAGATTGGATCGAGCCGTACGGTGGCTTAAGCGGATGGCAACGGCTCTGGGTCATTTTGGCGACAAACCAGAGGATCGCCGCAATGACCGACACATCCACCAACCTGAACCTTCCGTTTATCCAGCCCGCGCAGGCGCAAAAACATGTCACGCACAACGAGGCTATCGAAGTACTCGACCACGTCACGCAGCTTGTTCTGGCGGAGGTCGACGCCCTCAATCCGCCTGCTTCGGTTGAGGATGGTGCGGTTTACGCACTGGGCGCCGCGCCGACGGGCGATTGGAGCGGGCAGGGCGGCAAACTTGCGTGTCGGTCCGGGAATGGCTGGCTGTTTGTGACGCCTAAACGTGGGTGGCAAGGTTGGCTGGCCGAAGGGGAGCGACAAGTCGTGTTCGACGGGACTGCGTGGGCCGACATCGCCGCGCCTGACACGCTAGGTGTGAACACCTCTGCCGATGAGCAGAACCGACTGGCTGTCTCTGCTCCCTCGACGCTTTTGACCCACGACGGGGCCGGTCATCAGCTAAAAATTAACAAGTCGTCAGAGGTCGATACGGCGAGCCTCTTGTTCCAGACGGGCTGGTCCGCGCGGGCCGAGATGGGAACGATGGGCAGTGACGACTTCGCGATCAAGGTGAGCTACGACGGCGCAAACTGGAACATGGGCCTCAGCGTCGATGCGGCAACGGGCTGGTCCAAGCTCGCACGCATGTCTTCGGGGTCGGTTGCCGTGGCTGACGATCAGGTTGGAGTGGTACAGACGCCCGGCGCGGCGGGTTTCGTATTCGTCACTGCAGTGGATAGCCTCAATCCGTCAGCGTCACACAGCGCGATTTTTGTCTACGATACGGGGACTTCGCCAGAGCTGGTCACAATGTCGGTCGCATCGGGCATAGCGAACGCAGGCGCCAGCGCACTGCAGGGCCAAAGCGGAGCAGACGGGCTGACAAACATTGCGGTGCAGAGCGGCGCGATCCTGATCGAAAACCGGTCGGGCCAAGCGCTGACCTATTCGATCTCGTTCATTGGTGGTCACGACTGAGCCCGCTTCTTCGTCGATTTGTGGGCGAAGCTATGGACCTGCTTGCTTTCCTCTTCGGCGTCTCCGGATGTCGAGGCGGCGTAGGCGCGGGCGAAGGGCACAGCGGTCAGCCCGTGGGCGACGATCGACAGGATCACGGTGGCAAAGACCGTCTGCACGATTATGCCGTCCATGGTGATTTCACTCTCTTCGAGAAGGAGGAGCACATACAGGATCGACGCCAACCCTCGGGGACCGAACCATCCGATGAACGCGACGGTATTCGGCTTCAGGCCCGATCCGAGCAGCGATACCGCAACCGGGCCCATGCGGATGACGGTTAGCGACAGGATGGCGTATGGCCAGATGCGCCAGTCCATCCCGTTTCTGAACGCGTCGGGCACAAGCACAGCGCCGAAAACAATGAACACGATCAGGCCGAGGAGTTGCCCCTCGGCCTCTCCGAATTGGGTGGCTTCGCGCACAATATGCTTGGCACGGCGGGCGATCATGAGACCTGCCGCGAAAGCTGCAAGGAAGCCGTTGCCGCCCACCATCTCTGCACCGCTGTAGGATGCGAGGGCGAGACCAAGGACAATGATCTGCGAGAACGCCTCATTCATCGCGCCGGACGCCGCGCTTTTCTCGGCCAACCAGCCGCCGACGCCGCCGACGATGATACCAACCAGCGGGCCGAGCACGACTTGCGCTGCAACAAAAGCAACCCACGCCGAGGCTCCACGCGCTTCGGACGTTGCGATAGCGACTGACACGGCAATCAGAAGCGCCGGATAGGCCAAGCCGTCATTCAACCCGCTTTCGACGTTGAGCGCTTGGCGAATGCGTTGGGGCACCGCCTTGTTCGACACCACAGCCTGCCCCAGTGCCGCATCAGTCGGCGCAAGTGCGATCCCGATCAGCAACGCAGCGCCGATCCCGATTTCAGGGAATATGCCCCAAGCCACGGCAGCACCCAGAGCCATCGTCATAGGCAGCCCGAGAGCCAACAGCTTGATCGGCAGATTATGCTCGCGAGACAGCTTCGTTACGTCGATCCGTGCCGCATCACAGAACAGCGTGACGACCAGAGTGATCTCGGCCAGCGTGTTGAGCACCTCGTTGTGGATTGGGATGTCGATCAGATCGAGCAGCCCTGCGCCAACGACGAGCCCGAACACGGTGAAGGCAATTGGGCCGGTGAAGGACTTCTTGTCGGCCTTGCCCGATATCAATGCGTAAAGAATGATACCGGTCGAAATGATAAATAGGTCGAAGCCTTCCATAGCGTCCCTTACAATTCGGGGCCCGCGAGACTCACGATTTTTTCCAGCAGTCGCCACGGTTTCGATGCGGGCTTCAATCCCGTGTCGGCCCTTTCTGCGAGGTTCTGGTACCAGTCGACGAGGTATTCCCTGTCTTCTTGCGACCACGCGATGACCATGGATTCATAGTTCACCAGAAGGCTGCGTTCGTCCACATTCGCAGAGCCGACAAATGTATAGTCGTCCAGAATAATGACCTTGGCGTGGAGCATCTTTCCGCGCAGCACGTTCATTTCGACCCCGAGTTCTTCGAGTTCGTTGACAAAGGGCCCGCGCGCGAGGTCCGCGAGCGACTGGTTGGAGCGTTCGGGGAACGTGACGCGCACCTCGACGCCGCGGCGACGTGCGGTCGAGAGGGCTTCGAACAGGCTGCTGCTCGGTACGAAATAGGGGGTGCAGATCCAGATGCGGCGCTCGGCGCGATGGACAAGATGCACGATCAGATCGTGCAGCGCATCGCCCTGCTGGTCCGCGCCCGACGGCATCAATTGCAGGCAGGAGTTCCCCGGATTTTCGATGTAGGGGCCGAGGTTCTCCAGCCAGTCATCCTCAATCTCGCCGCCGCAGCGGGTCCATGTCTCGCAGAATAGCTGGGCGAATTCGTGCGTGATCGGGCCTTCGGCATAGAACGACAGGTCGACCCACGTATCGCTATTCTGGGAGTCGCCAAGGTACCGCCGCCCCACGTTGCGACCACCAGCCCAGAGGCGCTTGCCGTCGGCGAGCACCAATTTGCGGTGGTTGCGCAGGTTCATGGGCTGTCCCATAGGGCCGTGGATAAGCGGCGCGAACAGGCGGAAATGACCACCGGCTTTCTTGAATTTGCGGATGGCGGAGCGGGGGCGCTTGAGGCTACCGAAGGCGTCGACCTCGAGCCGGACGGTCACGCCGCGTTTGACCGCATCGGTCAACGCGTGAACGAACGCAGCGCCCGTCTCATCGCGGGTCAAAGCGTAGAGCGATACGACGATATCCTTCTCGGCCGATGCGATAACGTCGAACACGGCTTTCTTGGCGACTTCGGGCGTCGGCAGGAACTCGATCTTGTTGTTATCCACAGGCGCTGGCATGTCATAGGCGCGCAGCATCCGCTGAAGCCCCGGCTCGCCGTTCTGGTCCTTGATCGCGCGTCTGTGGCGCTGACCACGGCGACGGATGCCCAGTGCGATAAACAGCGGCACCGCTATGTAGGGTATCAACACGACAAACGCGAGCCACGCCATCGCAGAGCGCGGCGAGCGGCGTTGCCTCAGGATAGCAGCTGCCGTGCCGACGGCCGCCAGAACGGTCAGCATCAATGCGATATGGGTATCGAGCCAAGGGATCAAAGTCATATGAGGAGAAATGAATTGGTCCGAAGTAAAGGCAATGGCTACCCGTCGCCTGCCGCGAAAATTTCGCAGGTCAGAGCAAAAAGCCCGACAACCGTGAGGGTCGTCGGGCTTTCCGCGAGTGGCGTTCGCTTAGCGCGCAGCCATAATTTGCGACAGCGTGATCGGGATGCTGATGTAGCTGCCCATGGGCTGGATGTTTCCGCCCGGCACGGTCACGCAATAGGCGCCGTTGGTCACCGATGCGATTGTCTCGAAGCGAATAGAGGCAATCATGCCGCCATCACCTAGGGTGACGCGGTGAACGGTGCCGACCTCAGCATTGCCGGAGGTGTAAACGGGCCAGCCAAGGTAGGCGACCGTGTTGCCACCGTCGTTACAGACAAGCTCGTCCATGTTGACGTCAGAACCTTGGGCCATGCCGACGGTATTATCGTCGTCCATCATGTCACCCATATCGCCAGTGCCATCGCCTGAACCGCCCATGCCGTCACCGCCAGAGCCGTTGCCTCCGCCACCGGAGCCGCCGCCGCTACCCGAGCCAGTGTCTCCACCGCCCGAACCGCTGCCAGTATCGCCGCCGCCGGAGCCGGAACCGGAACCGCCGGACCCGTCACCGGAGCCGGAACCGCCGGACCCGTCACCCGAGCCGCCCGATCCGCCGCTACCAGAGCCTCCGCTACCAGATCCACCGCTACCAGAGCCTCCACTGCCGGACCCGGAGCCATCGCCGCCGGAACCTCCGTTCAGGGCGTCACCCACACCGTCGACCACATCGTCGAGCCCGTTGCCCACATCATTGTTGCCGATCGCGTCGTTCACGGCATCGCCGATTCCGCCTTCGCCATCGTCGCCACCGTTGAGGGCATCGCCCACGTCATCGACCACGCCCGACGCACCGCCGGAGCCGTCGTCTTCGTTGCCGCCGTTGAGGACGTCACCAACCTCGTCGACCACATCATTGACCGTACCGCTGGTGTTGTTGTTGCCCAGCGCGTCATCGACGCCATCGCCAAGACCGCCGTCACCGCCATTGTCGGCGCCGTTCAGGGCATCGCCAACATCGTTGACGGCATCTCCGGCACCATTGGTGGCACCGTCGATAGCATCGCCAACGGCATTGTCACCGACGCCTTCGCTGACTGAATCTCCGACATCCTTGATCGCGTCGCCAAGGCCATCGGCGTGAAGATAGATAGGGGTAGAAATAAGCGCCGCCGCAGCGGCCGAGATAAGTAACTTGTGGGCTGACATAGCCTCCTCCCAAGAAAATGGTGATGGGGAGGACAAAAGAGCGGTGCGACAAGCTGCCCATGAGCCGGAGGGATTACGACCCCGCAAATCTGTTCATTTCCACCTAAGGTATGATGGCTTTGGTGCGAGAATGCGGAATTGCCTTCGGGTTCTGTTCGCTTACAACTTATAGAACGCTTACTCTAATTCTGGATTTCGTTAGTTTTCGGGAGGGTCACCGTGTTCGTGAACCTCAAGACCAGTACCAAGACTGCGCTTTTGCTGTTTTTTGTTGCCTATATCGCCGGCGTTCAGGCACTTCTCCTGCTGACGCGAATTTCTCATGGCGTGGCTCACGTACTGATTTGTTCGTCAGCAATTCTCGCTGCGGTAGCGAGCGGGCTTCTCATCTACAGTATCATGGATCGGCTGGACCGCTTCCGGAATAGGGAGAAAGATCTAGAGTTGAGGCTTCAGGCCGTCTCGGGCGATATCGGTGCGGTGATCGACGCGCGGTTCGAGGAATGGCACCTTAGCGATAGCGAAAAGGAGGTCGCGCTGTTCATGATCAAAGGCTTTAGCAATCAGGAAATCGCCGACCTGCGCGGGACGGCTTTGGCGACCACGAAGAGCCAAGTGTCCACCGTCCTGCGCAAGAGCGACGTCAACTGCCGCCAGAAACTTGCGTCGATGCTGGTGGATGATGTCGTGGATCAGCGGATGGCCGAGCTGGCGAGCGCCAAATGACCGACCGCGCGTTCGGAAGGGCGGAGCGTGTGATGGGTATGTCGCCCGACGTCTGGGATCGACACGTCAATCCGTGGAGCGGCTGGACGCGGATCACTCTGCTTCCGCTGCTATGCCTCGCCAGGTGGAGTGTGGAATGGATCGGATGGTGGGCGCTGGGCCTCGTGGCGCTCGTGATCCTATGGGGATGGCTGAACCCGCGCGTCTTCCCAAAGCCAGAACGCACCGACAACTGGATGAGCCAAGGCGTCATCGGCGAACGCATCTGGCTGGAGCGGTCCTCCGACCCAGCGCTCGCCCATCACGTCGCAGTCGTCAAATGGCTAACACGTCTCAGCGGGGCAGGGGCCATGGTGATGATCGTTGGCCTTGCGCTGCTGAACCTGCCGCTCACAGTGGGCGGCATGGTGACGGCGATGATCGGAAAGCTCTGGCTGCTTGACCGGATGGTCTGGGTCAGCCGAGATACGGCGCGGCTTTCGGCAGAACCAGACGGCGGTCGGTGACGGGGCAGCGACGCTCCATGCTCATGTCCGGATGGCGGTCACGTGCTGGGCTGTCGATCAGAACGACCTTGCCTGTGCGGGCGGCTTCTTCCACGGCGATCAGCACGCGCATATCCGCGAGACCTTCCTCCCCATTGGACACAGGCTCTTTGCCCGTCTTGATGCAGTCCGAGAAATAGGACGTCTGCCCGCCGAACTGGTCCACTTGCGGGAAGAGCGTCGTCTCGATTTCATTGTCATATCCAACGCGCATCGTCGTGCCGTATTCGAACCGGAAACCGGGGTCGAGCTCGATCCAGCCCTTCGTGCCCATCACGCGGAACATGGCGGTCTCGCGAATGGCAAAGCTGGCGACAAACTGCGCAACACCGCCCGACGGAAAGTTCAGCGTGGCGGTTGTGGTCGCGGGCACTTCATCGAAACGCGGATCGTCATCGTGCCAATGGTGCTGCGCACGAGCCTCGGTGGGTTCTTCGCCGAAGATATGGCGCACGGCATTGACGCAATAAACGCCGACGTCCTGCAACGCGCCGCCGAGGTGCTCGGCTTTGAGGCGGTGATTGCCGGCAGCGTTCTGGAAGCAGAAGTTCGTCTGTACGACGATGGGCTTCCCGATCTCGCCTGACCGAATGCGGCGCAGCGCGTCGAGGTTGCCAGGCTCGGTGTGCAAACGGTAGGCGGTCATCAGGAAGACGCCAGCCTCGCGCGCAGCGGCGATCATTGCTTCGGCTTCCTCGACGGTGTTCGCCAGCGGCTTTTCGACGAGGATATGCTTGCCTGCCTTGGCCGCACGGATCGCGTAGTCGGCGTGCATGGAGTTCGGCAGCGCGATGTAGACGGCGTCGATTTTGTCGCTTGCCAGCAGGTCGTCGTAGCCATCGTAGCCGCAAACGTAAGGCACGTCATGGAAAGCCGTGAGCTTTTCGGCGGCTTCCGTGTTGCCCGAGACGATGGCGGTGACGACGGAATTGTCGGTGGTGTGGACGCCGGGCAGGAAGGCTTCCTGCGAAATCCAGCCAGCTCCGACGACGGCGTATCTGATCATGGGTTTTCCTTCCGGCGTTCTTTTTCAAGCCTTGCGGCGGGCGGTGTAGGCGTCGAGCGCGCTGTTGAATTCCTCGGGCGATGCGCCCTCGGCCAGCATTTCCGACATCATCACCGCTTGGGTCTTGGGCGCGAGGCCACCAATCGGTGGGTCGGTGTCGAGGTTTGTCGGGAATGAGTACCCTTCGGCACAGGCAGCAATCGCGGCGTCCTGTTCTGCTTTGGACTGATCCAAAGTAGCTAACGCTGGGTAAAGCGCGCGGGCCATGGCGTCGCGGTCGATCGCCTCCATCGCGCGTCCCATCGGGGACGAAACTTGCAGTAGGTTCGCAAAGCGCGCCACGTCCGACGTCCGGTTGTCACCGGCTGCATGGAACAGTGCGGGGCTGAAGAACACCAGATCGCCCTTTTCAAGCGGCAGCTGGACGAAGTGCTCGTCGAAGTACGCGACAAACTCCGGCATTCGGTAAGCGAGGTAGCCGGGCTCGTAGGTCTGGCTGAACGGCAGCAGACGGGTCGGGCCGCTTTCGACTGACATATCGCAGTGAGCGACCGCGCCCTGCAGCGTCATCGCGGGCGACAGAAGGTGGACCATAATCGGCAGCGCGGCGGCTTGCCCTTCGGTCATGAAGCCAAGGTGGAAATCGCGGTGCGCTTGCTGCGCCTTGCCGCCCGGACGGACGAGGTTCACCTGCGACGTCATCTGGTATCCGCGCCCGAGCCAAGCCTCGGCCACCGCATCAATGGACGGATTGGCGTGATAACGGGCAAAGGCCGCGGGGTCTTTCAGGCAAAGCTTTTGCAGCGCGTTCCAGACGCGGTCATTCGCGCCAGCGGCCGCAAAGTGGTCAGCACCGCCTCCGCTCGCCGCTTTCTCCTCCGCGATGATCTCTTCATAGAGGCGCGTCGCCTCATCCAGCACGCTTAGATCGGCAAAGCTGTTCTTGATGACCAGAACGCCAGCGGTTTTGCCGAGCACCTCGGCCCATTCCGCCATCAACTTGCGGCGCTGGGCGGTGTCGCTTAGCGCAGGGCCGAGGCGTGCCATGTCGTAAATCGGGATGTTCTTCTCGATCCTGTCGGCCTGCGGAACGGCGGATGGATCAAGCGTTTGTTCGCAGAGTTTTGCGAAGTCTTCGATCTTGCAGTCGTCTTTGGTGAAATAGCCCATTCTATCCTCCCTGATGTGGATGGTCGCGGGTATTGCAGGCGCGGCAGCAGGGGCCGCCGCGCCGGACGGTCAAATCAGACCGGTTTCTTTTGCCAGACGCTTGAGCGTCGCCAGACCGAGGGTCTGGTAGAGCAGCGGATTGCGGACGTTCGGGTCCTGCTCCGCTTCGATAACAATCCAGCCGTCGTAGCCTTTGGCAGCCAACTGGGTGAGGAGCGGTTTGAAATCGACCGCGCCTTCCTGATCGCCGGGAACGGTGAACGCGCCCGAGATCACGCCTTGGATGAACGACATACGGTCCTTGCGAACACGCTCCGCCACAGCGGGGCGGACGTTCTTGGCGTGGAAGTGCGCAACGCGGTCGATATGCTTGGCCAGCACTTCTTCGGGATTGCCACCACCGAAGAAGCAGTGACCCGCATCGAACAGCAGTTTCGTCGCCGGACCCGTCGCCGCCATGAACGCGTCGATCTCTTCGGGAGATTCAACGATGGTGCCCATGTGGTGATGGTAGGCGAGCGAGATGCCTTCGCTCTCCATGTACTTGGCGAACTCTTCGATCTTGGCACCGAAAGCGGCCATCTCGTCTGCGGACAGGCTGGGCTTGTCGTTGACAGGGATGGTCGGGTCGGAGTGGATCGCGTTCGAGGTTTCGCAAGTCACGCAGACCTTGCAGCCGTTTTCCTTGAGCTTGGCGAGATGCGGCTGGAACGCCGCGATCTCGTCTTCCAGCGAACGGGTCAGAAGCTCGGTCGAATACCAGCCCGAGATGAACTTGAGGCCATAGGCGCCAAGCGTCTCGCGCAGTTCGACCGGATCTTCTGGCCAGCGGTGGCCGTTCTCGATCCCGTCGAAACCGATCTGGCGACCGGCTTCGTCGAGGATGCGCTCGGTCGGGATGTCCGCGCCGATCGACTGATCGTCGTCATTCGCCCAAGCGATAGGGTTCGTGCCGAATTGGACCATCGGATCAGCCCAGCGTCACGGCTTTGCCGGTCTTGGCGCTTTCCAGAGCCGCCTCGGCCAGTTCCAGTGCCTTCAGACCGTCCAGACCGGTGGTCGGGGTCGGCGTGCCGTTCTCGATCGAGTCGACGAATGCGGCGATCTCGTTGGCGTAGGCCATGGTGTAACGATCCATGAAGAAGTTCAGGAGCGGCGCTTTGTGGTAGCCGTCCTCGACCGCGACTTCGACGGTGTTCTCATGGGTGTTCTGGGCATGCGCCATACCGAGCGAGCCGAGCACTTCCATGCGCTGATCGTAGCCGTAGGTCGCGCGGCGCGAGTTGGTGATGGTGCACTGCTTGCCCGACGCGGTGGTCAGGATGACGTTGACGCTGTCGAAGTCGCCAAGTTCGCCAATCGCCGGATCGGTCAGAACGCTGCCGCGTGCCATGACGGTGGTGACTTCTTCGCCCAGCAGCCAGCGGGCCACGTCGAAGTCATGGATGGTCATGTCGCGGAAGATGCCGCCCGAGACCTTGATGTACGACGCGGGCGGCGCGCCCGGATCGCGCGAGGTAATGGTGACCATCTCCACGTCGCCGATCTTGCCGCTGTCGATGGCAGCTTTGAGCGCCATGAAGTCGGGGTCGAAACGGCGGTTGAAGCCGACCATGAGAGTCGCGCCTTCGGCTTCGACGGTGGCCAGAGCCTGCTTCACGCGCTCGACGTTCAGGTCGACGGGCTTTTCACAGAACACGGCCTTGCCGGCCTTGGCGAACTTTTCGATCAGGTCGGCGTGGGTATCGGTCGGGGTGCAGATGACAACGGCGTCGATGTCGTCCGAGGTTGCGATCGCGTCGATCTCGCGGATTTCGCAGCCGTACTTGTCGGCGACGCGCTGTGCCGCTTCGGCAAACGGTTCGGCAACAGCGACCAGCTGGGCGGACGGGATGGACGACACAGCGCGGGCGTGGACTTGCCCGATACGGCCTGCGCCGAGAATTGCGAAACGAACGGTCATTTAGAGCTCCTGTAAGTGGCCGCTCGGGCCATAGTGTTAGTCGATAAGAACGGTTTGGCCGGTGCGCGCAGCCTCACGCGCCGCATCGAGGATGCGAACGGTGTGCAGAGCGCCTTCGGACGGAACGGGGCCAGTGCCGCCGGATTGGGCGGCCTTGGCGAATTCGGAGTAGAGGTCCTGAATCTTGGATTGGACCGAGGGGACGATTTCTTGGCTGCCCTTGGTGTAGAGCGTGCCCCACGCCTCTTCGGGCTCGATGCCCCAGCCTTCGGGGTCGTTGATCGGGCGCTCGCCAGCGATGGCGCGGCGGGCCTGAACGTCGGTGCCGTTGACGACAAAGCAACCTTTGGACCCGTAGACGCGGATTTCGCGCTCGGTGAAGTAGTTTATCTTGGTCGCGCTGATGTAGGAATGCACGCCGCTCTTGTGACGGACGTGGACGTTGAAGCTGGCGTCGGTTTTGCCTTCGGGCAGATCAACATAGTCGACCTGCGCGTCGACCGCCGCAGCAGGACCGAAGAGGTAGAGCATCTGGTCGATGACGTGGCTGCCGAGGTCGCGCAGCAGGCCGCCGCCGGGGCCAGCCTCCAGCGTCTCCCAGTCATCGAAGTCCATGCGGTTGTGAACGCGCCAGACGTCACCGATCTTGCCGCTGTCGATCACGCTCTTCACCGTGCGGAAATCGGTGTCCCAACGACGGTTGTGGAACACGTTGAGCAGAACGCCTTTCGCCTTGGCCGCTTCGACCATCTCTTTCGCGTCTTCCAGCGTCGGGGCAAACGGTTTGTCGCAGACAACGTGCAGGCCCGCCTCGATCGCTTCCATGACGAGCGGCTTGTGCGTTTCGGGCGGGGTGGTGACGGTCACGGCTTCGATCTCGCCCGCCGCGATCATGTCGGCGAGGCTCGCGTAGACCGGCACGCCCGGGAACTGTTCGTTGATCTGGGCGATTTTGTCCGCCGAGCGCGCAACGACGCCCGCAATTTCGATGCCCTCAGCAACTTCGATATACGGCGCGTGGAAAACGCGACCGCCAAATCCGTAGCCTACCAAACCTAGTTTCATAACCTTGTCCTCTTACTCTGGCAGCGCGCCGACCACGTTCTGATCGAAGTCCACGATGGCGCCGGTCATGACGCCCGACGCGGGGCTGAGCATCAGCGATGCCTGCCGCGCCACGGTGTCCGTTTTGACCAGCGTGCCCATCGGCTGCGCTGCTTCTGCTTTTGCGAGCCAATCGTCATCGGCTCCGTGAAAATCGCGTTGGATCTTGTGCTCGCCCGGCGTGTCCATCCAACCGCAGTTGATGCCATTGACGCGGATGCGGTTGTGGCGAAGCGCCTGCGCCGCGTTGCGGGTAATCGTCGTCAGGGCGCCTTTGGAAGCGGCGTAGGGGCTGAGGAAGCTCTGCCCGACCATCGCCGAAACCGTGAGGATATTGACGATCGACGCAGGCCGCCCCGCGTCGATGGCATTCTGCGCAAACCGCTGGATCGCAAAGAACGGCGAGCGCGTGTTGATCGTGAACATGCGGTCGTAAAGCTCCATCGACGTATCGAGGATCGAGCCCCGCTCGGTCGACGCACCCGCAATCGCCATCGCGTTCAGACCGCCGAACATTGCGTCCGCATCATCCACCAGCTTCATTACCGCCGCCGTGTCCGAAAGATCGACTGGCATGAACTCAGCACCAATGCGCTGAGCCGTTGCCTCGCCAACTTCGGGATTGCGGCCAGTGATGACGATCTTGCGGCAACCTTCAGCGATCAGACGAAGCGCAATCGCTTCGCCGACACCTTGCGTGCCGCCAATGACCAACGCAGCCGTGTTCTGGTGGATCTGCTCGGCCATCATCAAGCGTTCAGCTGCGCTTCGATGTAGTCGAAGGACTTGCCGATTTCTTCCGCGTGATTGTCGAGCTGCTGCGTTTCCGGTGCGAAGCATTCGTAGGAGAAAGCACCTTCGTAGCCCGCGTCGATGAACGCCTGCATCTGCTCGATATTGCCGAGCTGGTCGTTCGCGTCGATCAGCACGCGGTGCGCGTCGTCCATATCGTCGATGGTGAGCGAGGGGTCACTGACGCCCGAGATGTGCACGATGCCCGTCTGCCCGGGATAGATCGAGCCGCCTTCAGCAAGTGTGTGGTGGAAGGTGTCGTGGACGAGCTTGTAGCGGTCCTCGACCTCGAGCGCCTTGAGAGTCTCGATCAGTTCGTCCTTCGACCGCAGCGACGAGCGACCGAAGCCGAGCGGTTCGACGAGCGCGATCATGTCGGCCTCGACCAGCATCGGGTAAATTTCCTTAAGCGCGATGCGCAGGTTCGCCTGACGCTCGCCATTGGCTGTGCCGACGCCGTCGTTCCGCGGGATCAGGCTGATGGTTTCGGCCTGCGCGGCTTTTGCGGTTTCGATCAGCTTGGCGACTTCCGCGCGGCGGTCATCGTTCCAATCATTGAACGGATAAACCTGGCTCAGACCGACGAGGCGCAGTCCCTTGGCGCGGATCATCTCGCCCGCAGCGGCGGGGTCCATGTTGTCGAAAAGCGGGCGATCCAGCGCGTCCATGTCATTGCGGGCTTCGACGCCGATGCAACCGAGCTGGGCCGCCAGATCAAGGAATGCTTCGAACGAGAGATGGGGAACCGTAATCTGGTTCAGCACTTTTTTCATTGTGTCCTCCAAGAGCGCCCGAATCTCCACTTCCGGCCGCTGTTGGTGGCACCGTGAGGCCGAAGCCCGTGTCAGGTCAATTTGGTGAGGCACATATCGCGTCATTGATGACGAAATTTGGTAGGAGTTAATGACGTAAAAACGTCATCAGATCATCTCCGGTAGAATGACCCTCGGTTCCAGAAAGCTCTGGCCTGCCACGCCTTCTGATGCGTCGTCGAAGGTCTCCGTCACCAATTTGACCAGTTCGCTGCAAAGCTCGGGCAGGGGGGTGACATTGACCATTTGCACGTAGCCATCAGCGAGCGCCGCGCGGCTTTCGTGGGTCAGTTCGTTGACGATCAGACTGACTTCTCCGGCCTTGCGGCTTTCCCTTAGTGCAGCGATCGCACCTTCCATTCCGCCGCCTGCGACGTAGATGCCGGTCAGGTCGGAGTGACGGTGGAGGAGGTCAAGCGTCGCCTCATAAGTCACCTTGCGCGTTTCGAGATTCACCAGCGTATCCAGCACTGTAAAGCTTGGCGCTTCGGCGCGGATATAGGAGCGGAAACCGACTTCGCGCAGGTCATGACCGTGCCAGCGGTTGCCGCCAACGAACACTGCTAGCTTGCCGGGTTTGCTGATCGTGTGCGTCAGGAACCAAGCGGCAGTGCGCCCGACCTTCATATTGTTAAGGCCAATATAGTATTTCCGGATACCCTGAGCAGTGTCATTCAGGAGCGCGACGACCGGCACGCCTTTGTCCTTCAACTCTTGCACGACCTCGTCAAGTTTCTGGTGGTTGATCGCAACGCAAGCGATGGCGTCGACGGTATTTCCCAGCGCGCGAAGTTCCGTTGCGAAGTCATCGGGCGACTGCGAGGCGGCGTAGCGGATGATGACCTCGCCGCGCACGTAATGTTGGGTCGCCATGGCCGTTTCGATCTCTTTGGCGAAGTTCTGGTAGAACTCTTGCGAACGCTTCACCAGCACAACCCCAAGCCGGCAGCGTGGCTTGTTTTCGGCAAGCTGGCTCATCAGGCTACCCTTGCCGTGGTAGCCAACGCGGTGCGCGGCATCGACGATCTTCTGCAGGGTGTCCTTGCGGACGGTCATCCGCCCGTTGATGGCGCGATCTACAGTCGTTGCGCTGACGCCAGCGGCCGCAGCTACGTCTTTGATTGTCGGACGGTTTGCCATCAATGACACTTTCTGACGTTTTTACGTCATATGTTCTGTGAGGTGTAAATCTCGAAGTTCAGATGGGTCGTCGTCGCGCCTGTGACCACACCGCGGACCTTTGCATCGATCAAGCTTTGGATCGTCTGGCGCGCCATGGGGAAGATCGGATGGCAGATCGACATGGTCATCGAGCCGTCGATGAGACCGTTCCGCGTTGCCTCGAAAAGCTCGTATCCGATGACGATCAACTCGTGGTCCCGACTTGTCTGACGCACTGCTTCAAGCACGCCGGTGATGCCCCCGCCGGACACGAAAATACCCTTAAGGTTGGGGTGGTCGCGGATCAATTCGGTCGTCAGTTCCTTGGCAATCGCAAGGCTCTCGAAGGTCGAGCGAGGCTCTAGCAATGTGAACCCAGAGGCGTGTTCGCGGAAATAGGAGCGGAAGCCGATCTCGTTCAGTTCCTGATTCCGGTAGCGCGGGTTGCCGACCAGAATGGCGATCTCGCCCTCGTCGCGGCACATCTTATCAAAGCCCCAAGCGGCGGTGCGGCCGACTTTCCAGGAATCGAGGCCCACGTAACCGACCTCGCCATCGGCGGAGAGAGGTGCGATCAACGCAATGACCGGCGTGTCGGTGGCTTGGACGTCGTTGATAGCCTGCGAGACGCGGGGATGTTCGGCAGCAACAACCGCAATCGCCTCGCACTGGTTGCCCAGATTACGAATGCGGGCGGCGACGTTTTCGGGATTGAGATCACTGAGGTATTCGAGTTTCAGCACGATCCGCGCGTTCTGATACGACTCCGCGATCTGCTCCAACGCATTGCCTAGCCCGCGATAAAACGCACGGTCGCTCTGTTGAAGCAGTACGCCGATGGTGTGCGTTTCGCGCGATTTCATGATGGCTGTCTCGATCGAGCCGAGGCCATAGAAACCGATATCTTCGGCGGCATGAAGCACCCGATTGCGTGTCGGCAGACGCACCGATTCTGGCTGGTTGATGACCCTGTTCACCGTGGAAACGGATACCCCTGCCGCGTCAGCCAAATCCCGTATCGTTGGTCGCGAAACCATCTTTGCCTCCCTCAAAAAGTTCCAAAGCATCCTCTCCCTGAGATGAATTGGAACCAAATTTTGATACAGATTGGATCAGTCTTGATCGATCTTGCGACAATCTGTCAACCATCTCTGCAACCCGCTCGGCCATCTGAGGAGAACGGCAGGGCGGTTGAGGGGAGTATTAGTCATGGATGATCTGAAGTTCGGTTCGCGCGACAAGCGCGGCAATTGGGCACCCAATGAACCGCTCGATATCGCACCGTTCTGGACCGGCAAATTCAACATGCTCGGTGAGTTCGCGCGTGCCTATCTTTGGCCGTGGAATGCGTTCCACATGGCGATGACGCTCGCCTACTGGTTCCTGCTAATCCAGCCGAACCTCGCGCTGTTCCAGACGTTCAGCCTCGCCGGTTTCGCGCTGCTGCTGGCTGCCAATGCGGCTTGTATCTTTGCGATGTACGGCTCGATCGAGCTGTTCTTCTACGTCCGCCGCAAGCAGGACAATCGTTTCAAGTACAACGCCAAGTTTCCGTCGGAAAATCCGTCTGACGTGTTCTGGTTCAAATCCCAGAATCTCGACAACTTCGTGCGTAGCATGTTCATGTCCGTGCCGATCTGGACGGTGATCGAGGTGATCTTCCTCTACTGCTTCACCAACGGTATCCACGCCTTCGGCTGGCTGAGCTGGGAAGACAGCTGGATCTACCTCGTTATTCTGACGCTGATCACGCCGATGATCCACGAAGTGCACTTCTTCTGCATCCATTGGCTCATCCACCAACAGCCGCTTTATAAGTGGGTGCATTCGGTCCACCACAACTCGATCAACCCGAGTCCGTGGTCGTCGCTGTCGATGCATCCGGTGGAAAGCACGCTCTATTTCGCCGAGGTGCTCTGGTATCTGATCATCCCGTCAAACCCGATCGTCGGCATGTTCACGTCCAAGATGATCGGCTTTGGTGCCGTCAACGGTCACATCGGTTTCGACAAGCTTGAAGTGACCGAAGACAGTGCGGTCGATACGCACGCCTACGCCCACTACCTGCACCACAAGTACTTCGAGGTGAACTACGGTGGCGACGGCCTGATCCCGCTCGATAAGATGTTCGGCTTCTGGCACGACGGTTCGAAAGAAGCCGAAGAGCGTATGAAGACGCGTTTCAAGGCCAAAAAAGAGCGCGTTAAGGCAAGGAATGCCGGCGTTGCGGCGAAGGGCTGATCGGGATGGATGATCTCGCCTTCGGAACCAAGGACAAGCGCGGAAACTTCCGCCCGAACGAGCCGATAGGTCTGTCGCCCGTCGCCACGGGCGCGCTTGGCAAGGTTCCGGAGTTCGTCGTCAGCTATCTGTTCGGCTGGAACGCCGTCTACATGGCAATCACGCTGGTCTACTGGTTCCTCGTTCTGCCGAGCGCCGAGACGATGGCGACGCTGGAGTGGGGCTGGGCACTACGCCTGCTGATCGTGAATATCGCCGCCATCGCGCTGTTCTTCGGCGGCTTCGAGCTGCACCTCTATATCCGCAAGCGCCAGCATGGGCGTTTCAAATATAACGGCACCTTCCCGGCAGAGCGCCCGTCGGACGTGTTCTGGTTCAAATCGCAGGCCATCGACAACTGCATCCGCTCGCTGTTCGTAACCGTGCCCATTGGCACCGCGATCGAGGTGGTTTGCCTGTGGCTGATGTATTCGGGCGCTGTGCCGACGCTGTCGCTGGAAAGCAACTTCGTCTGGTTCGCCGTCCTGCTCGTGCTCTCGCCGATCCTGCATGAAGGTTACTTTTTCTTCGTGCATCGCCTGATCCACTGGGGACCGCTCTACAAGCACGTCCACTCGGTGCACCACAACTCGATCAACCCGAGCCCGTGGTCGTCGCTGTCGATGCATCCGGTCGAAGGACTGCTATATTTCGGGACGGTTGCGTTTCACCTCGCGCTGTTTTCGCACCCCTTTCTCGTGCTTTGGCAATTCAACCTTGCCGCTTTCGCAGCGATCGTGGGGCATATCGGCTTTGATCGGCTCGAAGTGGGTAAAGACCGCGCAATCGAGAGCCACGCTTACGCCCATTACCTTCATCATAAGTACTTCGAGGTGAATTACTGTGATGACGGCGTGCTGCCGTGGGACCGCTGGTTCGGCACATGGCACGACGGCTCTAAGAAAGCCGACGAAGAGATGAAGGCCCGCTTTCGCGCAAAACGCGAAAAGCTGAGAGCCAAAGGAACGGGAGGGGCCACCTCACCGTGACCCTCACGCCCCCGACGACTGAGGAGGACTCGGGGACTACCACGAAATGTTCGGGCCGCGGTTATGCGGTGAAAAATTGGAGGATACTGAACATGAAACTGACCAATCTTTTTGTCGCGGCTGCGACGACTGCGATGATGGCGACCACCGCGATGTCCGCAGACATCTTTGTTATCGGCGGTAAGCCGGACGATCCGTTCTGGTCGATCGTTAAGCGCGGCGCCGAAGACGCAGGTCTTGTTGTCGAAGCACAGGGTGGCTCGGTCACTTGGCTTGGTCCGCAGAACTACGACAACCTCGGCGTCGACGCTGCGGAACTGATCCGTCAGGCCATCGACCAAGGCGCTGACGCAATCGTCGGTCCGGACTGGGTTCCGGAAGCCATGGACCCTGCATTCCAGGCTGTTGTCGACGCAGGCATCCCGCTTGTCATCTACAACGCTGGCGGCATCGAAGCGGCTGACCGCCTCGGCGCTATGAACTACGTCGGCGCAGTCGACTACAAAGCCGGTGTTGCTGGCGGTGAATACCTCGGCTCGAACGGTGGCAAGAACGGCGTTTGCATCAACTCGCTGCCGGGCGCTGCGAACATCGAAGACTACTGCAACGGTTTCGTTGAAGGCATCGAAAGCACCGGTGGTACCGGTTCGGTCCTGCCGCTGCCGGCAACCGCACAGGGTAACGTGACCGCAGTCGCTCAGGCGATCCGTGCTCACCTCCTGCAGAACCCGGACATCGACTCGGTCTTCACCACGGCTAACCTCGACGCAGTTGGCGCAGTTCAGGGCATCGCTCAGGCTGGCAAAGAAGGCGCTGTATCGCTCTGCGGTATCAACTTCGACGAAGCCATCCTGACCAACATCAACGACGGCAAGCAGGCCTGCGCAATCGACCAGCAGGGTTACCAGCAGGGCTACTACGCAGTTTCGATCCTGAACGGCTACGTGAACTACGGCCTCAACATTCCGACCCGTGAAATCCTCACCGGCCCGGGCATCGTTGATGCGTCGAACATCGCGTCGACCATGTCGGGCGCTTCGCAGGGCACCCGCTAATTCTCGAGCAATACGAAATAGGACCGCGCAATCCGTTGCGCGGTCCGTCCAAAACGAAGGCCCGCGCATTGGGGCATGGTGAAGTGCGTGGCGCACTGGGGGAGAGAAATGTCATCTGAAACGACGAATTCCGGTGGTTCATCCATCAATTTCGGCAGTCTGATCCGCCGTCCCGAAGCAGGGACGCTGCTTGGAACGATTGTCGTCTACATCTTCTTTGCCAGTATGGGCGGCGAGGTTTTCGTGGGCGCTCCCGGTTGGTCGAGCTTCCTGAACATGGCCGCCGAAGTCGGTATCATCGCACTTCCCGTCGGCCTTCTGATGATCGCGGGCGAGCTTGATCTGTCGGTGGGCTCCGTCCTGCCCGCAGCGTCGCTCACCACCGCGCTGATTTCCGGCCATTACGATTTGCCCACTTGGATGGGCATCCTCGGCGGTCTCAGCGTCGGCCTTCTGGTCGGCCTCGTGAACGGCCTTCTGGTGACTCGTACCACGATCCCGTCGCTCATCATCACCATCGGCACGATGTTTGGCGTGATGGGCCTGACACTCGGTTTCACCGTTCTGATCGCAGGCAGCACCGGCGTCTTCATGACACCCGACCCACTCGCCAAGTCGCTGCTGGGTCAGTTCATCGGCGGCATGTTCCAGGTCACGATGTTCTGGTGGTTCGGCTTTGCTGCCGTCATCTATTTCTTCCTGCACATGTCCCCGTGGGGCAACTGGGTCTTCGCTATCGGCGGTGACCGCGAAAGCGCCCGCAACGCAGGTATCCCGACCAACAAGCTGACCATCGGCCTCTATATGCTGTCCGGTTTCGGCGCGGCATTCGTCGGTGTCTCGCAGGTTCTGACGTTCCAGTCCGCGCAGGTTGCGGCGGGTCAGGCGTTCATCTTCAACTCGATCATGTGCGTTGTTATCGGCGGCGTTCTGATGACCGGCGGCGCTGGTTCGGTCATCGGCATCGTCTTCGGTACGCTGACCTTTGCCATCGTGAACCAAGGCATCTTCTTCAGCGGCCTCGACCCGAACTACGGCTCGATCATCATCGGTGCGCTTCTGCTGATCGCCGTGATGTCTAACGACACGTTCCGCAAGCTCGCGCTCACCTACGCGACCAAGAAGAAGTGAGGGCCAGAGCCATGAACGATACTATGATGAAAGCCTTCCGCCAGCCCGGCACCCCTGCGATCCTCAGCCTGATCGGCGTTATCGCTTTTTACGTGGTCTTCGGCGGCGTCAATATCGTCGCCCTCGGCGGCGCGGCGAGCTGGGTCAACTTCGCGGCCAATATGGGCATTGTGGCCCTTCCGGTCGGTCTGCTGATGATCGCCGGAGAGCTCGACATCTCCATCGGTGCGATGATCCCCGCCGGATCGATGACCATCGCGATTATCTCCGGTCACTACGGAATGCCGATCATCGTCGGGATGTTGGGCGCACTCGCGCTGGGTGTCATCGTTGGCACGATCAACGGCATCCTTGCGATCCGCACTACGGTGCCGACGCTGATCATCACGCTCGGTACGCTGGTCGCGATGCAGGGCGTGGTCCTGTCGGCGTCCAAGGTTCTGACCGGCGCTGCCAGCGTGTCGCTCGACGCACCGGAATGGGCCAAGTTCATCTTTGGCCGTCTCGTCGGAGGCAGCCACCAGATCATCATCGTGTGGTGGATCATCTTCGCCGTTGTGTACTGGTTCTTCGTCCACAAGAGCCCGTTCGGCAACTGGCTGTTCGCCATGGGCGGCGACAAAGATTCTGCCCGCAACGCAGGTATCCCCGTCCGCAAGATGACCATCGGTCTGTTCATCCTGTCAGCTACCGCCGCGACCTTCGTCGGCATGTGTCAGGCGATCCTGTTCAACTCGGCTCAGGTGTCGGGCGGCATGAACATCATCTTCAACGTCATCGTCAGCGTCGTCGTTGGCGGCACGCTGATCACGGGCGGCTTCGGATCTGTCGTGGGTATCTTCTTCGGCACGCTGACTTTCGGTGTGGTGAGCCAAGGCATCTACTTCACCGATATCGACCGCAACTGGTCCAGCCTGATCATCGGCATCATGCTTCTTGCCGCCGTCGGCATGAACGAGACCTTCCGCAAAAAGGCGCTCAGCGCCGTTTCCAAGAAAAAGGCCTGAGATCATGTCTTCCAACGCACCCGTTATCGAACTGAAGAATGTCGACAAGAGCTTTGGCCCGATCGACGTTCTGCATGAAATCTCGCTGAAGGTCCGCGCGGGCGAAGTGCTCTGCCTGCTGGGTGACAACGGCGCCGGTAAATCGACCCTCATCAAGACTCTTGCCGGTGTTCACGCACCGACCCGCGGCGAGATCCTCGTCGACGGTAAGCCGGTTACGTTCGACGGCCCGCGCGACGCGCAGGATCGCGGCATTGCGACCGTGCACCAGTTTGGCGGAACGTATCCGCTAATGTCGGTCGGCCGTAACTTCTTCATGGGCGTCGAGCCGACCAAGGGCTTCGGTCCGTTCAAGGTCTTCGACCGCAAGACCGCGAACAAGATCGCCGTCGAGGAAGTCCAGAAGATGGGCATCACGCGCATCACCGACGGTGATCGCCTCGTGGGCGGCCTGTCGGGCGGTGAGCGCCAGTCGCTCGCGATTGCCCGCGCCGTGTACTTCGGTGCCCGCGTTCTGATCCTTGATGAGCCGACTGCGGCACTTGGCGTCAAGCAGGCGGCGCACGTTCTGCGCATTGTGAATGAAGCGAAAAAGCGCGGCCTCGCCGTGATCTTCATCACCCATCAGGTCATGCACGCGATGACTGTGGGCGACCACTTCGCGGTTCTGATCCGCGGCGCGATCGCCGCCGACTTCCGCAAGGGTGAAAAGACCCGCGAAGAGATCACCGACCTCATGGCCGGCGGCGAAACCATGGCCGACCTCGAAGCAAGCATCGAGGGCTATGCCGAAAGCCAGACCGCGATGGCCGCCCAGTAAAAAGCGCCCGTTCGCGGGCGCCTGAATTTACCATGCGCCGCACTTCGGCGTTTTTGACCTAGTCTCTTTGCTCTCTGGAGGTCGATATGCCTCGTGACTACAGCCTTGTCGGCCCTGACTCCATTCGCGCTGTCGAAACCGGCCTCGTGACCGAGGACTGGTATCGTACGCCTATCGATCGCAAGGAAATGAAGGCGCTCATGCGCCGTTCGGACCAGCCTGCGATCCGCGATACCATCATCCTGTTCGGCCTGATGGCAGCATTCGCGGCCATTGCCATCGTGCTGATGCCGTCGTGGTGGTCGGTGCCGTTCTGGCTGGCTTACGGCGTGCTTTATGGCTCGGCCATGGATAGCCGCTGGCACGAGTGCGGGCACGGCTCCGCGTTCAAGACCCGCTGGATGAACAACGCAGTCTATCAGGTCGCCTGCTTTTGCATGATCCGCGATCCGTATTGCTGGAAATTCAGCCACGCCCGCCACCACTCGGACACGATCATCGTCGGGCGCGATCCGGAGATTTCGATCATGCGTCCCGTCATGATGCTCAACAGCACGTCGAACCTCATCGGCATTCCCGATGTTATCGGCGGCGTGAAGGCGATGTTCTTCCACGCGTTCGGCAAAATCGACGCGGAAGAGGCCGAGTATCTGCCCGAAGTCTTCCACGCCAAAACCATCCGCACCGCGCGGATCTGGCTGGCGATCTATGCCGTGACCATCGCAGCGGCCATTGTGTTCCAGTCGTGGATTCCGCTGCTGCTCATCGGTCTGCCGCGTCTCTTCGGATGCTGGCACATGGTGATGTGCGGCTGGCTCCAGCATGGCGGGCTGTCGGACAATGTGAACGATCACCGTCTGAACAGCCGTACCGTGATGATGAACCCGATCAGCCGCTTCATCTACTGGAACATGAACTACCACGTCGAACACCACATGTTCCCGCTGGTGCCGTACTACAAACTCCCCGAATTGCACCGCGTCTGCGGTTGGGACTTCCCTGTCCCGTGCAAGTCGATAGCCGAGGGTTATGCCGAAATGCTCCCCGCATTGTGGAAGCAGCGCAAGGATCCCGACTACCACATCCGCCGTCCGCTCCCCGCAACGGCGAACCCATATCAGGACAAAAGCGCAGTCTGAGACTGCCCCACAAAGGAGAGGCCGAATGGCTCAATGGATTGATGCGTGCGCAACCGATGACATCGAAGAAGAGGATGTCATCCGTTTCGACCATGGCGACCGTACCTTCATCATCGTACGTGATCACGAAGACAACTACTACTGCACCGACGGCCTGTGCACCCACGAGGACGTGCACCTGTCCGACGGTATGGTGGTCGAAGCGACCATCGAATGCCCGAAGCATTCGTCGATCTTCAACATGGAAAACGGTGAAGTCGAAACGCCGCCCGCTTGCGAAAACCTGCACACCTACCCGACCAAGGTTGAGGGTGGCCGCGTCTTCGTCGAAATCTGATCAGCTCAGCGCTATCATCTGAAAGTTCGTTATAATGACTCAACCGTTTCCGCTGGCGGCCTGCGCCGAGATGCTGTGGCAGGACAAGCCTATGGAATGGCGCGCTGCGCGCCTGACCGAGATGGGCTTTGGTGTCGGCCTCTGGAACTGGCCGGCGCATGATCTGGGCGCCCTCGAAAAGGTCGGCGCCAATTACACCATTATGAACGGCTATCTCGTTGGCCGTCTGGCTGACGACGAGGGCGCGGACATGCTGCTGGCGTCGGCGCGCGAAACCGCGCAGGTCGGCAAGCGCCTCGGCGTTGACCGTCTGAACCTGCACGGCACGGGACTTGGTGACTTCGGTTTGCCGATCCCGCAGCTTTCGGCCTTCGCGCCTGGTATGCGCCTTCGCGCCCGCGATACGCTGCACCGCATTTGCGACATGGCCGAGGAAGAGGGCGTGGTCTTCACGCTCGAAAACCTGAACCTGCGCGAACATCCCGGCTGTCCGTTCAACACCACCGCCGAAGTCCTGTCGCTCGTGGCCGAGGTCAACCGTCCGCAGCTGCGGATCAACCTTGACCTCTATCACACCCAGATCGGCGAAGGTGACTTGATCCGCTGGTGCGAAGCGTGCCTTCCGTGGATCGGCGAAGTGCAGGTTGCCGACAATCCTGGTCGCTGTGAACCCGGTACCGGCGAGATCAATTACCCCGGCATTGCGCAGGCGCTGTTCGACATGGGCTATCGCGGACCTGTCGCGATGGAAGCCTTTGCGAAGGGTGACCCCGAGGTCGCTCTCGAAGCGTTCCGCGCTGCCTTTACCCTCTAACCAAGGATACGTTTTATGTACCACAACCGTCCGCACGTCGAAGACATCCGCGCCATGAAGAAGCGTGGAGAGAAAATCTCCATGCTCTACGTGACCACGCTGGAAGAGGCTGCCGCTGCGAACGAGGCCGGCATCCACATGCTGTCGATCGAACGCAAGTTCTGGTCGCCCGAGATGCGCGAAGCTGCCGGTCAGTGCTTTGTTCAGGTCGGTCTGCCCTACGGTCCGCACGGCCCCGCTGGCGCGAAGCTCGTCACGGCAGAGGATTACATCCGCGCCGCGTTCGAAGCCGGTGCTATCGGCGCCGACTGCTACTATTGCGCAGCGTCCTACGACATCCAGAAGGCCATGGTGGACAACCACCTCGCGGTCGTCGGTCACATCGGCCTCATCCCGTCCTATATCACATGGACTGGTTGGCGCGCTGTTGGCAAAACCGGCGACGAGGCTGCGGCGCTTTATGCTCACGCCAAGAAAATGGAAGAAATCGGCGTCTTTGGTGCCGAGCTCGAAGTCGTTCCCGACCGCGTTGCAAAGTACCTGACCGAGAACACCAATCTGATTATGCTCGGCATGGGCGCGGGCAAATACGCCGACGCACAGTACCTCTTTACCGAGGATGTCTGCGGTTACGGCGTCAACCACAAACCGCGCCACGGCAAGGTCTACGCCGACCTCGGCAAGAAGATGCGCGAACTTCAGGCCGAGCGCATCGAAGCGTTCAAAGCCTTCCGCGCTGACGTCGATAACGGTGGCTATCCCGAAGCCCAGCACACCGTTCCGATCAAAGACGACGAGTTCGACGCTTTCCTCAAGTCCGTCGAATAATCGCGAAACCCTTGCCCCTTGCGTGCCGTCATGGCAGGTGAGGGGCGTATTCCGTTTCATGCCAACATTTGTCACGGTGACCGAAAGGAGACCGCGTTGAAGCTATTTGTCTACGACCATTGCCCGTACTGCATCCGCGCCCGTATGCCGCTTGGCCTGAAAGGGATCGATGCAGAAGTCCACTATATTCCGAACCATGACGAAGAGACCCCGATCTCTATGATCGGTGCCAAGATGCTCCCGATCCTCGAGGATGCGGACGGCTACATGGGCGAAAGCCTCGACATCGTGGAGAAGCTGGACGGCCTGTCGGGTGAGCCCGTGTTCGGCGGCAAGCCGCGTGCCGAGATCACCGATTGGATGGACAAGCATAACCATGCGATCAACGTGCTGGTCATCCCGCGCTCGCCCGATCCGGTTTACCCTGAGTTCCGCGTGCCCGAAGCGATTGAGTATTTCACCGGCAAGAAAGAAGCTTGGCTCGGCGATTTCGATGGCCTGCGCGCACAGACCGACGAGCGTCTTGCAGAGGTCGAGGTGGCTCTGGCCGATCTCGTCCCGCATCTGCCGGATGCCGAAGGCGCGTCGATCGACGACATCTACCTGTTCCCCGTTCTGCGCTGCCTGACCATCGTGCCGAACCTCACCATGCCGGACGAAGTCATGGACTACACCGCTCGCATGTCCGAGCGGTGCGGCGTTCCTCTGGTTCCCGCGCTCCGCGCCTGATCAGATATTTTCTGGCGTCACGACCTCTAGCGGCACGGTCCGCTGGAGTGTAATCCCCGCGCCTTTGCTGTTGGTCACGTCGATCATCGTCTCGATCAGCGTAGACGAGATTTCCTTGAGCGGGTGACAGAGCGCGGCGGTGATGAGCCCTTCGGTCAGCCCTTTGCGCGTCTCTGGCCCGATATCGCGGCAAATTACACGCACACCGCGCCGCCGTTCGGCAGGCGCCTCGCGCAGTGCCTTCAGCACACCGGAGATCCCGCCGCCCGCGATCATGAGGCCGGCGAGTTTCTCTTCGGTCTCCAGCAATGACTTCACCATTCTATAGGCCTCAGCCGAGTCCTCGTTAGTCGGGCGCGACTCCGTCACTGTCAGGTGGGGTGCGTTTTCGCGCAGGTACGACCGGAATGCGGCATCGGCCATGTCCTGACACTGGTAGCGGTGGTTGCCGAGGAACAGCGCGACTGTTCCTGGATCGGGTGACATTTCGGAAATGAACCATGCAGCGGTGCGGCCCAGCCGCCAGTTGTCGGTGCCGACGAAGGCCGCGCGGTCGGGCGAGCTTTGGTCCGTGATATAGGCGACGGTCGGCTTGCCCTGCATTTTGAGGTCGCGAATAGCCTGACCGATCAGCGGATGGTCGGCCGCGATGATCGCTACAGCATCGCATTCCTTGCCAAGCGCGGTCAGGCGCTCCGCGATGTTGGAGGGTTCCAGCAGGTCAACGAAGTCGACGAGCGGCGTGACCTTCTCGTCTCGGCGCATCGCGGAGGCTTCTTTGATGTGCTGCGCGAAGATTCGGTACACCTCGCGAGTCGACTGCTGGAGCAGAAATCCGAATCGAAAGTTAGGAAGTTGCTCATCGCGGCGCGCCTCGATCACATTCAAACCGTAATAACCTATACGCTCTGCGGCGTGCTGAACCTGCTGGATTGTGGCAGGGCGAACGCGGGATGTGCCTGCGAGAATGCGATTCACTGTAGAGACGCTGACACCTGCGGCTTCGGCTAAGTCTGCGATAGTAGGGCGATTTTTCATTTTGAATTATTGAAGCTTCATTTTGACATGCCATAAAATGAAACAAAAATGTCTTTATGAGGCAAGCGATATTTCGCGATGGGCGCTCTTTTGGTAATTTCCTTTCACCGGCAGCAATGGAGATGCCGCCGGTGTGTATCCACGGGAGGAAATACCGAATGACTATTAAAACTCGCATTATGCGTGGTCTCATGGTGTCGGCACTGGCAATGACTGCTGGTTCGGCAATGGCTCAGGACATCGCTGTCATCGCTGGCTCGATCGAAGACGCTTTCATGGACAAAATCAAAAAGGGCGTTGATGACGCGACCCACATGGTCGAAGCCAACGGCGGTACCGTTCAGTACCTGCGCACCCAGAACTACGAAAACTTCGGCCCTGACCTTGTGACCCTGATCAACCAGGCTGTCGCTCAGGGCGTAGATGGCATCGCGATCCCGGTTTGGGTTCCGGACGCCCAGATTCCCGCGCTTCAGGCTGCTGCCGAGCAGGGCATCAAGATCATGCAGTACAACTCGGGTCTGCCGGTCAAAGAAGACATCGGCGCGATCAATTACTTCGGTTCGGATGAATACGCAGCTGGCTACGGCGGTGGTGAATACCTCGCAGAGCAGGGCGCGACCCACATCCTGTGCCACATCCAGCTTCCGGGTGCGATCAACCTCGAACAGCGTTGTGAAGGCGTCACCGACGGTGCTGCTGCTCACGGCGTAAAGGTTACCGTCCTGAACACCCCGCCGAACCTCGACGGCGACGTCACCGGTACTGCCGAGGCGTTCAAGGCTGAACTCATCGGCGACAGCTCGATCGACGCTCTCGTATCCTGTGCAGACTTCGGTGCAGCTTCGGCCGCCAACGCAGTCGAGCAGACCGGCATGGAACTCATGATCGGTGCATTCGACTTCTCGCCGGCTTCGCTCGAGCGTATCTCGGCTGGCACCCAGACCATGGCGATCGACCAGCAGCCGTACCTGCAGGGCTTCCTCGCGACTTCGATGCTGTTCTCGAACCTCAAGTTCGGCACCGAAATCTCGACCGATCCGGTTCTCACCGGTCCGGCAATCATCGACGCTTCGAACGTTGATGTTGTGAAGTCGGGCGCCGAGCTGGGCGCACGCTAAACCTCTCCCTCCCGATGCCGGCCAGCGCTTCGTCGTTGGCCGGCGTTCTTCTACTAAGTCCGCGACTGGGACAGTGGGCGCAATCAAGACACTTGGAGAAGTGCCAAAATGGCCGACACATCAAACAACGGAAATTCGACAGGGGGCAGCGGTTTATCGCTTTTGGGCCTGTTGCGTCGCCCCGAGGCAGGTGCTGCCGCGGGTTTCATTCTGGTTTTCGTCTTCTTTAGCTACTTTGGCTGGGACAAGAACTTCCTCACTCCGCTCGGGTCTTCGACCTGGCTGAACTTCGCATCCAAAGTCGGCATTATCGCCATTCCGGTCGGCTTCCTGATGATCGCAGGTGAACTCGATATCTCTGTGGGCGCTCTGATCCCCGCAGGCGGTATCGTTCTCGCGATGTCGGTCGAACAGTTCGGAATGAACATCTGGCTCGCTGTCCTGTTCACGCTGGTCGTGGCCGGTGTCATCGGCTGGGTCAATGGCATGTTGGTCACTCGCACGCAGGTGCCATCGCTCATTGTGACGCTCGCAACGCTCTTCGTGATCGCAGGTCTGAACGCCTACGTGTCCAAGCAAATCGCGGGCACCACGCAGCACAGCCTGCCCGATGCAGGTGTCGTGTCCGAGTTCATCCTCGGCGACTATCACAACCTCATTCTCGGTGAAGGTTTCACCATCTTCCGCAGCCTCCAGAGCTCGTTCTTCATCTGGATCGGCTTTGCACTGATCTGTTTCTACGTGTTGCACGTTTCCCCGTGGGGTAACTGGATCTTTGCAATGGGCGGCGATCAGGAATCCGCACGCAACGCAGGTATCCCGACCAACCGTCTGAAGATCGCCCTGTTCATGCTCTCGGCTATGGCCGCTGCACTGGTCGGCATGACCGAAGCGGTACTCGCCAATTCGGCATCCACGACGACCCAGTTCGGTATGATCTTCAACTCGATCATCTGTGTGGTTGTCGGCGGCGTGCTTCTGACGGGCGGCTTCGGCACCGTGACCGGTACGTTCTTCGGCACCCTGACCTTCGGTATCGTCTTCCAGGGCATCAACTTCACCACCTTCGATAAAGACCTCAACATGCTCTTTATCGGTGTGCTGCTGCTGATCGCTGTTCTCATGAACGACACCTTCCGCAAGCTCGCGACCAACGCGTCGACCAAGAAGAAGTGAGGCCTGAGATCATGTCTTCCAACGCACCCGTTATCGAACTGAAGAATGTCGACAAGAGCTTTGGCCCGATCGACGTTCTGCATGAAATCTCGCTGAAGGTCCGCGCGGGCGAAGTGCTCTGCCTGCTGGGCGACAACGGCGCCGGTAAATCGACCCTCATCAAGACCCTCGCCGGTGTTCACGCACCGACCCGTGGCGAGATCCTTGTCGACGGTAAGCCTGTCACTTTCGAGGGCCCGCGCGACGCGCAGGATCGCGGTATCGCGACCGTGCACCAGTTCGGCGGAACGTATCCGCTGATGTCGGTCGGCCGTAACTTCTTCATGGGCGTGGAGCCGACCAAGGGCTTTGGTCCGTTCAAGGTCTTCGACCGCAAGACTGCGAACAAGATCGCCGTCGAGGAAGTCCAGAAGATGGGCATCACCCGTATCACCGACGGTGATCGCCTCGTGGGCGGCCTGTCGGGCGGTGAGCGCCAGTCGCTGGCGATTGCCCGCGCCGTGTACTTCGGTGCGCGCGTTCTGATCCTCGATGAGCCGACTGCGGCTCTTGGCGTCAAGCAGGCGGCGCACGTTCTGCGCATCGTCAACGAAGCCAAAAAGCGCGGCCTCGCCGTGATCTTCATCACCCATCAGGTCATGCACGCGATGACCGTGGGTGACCACTTCGCGGTTCTGATCCGCGGCGCTATTGCCGCCGACTTCCGCAAGGGCGAGAAGACCCGCGAAGAGATCACCGACCTCATGGCCGGCGGCGAAACCATGGCCGACCTCGAAGCAAGCATCGAGGGTTACATGGACTCCCATCATGGTCACCCGCCCAAGGTTGCTTCGGCTGACTGATCCGGTCCGCGCCGTTGAGGAGGCGGCGCGACCCAACTTATTTCTGGAGGAAGACGCATGAAAATCGCGCTAGACCCGTTTATGCACCGTCACCTGTCGCTCGAACAACTTCCGAGCAAGGTCAAAGAACTCGGTTATGACTGGATCGAACTCAGCCCCCGTGGTGACTTTCTGGAGTGGTTCAAAGCTCCCCGCGTGTTCCCCGACCGCGTCAAGAGCTTCAAGAAAGCACTGAAGGACGCAGACGTCGGCATCGCCACGCTGCTGCCGATGTACCGCTGGGCCTCGAACGACGAAGAAGAGCGCCGTGCAGCCGTCAAGCACTGGAAGCGTGCGATCGAGATCGCCGTCGAGCTGGAAGTGGACACCATGAACTCCGAGTTCGGCCGTGGCCCGCACCCCGATAAGGGCACCTGCTACTGCTGCCACACGGGTTCGATGATCGAAGCCTGTGAGGACGCGTGGTGGCGTTCGATGGACGAGCTGGTCCCGATCTTCGAACGTGAAGGCATCAACCTGCACATCGAACCGCACCCCGAAGACTGGGTTGAAACGCTCCAGCCGTCGGTCGACCTGATCCGCACTGTAAATTCGGACCGCGTGAAGTTCCTCTACTGTACGCCGCACACCTTCTACTTTGGTGACGATACCGTTGCGATGCTGCGCGAATGCGCCGACGTTCTGGCTCACGTCCACATCGCCGACACCTTCAACCACAAGGCATCGAGCGGCCTGCGCTACATCATCAACCCGCCGGGTTCGACCGCGCGCGTTCACCAGCACCTGAACATGGGTCAGGGCGAAGTGCCGTGGGATGATTTCTACAAGACCCTCGCCGAGATCGGTTTTGACGGCATCATGACCGCCTGCGTGTTCGCATGGGAAGAAAAGGCCGACGAGTCCGGCATCTTCATGCGCAACGAAATGCAGCGCTACATCGACAAATACTTCAAATAAGGAAGCATGTGATGGCTTTGAAAGTTGGTGTCATCGGCACGGGCATGATCGGTCAAGATCACATCCGCCGCCTGACAAAGGTCCTCTCTGGTGTTGAAATCACCGCCGTCAACGACATCGATGTGGAGCGCGCCAAAGAGGCTGCTCCCTATGGCGCTGAGGTCTTCGAGACTCCGAAGGCGCTGATCGAGTCCGACAACGTCGATGCAATCGTCATCTGCTCGTGGGGTCCTGCCCACGAAGAGCAACTGCTCGACTGTATTGCTGCCGGCAAGCCGGTCTTCTGCGAAAAGCCGATGACCACTTCGGAAGAAGCGGCGATCCGTATCGTTGAGGCCGAAGCTGCCTACGGCAAGCGCCTGATCCAGGTCGGTTTTATGCGTCGTTTCGATGCTGACTACCGCCGTCTGAAGGCCGTGGTCGATAGCGGCATGATCGGTGCGCCGCTCATGTACCACTCGGTTCACCGCAACGCGTCGGTGCCATCGCACTACACCTCGGACATGCCGCTGAACGATACGCTCGTGCATGATGCGGACATCTCGCGCTGGCTGCTGTCCGACGAGATCGTCGGTGTAGAGGTTCGTTACCCCCGTCGTTCCACCGTTGGTGGCGGCGAGCTGAAGAACCCCGTTATTGTCCTTCTCCACATGGAGAGCGGTGCGATTGTGGACGTCGAAATCTCGGTTGCGATCACCTACGGCTACGACATCCGTGGCGAAGTTTCGGGCGAAACCGGTGTTGCCTCGCTCCCGAACCGTCCGGCGACCGTTGTTTCGGACGTCAACGGCATCCGTCAGGCTATGCCGGAAGACTGGCGCGAGCGCTTCATCGAAGCCTACGACCAGGAATTCCGCGAGTGGATCATTGCCGCTGGCGAAGGCACTGCCACCGGCCCCAGCGCTTGGGACGGCTACGCCTCGACCTTGACCGCCGACGCTGCGCTCCGCGCTGCTGAATCGGGCAAGTACGAACCGCTCAAGATGATTAAGAAACCCGCCCTCTACTTGGAAGCACCGGCCGTCGCGGCCGAGTGAATAGGAACAGAAGATGAAGCTTTCTATTTGCACCGACGTGATGGGCGATCTGTCCTTCACCGATATGCTCGACAAATGCGTTGAGCTGGGCGTCGAAGGTGTTGAAATGACCGGTGGCGGCTGGTCGCCGGCTCCGCACTTCCGCGCTGACGAACTGCTGGCCGACAAGGGGCTGCGGTCGCAGAAACTGAAGGAAATCGAAGCGCGCGGTCTGAAGATCGCCGCGCTGAACTGCTCGGGCAACCCGCTCGATCCGGGTCATCTGGGTGCTAAGCACCGCAAGGAAATCGAAGAGACCTTCACCCTTGCCGGTGAAATCGGTGTGACCAAGATCGTCACCATGTCGGGTCTTCCGGCAGCGGCCCCCGAAGACACCGTTCCGAACTGGCTGACCTACACCAAATCGTGGCCCGCAGAGATGCCCGAGCGCGACCGTTACCAGTGGGAAGACTGTGCTTTCCCGTATTGGCACGGCATCGTCGATCATGCCAAGAAAGTCGGCGTCGAGAAGATCGCTCTCGAAAACTTCTCGGCCATGCTGGTCTGGAATCCGGACACCTTGTTCCGTCTGCGTAACGAAGTTGGCCCGATGGTCGGTATGAACCTCGACCCGTCGCACCTGTTCTGGAAGGGCGCTTGCCCGATCGCGGTTGCACGTGCTCTGGGCGATGCCATCCACCACGTCCATGGCAAAGACACCCGCATCGAGCGCGGTCTGGCAGATGTGAACGGTCTGCTGGAAATGCGCGAAGTCACCGACGTGGCCAACCGCGCTTGGAACTACGTCGCCGTCGGCGCAGGTCACGATCTGCAATGGTGGAAAGAGTTCTTCTCGGTCGTTGGTATGCTCGGCTACAACGATTGGGTTTCGCTCGAGATGGAAGACTTCACCATGTCGACCAACGCAGGCATCCAGTCTTCGATCGACGCGCTGCAAGCGACGATCATCCGTTAAGGAGAGCGGCGCGGCTCCGTGCCGCGCCCGACACTGTTATGTACAAGTTCATCATTACGATTGATTGCCTGCCGGGTACGCGCGGCAAGATCCTTGAGCGTGCGCCGGAAGCGCAAGCTGCCACCCGCGCCGAGGAAGGTTGCATCCAGTACGATTTCTTTGCCTGCACGGACAAACCGGACCGTCTGGTATTCGTGGAAACGTGGGTCGATCAAGCGGCGCACGACTTCCACATGGAACAGCAGCACACTAAGGACTTCATCGCTTACCACGAGCAGTTCAACGAAAAGCTGGTGTTCGAGACCATCAACGTCGCCTCTGGCGAGTGATCTTTTTTGGCGTTTTTGAAAGACGCATTGAACCGAAATGACACAAATTGGTGCGCTGATTGCGATCCAGTATATCGCAAAACGCACCTAGCGAAGTAAACGGCTGCGTGGCAACCTCTGGGTTGAGGGCAGGGAGGAACAGATGAGCAAGTTGGATGTAATTACGATCGGTCGCGCGGGTGTTGACCTTTACGGCGGTCAGATCGGTGGACGTCTTGAGGACATGGGGTCCTTCGACAAATACATCGGCGGCTCTCCGACGAATATCGCGTGCGGCACGGCCCGTCTGGGCCTGAAGTCGGGTCTGATTACCCGCGTGGGTGACGAACACATGGGCCGCTTCATCCTCGAACAACTTGCCCGCGAAGGTGTCAGCACCGATGGCGTCGTGACTGACCCCGAGCGTCTGACCGCGCTGGTGATCCTCGGCATTCGTGACGAAGAACAGTTCCCGCTGATTTTCTACCGCGAAAACTGCGCTGACATGGCGCTCTGCGAAGACGACATCAAGGAAGACTTTATCGCGTCCGCCCGTTCGGTCGTTGTCACCGGCACCCACCTGTCAAACGTGAAGACCGAAGCGGCTGTCATGAAAGCACTGGAACTGGCCCGCAAGCATGGCCTCCGTACCGCGCTGGACATCGACTACCGCCCGAACCTTTGGGGCGTGGCTGGTCACGGTGACGGCGAAAGCCGTTTCGTCGAGAGCGCGAAAGTCACCGAAAAGCTGCTGTCGACCCTGCATCACTTCGATCTGATTGTCGGCACTGAAGAAGAATTCCATATCGCCGGCGGCTCGACCAACACTATCGAAGCATTGCGCGCCGTTCGCGCCGTTTCGAACGCGACCCTCGTTTGCAAGCGCGGCGCTGCCGGCGCTGTCGCATTCGAAGGTGAAATCCCCGATAGTCTCGACGACGGTCAGACCGGTCCGGGCTTTCCGATCGAAGTATTCAACGTACTTGGCGCTGGCGACGGCTTCTTTTCGGGTCTGCTTAAGGGCTGGCTCGATGATGAGGACTGGCCGACCGCATTGAAGTACGCCAACGCTTGCGGCGCATTCGCCGTCAGCCGTCATGGCTGCACCCCCGCATATCCGTCGCTGACCGAGCTGGAGTTCTTCCTTGAGCGCGGCATCAAGCAAAAAGACCTGCGCAACGATCCGGAGCTGGAGCAGATCCACTGGTCGACCAACCGCCACGGCGACTGGTCCACGATGCGAGTGTTTGCATTCGACCACCGGATGCAGCTCGAAGACATGGAAGGCTACACGCTGGAGCGTGGGGGAGAGTTCAAGGAGCTTTGCCTCAAGGCTGCTGAGAAAGTTCAAGACGGCAAGGACGGCTACGGCATCCTTTGTGATAACCGTATCGGCCGCAGTGCGCTGCACGCCGCATCGGGTTCGGGCCTCTGGATCGGTCGTCCGACCGAATGGCCGGGGTCGCGTCCGCTGACGCTGGAGCCGGAACTGGGCGGCGACTTCGGTGGTCTGAACCAGTGGGCCAAGGAAAACGTGGTCAAGGTTCTGTGCTTCTGCCACCCCGACGACGACGCGGAAACGCAGGCCAAACAGGAAGACACCGTCAAGCGCCTGTTCGAAGCCTCGCGCCGCAACCGCCTCGAATTCCTGCTGGAGATCATTCCGTCCAAGGTCGCGCCCGTTGATGACGACACCAGCGCGACCCTGATCCGCCGTTTCTACGAAATCGGCGTCTATCCGGACTGGTGGAAGCTGGAGCCGTTCAAGACCGACGCAGCATGGCAGAACGCCATCGCCGCCATCGAAGAGAACGACCCCTACACCCGCGGTATTGTGGTTCTGGGCCTCGATGCGCCCGAAGAAGAACTGCGCGCCAGCTTCGAAGTGGCAGCCGCCTATCCATTGGTTCGCGGCTTTGCCGTTGGCCGCACGATCTTTGGCGATGCCGCTCGCGCATGGATGAAGGGCGATATGTCCGACGCTGCTGCGATCGAACAAATGGCCGACCGTTACACCCGCCTGTGCGCAATCTGGGACGAGGCCCGTGAAATGGCCCGCCTGAACAGCGCGAACTAAGGAATACCGCAATGAGCACGATCCGACTGACGGCCGCACAGGCCATGATCAAATGGCTCTCGGTCCAGATGACCGAAGACGGCGAACGCTTTATCGACGGCATGTGGGCGATCTTCGGCCACGGCAACGTTGCTGGCATCGGCGAGGCGCTGCACGCCTATCAGGACGTGTTCCCGACGTGGCGCGGCCAGAACGAACAGTCGATGGCCCACGCCGCTATCGCCTATGCCAAGGCCAAGAAGCGCACCCGCGCGATGGCAGTGACGTCGTCGATCGGGCCGGGCTCGACCAACGTTGTAACCGCTGCTGCGCTGGCGCACGTCAACCGCCTGCCGGTTCTGATTGTAGCTGGCGACGTGTTCGCCAACCGCAAGCCCGATCCGGTTCTTCAGCAGGTCGAAGACTTCGACGACGGCACAGTTTCGGCCAACGATTGCTTCAAGCCGGTTAGCCGCTACTTCGACCGCATCACCCGTCCCGAGCACATCCTGTCGGCCCTGCCGCGTGCGCTGCGCGTGATGACCGATCCGGCGAACTGCGGTCCCGCGACGCTGGCGTTCTGTCAGGACGTTCAGGCTGAAGCCTACGACTACCCCGAAGAATTCTTCGAACCGCGCGTCTGGTACATCCGCCGTCCGGCACCCGACGCCAATGAACTGGAGCGCGTTGCCGCCCAGATCAAAGCGGCTAAGAACCCCGTCATCATCGCCGGTGGCGGTGTGATCTACAGCCAAGCCGAGCAGACGCTGGCCGATTTCGCCGCCAAGCACGGTATTCCGGTCGCCGAGACCCAAGCGGGCAAGTCCGCTCTCGCCCAGTCCCACCCGATGAACTTCGGTGCTTCGGGCGTTGACGGCTCGGCAGCTTCGAACGCTATTTCCGCCAGCGCGGATGTTGTGATCGGTGTCGGTACCCGTTTCCAAGACTTCACCACCGGCTCGCGGACCATGTTCCGAAATGACGCGCAACTCGTGTCCATCAACATCCACGGCTACGACGCCGCCAAACACGGTGCGGAAAGCCTCGTTGCTGATGCCAAGGTCGCGCTCGATCTGCTGTCGGAAAAGCTCGGTGACTACAAAGCCACCGCTTTCGATCCCGATGCGCGTGAAGACTGGCTCCGTGCCGTCGACGCATACTGCGCACGCCCCGACGATCAGGCTGCTGCGCCGACCGACGGTCAGGTGATCGGTGCCGTTCAGCGTGCAACCGACGAAACCGCTGTCGCCATGTGCGCTGCCGGTACCATGCCGGGCGCTCTCAAGCTGCTGTGGCAGCCGAGCCAAGGCGGTTATCACATGGAATACGGCTATTCCTGCATGGGCTACGAAGTCGCCGGTGCCATGGGTATCAAGCTTGCGACGCCCGAGCGTGACGTGATCTGCTTTGTCGGTGACGGCAGCTACATGATGGCGAACGCAGAACTAGCGACCGCCGTGATGCGCCGCATTCCGTTCACTGTCGTGCTGACCGATAACCGTGGCTATGGCTGTATCAACCGCCTGCAAACGATGGGCTGTGGCGGCGAGCCGTTCAACAACATGTACGTCGACTGCAACGTCGAAGTGCAGCCCGAGATCGACTACGTCATGCACGCCCGCTCCATGGGTGCTCACGCTGTCAAAGCGGCTGGCACTGACGAGTTGGAAGCCGAACTCAAGGCCGCCCGTTCGCGCAATATTCCGACGGTGATCGTCATCGACACCATTGCCAAGGACTTCCCCGGCACCGGTCTCGAAACTACCGCAGGCGAGCACGGCTATTTCTGGGACGTCGCCGTTCCGCAAACCTCCGAGCGCGAAAAGCAGCGTAATCGCTACGCCGAATACATCACGCAGATCGCATCGCAGACAGGGATGAACTGATATGGCTGACCTTCTGAAGAAACCGTTTGGCACCCACGGCAAGGTGCACGAAATCACCCCGCAGTCTGCTGGATGGCGCTATGTGGGTTTCTCTCTCTACCGCATCCGCGCTGGCGAAACCGTTGGTGAAGCGACGGGAGACTGCGAGGTGATACTGGTGATGGTCGAAGGCAAAGCGACCATCAACGCCGCGGGCAAAGACTGGGGCGAACTGGGCGAGCGTATGAACGTCTTTGAAAAGACGCCGCCGCATTGCCTCTACGTTCCGAACGGCAAGGACTGGGAAGCGACCGCGACCACCGATTGTACCATCGCTGTCTGTCAGGCTCCGGGGAAGGGCGGCCACGAGGCGCGCAAGATCGGCCCAGATGGCATCGAACTGACCCAGCGCGGCGAAGGTGTGAACACCCGCTACATTAATAACATCGCGATGGAAGCCGAAGACTACTGTGACAGCCTGCTGGTCACCGAGGTCTTCACCCCCGCCGGTCACTGGTCGTCGTTTCCGTCGCATCGTCACGACGAAGACGACTTCCCGCGGATCACCTACCTCGAAGAGACCTACTACCACCGCATCAACGCCGAAGGTGGTTGGGGCATCCAGCGCGTTTACACCGACGACCTGAGCCTCAACGAAACCATGGCCGTTTATAATGGTGATGTGGTTTGCGTCCCTCGCGGTCACCACCCCTGCGGTGCGCCCCACGGGTTCGAGATGTACTACCTCAACGTCATGGCAGGCCCGCGCCGCAATTGGCGCTTTGTTCCGGCTCCTGAAGTCGAGCACATGTTCTGAGATCAAGCGGCGGAGTTTTCTCCGCCGTTTTGTTTTTGGCCCAACGCTTGACAGGCTGCAGCCTCGCCACCTAGCAATTGGGGAGCGGGCGATGGCGTCGTTCCGTTTTCCCCACCATTCGTCCTGTACGCCCGGACCGCGAGATGCAGCGATGTTGCATCGTGGAGCAAGCATGTCCGCAATGGCCGAGCCGAACAGCCGCAATTCGTCAACATTCATGGGCATGGCCGCGATGTCTTTCGCGATGGTCTTATTGCCAATCGGCGACTCGGTGACGAAGACTCTGACGGCTTACATCGAGCCGTCGCAAATCGCGGCGATCAGGTCTGTCATCCAAGCGGGCCTTCTGTGGATCGCGTTCGCCGCGATGAACAAATCGACCCGTGGTAACCCGTTTACCAAAGCCTCCGCCGCGTCGGGCATCTGCGTGGCGGTCGTGAGCCTCAGCCTGATCACTGCGCTCAAGACCATCCCGCTCCCCACAGCTATTGCGATCTTCTTCGTCGAGCCGCTGCTGCTGACGCTGCTGGCGGGCTTGATGCTGGGCGAAAAGCCTGGTCCGCATCGCTATGCCGCGATCGTAGTGGGGCTCATCGGCGTGCTGATTATTCTGCGCCCGAACTTCTCTGTCTTCGGGCCTGCGGTGCTTCTGCCACTGGTGTCGGCAGCGGCCTACGCGTTGAACATGATCATCACCCGCAAAGGCACGCGGAATTGCTCCGCTTTGACGTTCCAGCTCGGCTCGACGACGTTCACTTGCCTGACTTTAATGGCCGTCATGTTATTCAACTCCGACCTTGGCGCATTGCAGGAAACTATAACGTTCGGCCTGTCGGCGAGCCTCGTCCTGTCAGGCATCCTAGCCGCAGCGACCTTCCCGCTGATCGCCTATGCATTCAGTCAGGCCGAGGCGAGCGTGCTGGCACCGTTCCAATACCTCGAAATCCTCGGCGCGACGGCCATCGGGTTCCTCGTGTTCGGCGATGTGCCTGACGGGCTGACGGTGCTGGGCACGGCAGTCGTGCTGTCCTCGGGCCTATATATTTTCCATCGAGAAAGACGCGCTAATCAGCCTGCCAAGGCCATCAAGGTGCGTCAGGACCGCTGATTGCAGGAACGTTCGCCGCTATGCAGCGTTTAGTGATGTAACTCCTCCATGGAAGCATCATGAACGTTCCCACTGCGGCACTGACCAAGAATATCGCGATTGTCGGCTCCGGCCCGACGGCGCTCTACACGCTTGCCGAGTTGATCAAATCGCCGGTCAAGCAGATGATAACGATCTTCGAGGCGCAGTCGCTCGCCGGTTTCGGGATGCCATACAGCCCTAACGCGGCGCAGGCGCTGATGCTTGCCAACATCGGCAGTATCGAGATTCCGCCGCTGACGCAGACCTATCTCGAATGGCTCCAAAGCCGGTCTGCCGAGATGCTGCAAGTCTATGGCGTCACGCATGACGAACTGCATGACCGGATGTTCCTGCCGCGTATCCTGCTGGGGTCGTGGTACAGCGACGAGCTTTACGTGCTGATCGACGCGGCACGCGAAAAAGGGCATCGGGTCGCGATCCATGAAAATGTAGCGGTCGAGGATGTGGTATCCGAAGGCGGGCAGATCCGCCTTGTGTTTGATGCCGCAAGTGGCGTGCCCGATCAGTTTTTTACGCATGTCGTCCTCGCGACCGGCCACGTTTGGCCCAGCGACCAAGAGGGCACAGGCCGGTTCCGTTCGCCTTGGGACCGCCTAGCGCATGAAGAGGTTCCGGCCACCGACGTCGGGATCATCGGCACATCGCTCAGCGGTATGGATGCGGTCCTCGCCGTGGCGTGTCAGCACGGCCATTTTGTTGAGGACGGTGATGACCTGACTTACGTTCCGAATGCCCGCACAGGTGGTTTGCGCATCACGATGATGTCTCGGCAGGGCATCCTGCCCGAAGCCGACTTCTGGTTCGACTATCCGCCAAAACCGCTGCGGATCATGACCGATGAAGCCGTCGAGAACGCGTTGAGCGAGGGACGGGACGGCCTGCTTGATCGGATGTGGGCCCTCTTTACCAAAGAAATGATGCTGGAAGATCGGGCGTATTTCGACCGCATGGGCCTCGCCTCGGCCTCTCCCGAAGATTTTGCGGGCGCTTACTTCAAACCACGTCTGGCAACCGATCCGTTCGAATGGGCGCGAGACAACCTCGCCGAGGTCGACGAAAATGCGGCCAAGCAGCACGCTGTGCCGTGGCGGTGCGCGATCCTGAATATGCACGAGAAATTCGAGGAGATCGCGGGTCAATTAACCGCCAAAGATCAGGAGCGGTTCAAGCCTTTGGCGCGTGTATTCATCGACAACTACGCCGCCGTACCGCCCACGTCGATCCGGCGCATGCTGGCTCTGCATGATGCGGGAAAGCTGACGGTCATGCGCCTCGGCAACGACTACGCGATCAGGAACACAGGCAACGCCAGCCGCGTGACCACCACTGAAGGCGAGGTTCGCGAGTTCAAGGTGATCATCGATGCCCGCGGACAAAAGTCGCTCGGCGCGAGCGACCTGTCATTCGCCAGCCTCGCAGCGAGCCTGCCTGACGGTGAAGTCCCAGTGACAGATCAGCTTTCGGTCGACACGGACCAATGGCGCGGGCGGCTTTATCTGCCCGCCGCGCCGTACTTGCTCGGACGCTTCCCGTTCTGCCAAGGGCTTACCGCCAGCGCGCAATTCGGGAAATGGGTGTCCAGCGGCATTCTGGAGCACGACCCCGTTCTCGCTTAATTACAGTCCGAGGATGTCGCGCGCCTGCGCTGCCGTGGCGACAGGGCGATCATACTTGTCACACAGATCGACCACACGTTTCACCAGCGCCGCATTCGAGGCCGCGAGCGTGTTCTTGTCGATCCGCACGTTGTCCTCTAGCCCCGTCCGCGCATGACCGCCGGACGACACCGCCCATTCGTTGATAACAATCTGCTGCGCTCCGATACCGGCGGCGCACCATGGCGCATCGTCGCCAAACAGGCGTTTGACGGTATGGATGTAATAGTCGAACACATCCCGATCGGCAGGCATCGCGTTTTTCACACCCATAACAAACTGGACGTAGGGCGGCGCTTTGAGCTGACCTTTGTCCATCATTTCCTTGGCTTTGATGATGTGGCTGAGGTCGAACGCCTCGATTTCGGGCTTGATGCCGTAGGTCATCATCTCTGACGCGAGCCAGTCCACCAGATCCGGCGGGTTCTCATAAACTCGGGTCGGGAAGTTGTTCGAACCCACGGACAAAGACGCCATGTCTGGCTTGAGCGGCAGCATCGCGCCGCGCGTCGTCCCTGCACCAGAGCGCCCGCCGGTCGAAAACTGGATGATCATGCCGGGGCAGTGCTTCAGCAGCCCTTCTTTCAGCCGCGCAAACTTCTCCGGATCGGAGGAGGGCGTCTGATCATCGTTCCGGACGTGAGCGTGAACGATCGTCGCACCAGCCTCGAAAGCCTCATGCGTGCTCTCGATCTGTTCTTCGACCGTGATCGGCACGGCGGGATTGTTCGCCTTGGTCGGAAGGCTGCCCGTAATGGCGCAACAAATCATACAGGGTTTCGTCATTCGGGTGCCCCTCCCAGCGGCTGTATTTGCTTGAGCGTGCCGTAGTTCCGACCCAGCGACAAGTAGAACGGTGGGTGTTTCTAATGCATTCCGAACCTATTAAGGTCCGCATCTATCGATCTCGCCCCACCGCAGAACACAAAGGTTTTCAATGGCCATCAAGCCCATGCTGCATCCCCGAAACCAACATCGGGACGGCTATGACTTTGCGCGCCTGTTGGAGGCGACGCCGGAGCTTGAGCCCTTTGTGACCCGCAATCCGCGGGGCGAAATGACTATCGAGTTCGCGAATGCCGAGGCCGTGCGAATGCTGAACCGCGCGCTGCTCGCGGCGCATTATGATGTGAAGTTCTGGGAGTTCCCTGACGCCTACCTTTGTCCGCCGATCCCCGGCCGTGTGGACTATATCCACTCGCTCGCCGACCTTCTGGCCGAGGATAATGGCGGAGACATCCCGCGCGGCGACGACATCAAGGTCCTTGATATCGGGACGGGCGCGAGCCTTGTATACCCGCTGATCGGACAGCACGAATACGGTTGGGATTTCACCGGCGTCGACATCGATCAGGTGTCGATCAAAGCCGCGCGCCAGATCAACGATCGCAACGACCTGAGCATCAGCCTGCGGCATCAGAAGAACCCCAAGAACATCTTTCGCGGGGTCATTCATCAGCGCGATACCTTCCACCTGACGATGTGCAATCCGCCGTTTCATTCCTCGCTCGAACAGGCGGGCAAGGGGACCGAGCGTAAGTGGCGCAACCTCGGCAAGGAGCCGTCCTCCAAGCTGAACTTCGGTGGTCAGAATGCGGAACTGTGGTGCCCCGGCGGCGAGATCGGTTTCATCGGCCGCATGGTCGAACAGAGCGTTGAATTCGCAGCACAGTGTCTGTGGTTCACGACGCTGGTGTCCAAGAAGGACAACTTGCGCACCATCGACAGGTTCCTGAGCAAGGCCGGCGTCTCCGAGACAAAGACCGTTGAAATGGCGCAAGGCCAGAAGACCAGCCGCTTTGTGGCGTGGACCTATTATTCAAAGAAACAGCGGGCCCTCTAGGGCTGGCGTGAACGCCAACGGCTCTCGCTATCTCTAGCGAAGAGCGTCTGTATTCCGATGTCGGGAATTACTGGCTGGGGTGGTAGGATTCGAACCTACGGTGCGCGGTACCAAAAACCGGTGCCTTACCACTTGGCTACACCCCAGCAGCGAGGGCGGATTTACAATTAGCTGTCGGGGAGCGCAAGGGGCGTTTCGAAAAAAAATCACTCTTTTGGCGCTTTGCTCGACAAAAGATCGGCGGAGGCGTTTTCCGTGCGGTCGGCATCGACGATGCGGTCGAGCGAATTCTCGGAAGATGTATCTACCGGAAGGTCTTCTGTCGTGTTTTCAACAGATTCCGGTTCATCGCCGTCTTCGATGAGAACGCGCTGGACGATCGGCTGGCGATCAAGCTCGCGCTCCTCGAACGCTTTCTTGACCAGTCGCAGAGCCTCGCTGCGGGCGAGGGGCAGCGACGTGATCGTCTGGTCGATCCAGCCGGTGCAGACAAGCTCCACGCTGGTGGGAGTGGTCTTGTCGATCCAGACCTGCACGGCGGGGTCCTTGAGCGTGAACGCCAGCCCTTCGAGGACATCCGTGGCGACCTGCTGTGCGATGGTCAAATTCGCGCTGAGGTCCACAGGTAGACAGAACATGAAGCGGCGGGCAGGGTTATCCGAATAGTTGACGATGCGGCTTTTGAAGACCGTCGCGTTGGGGATGCGGATGTGGTTGCCGTCATAGGACAGCAGAATCGTCGCGCGGCTGGTAAGACGGATGACCTTGCCCTCATCACCGTTGATTTCGACAGTATCATTCGGGCGGAACGGTTGGCGGATCGAAAGGAGGACGGAGGCGATGTAGTTCTCCACCGTGTCCTTTACCGCGAAACCGAGTGCGAGGCCGATAATACCCGCAGCGCCGAGGATCGTGGACAGCAGTGCGGTCGCGTTCATCAGGTCGAGCGAAATGACCATCGCGCCGAGCAGGAACAGCAGGAAAACGACCTGACGATAGAGGTCGGCGATGAAGAGGTTTGGCGCAAGCCTGTCGAATATCCGCGTGCGATAAGCGACCACATACCCGATGAGAGCGATGACCCCGAATAGCACCAACGCGATTAGCACTAGTGGCAGGATCGCGATGATCTGGGTCAGTCGGGTTTTCAGGCGTTCGTAAGCAGGGTTGATGCGGCGAGAAAGGTCGGTTGTCTCGAGCACCTCGTTCTTCACCGCGACAACTCCCTGCACGCGGTTCGACAGGCTGCTGAGGTCGGCAATCTGCGTGGAGGATGTCGTCTCGCCGCGAAGGGTGACGATACCGTCGGCGACCTGAACGGTGACGTCCTCGTAACCGCCAAGCTCTGCGATGATGTCGCGGATACGGTTGGCAATGGCGGCGTCGTCACTGGCGGTTGCCGTTGTCTCGATCGTGGTTTCCTGCGCCGTGGCGACGATCGGAGCTATCAGGAGAGACAGGACAAGAAGGACGACACGCATTGAATTAACCCCGTTGAATACGGGATTAACCATAGCGCGGTGCGGCTAAAGGGGTAGCCTTACGACGTGACTTGTTCGCGCAGGATCGAAGCTGTCAGCGACAGCATCAGGTAGATGCCTGCAAAGATCAGCAGCGACACCAGCGTGTTTTCGAACGCACGCGGGTAGGTCGGATCGTCGGGCGCAATCGGCTCAACGCCCAGCGACAGGTAACGCACCTGACGGTTCGCCTCGAGACGGGCGGTTTCCATCATCGTCAGCGCCTGCTGAACAAGGCCGACCTGGAACTGGTAGTCCTCTTCGGCTGTACGCAGCTCGGTGGTCTTGGACGCGAGCGACACACCCGTATCGGCCTGCTCGGTCAGTTCGGACCGGAGCGAGGTGATGGAGTTCTGGAGGCTCGCGATTTCATTCTGCACGGCATTCACGCGCGCTTCATTCGGGCGGGCCACGCTTTGGAGGGACGACAGTTCGAGGATCTTATCCTGACGGCGGGTTTCAAGCTGGCTGATCTGGGTCAGCACGAGCTGCGCTTCGCTATCGGGGCTGAGAACCTGAAGCTCGGTCTGGATTTGCAGCAGACGGTCGAGCGCTTCGGCGCGGCGCGCCTCGGCTTTTTCGTAGCTTTCGTCGGCGCCGCGCATCTGGTCTTCGCGCATGCGCTGGGTCAGCTGGTCGACCTGCTCTTCGGCGTAGGAAATCAGCGCCTCGGAGAACCGCTGGCTGGTCTCCGGATCGGCCGCGATGACCTCCATCCGTAGGATGCCTTCGGTCGGATCGTAGCCGATTTTGACGTGGTTTTCGTATACCTTATACGCGGTCTCGTTCGACGCATCCTCGGGCAGGCGCTGGATCGGGTCGATCCACGCTTGGCCAAAGTGTTCCTTGAAGCCTTCTTCTTCGTCCAGACGCACCATGGCGGAGCGGGACGTGAGATAGGACTGCACGGCGACCGCGTCCGCTTGGGTCGCAAGCGAGGTGCCTTGGAACAGTCCTGCGATGCCGCCTGCGCCGCCGCTTTGCGACTGGGCCTGCTGGATCACGAATTCAGACTTCGTCGCGTACATCGGGGTCGCGTAAACGAAGTAGTAGACGCCCATCACAAACGTCGGCAGCAGGACGAACACGCTGAGGCGTGCGAACAGCGACATCAGTTTGCGGCGCCGGCGGCGCACGATGTCCTGCTGGATTTTCTGGATTTCACTGGCGCGGCGTTCTGCCGACAGCGGGCCGCCGGTGGTGTCAGGGCGAGCGACCTCGCGGCTCTGCTGCTGAACGGTCTGCGGCAGTTGCTGGCTCGGCTCGGGGCTGGTGGCGGGCAGGTTGCTCTGCGCGTTGCTGCTCGACACCAGTTCGAGGATGCTGGAGCGCTCGAACGGGTCGATACCGCGCGCTCGAAGCTGGCGCACGGCGTCGAAGTCGGAAGTCACAGCCAAACCGTGTTTCTGCGCGATGCGGCGCGCCATGCGAAGCTGACGACCGGTCAGACCTTCGCGGCGGATCGAATCCATATCGCTATCGGAGCCGGTGCTGGCCTGCTGCCCTGTACCGATGCCGGGCGTTTCGGGTTTGATGGAAGACGGATCGGCGTCGATGTCGATTTCAGGGTCGACAGTAGCAGCGCGGGCGCCGCCGAGCGTTTCACCGCTGCGGATGCGAAACTTTCTAGCCTTTAGTTTGGTAGTCATAAAGCTGCTTCGCCTCTTCCAAAGTGTCGAACATATGAAGTTGCCCGTCCATCATCACCGCGGCGGATTGGGCAAACCGCTCCAGCGTTTCGGCTTGGTGCGACACGATCACGACTGTAGTCGTTTCTAGCCGTTCACGCAAAAGCCCGCCTGCTTTGCGGTTGAATTCCACGTCGGTGGTCTGGGGCATCCCTTCGTCGATCAGGTAAATGTCGAAATCCAGTGCCAGCATCAGGGCAAAGGACAGACGCGCGCGCATACCTTGGCTGTAAACGCCGACAGGCATGTCGAAGTATTCCTTGATATCGCAGAGCCAGCGACAGAACGCCTCGATATAGTCGGGGTCCAGACCGTAAAGGCGCGCGATGTAGCGGGTGTTTTCCTTGGCCGTGTGTTTGTTGACCAACCCGCCCATGAAGCCGAGCGGGAACGAAATCCGGCATTTGCGGTGGATCTCGCCTTCGTCCGGTTTTTCGAGGCCGGACATCATATTGATCAGAGTGGTTTTGCCGGTGCCGTTAGGCGCAAGAATACCGAGGCTATTCCCGAGTTCGACGCGAAACGACGTGCGGTCGAGAATCACCTTGCGCTGTTGCCCAGTCCAGAAGGACTTGGAGACGTTGTCGAATTCCAGCATCGCTAGCGGTGTTGTCCTGCTCTTGGTGCCCATTCGTTCGGGCTTGCTCTACGACTATGGCGCAGAATGTGAGCTATAATGTGGCAACGGCAGGTTAAAATATACCACAAAAAAGGCCCGCTCACGCAAATGAGCGGGCCTTTGAGGTTTAGTCGTTGACCTTCTGGACGCCGGTCAGCTTGCCCACGACCAACGAAATGATCGCAGCGAAGAAGCTGAAGAGCGCGCCCATCTTGGCCGCATCAAGCACATGCGCAGGCGAGTCCTTGAATGCCACCGCAGCAACGAAGAGCGCAACGGTGAAGCCGATAGCCGCAACGCAGCCGACAACGAGCAGGTCGATGATGCGCATTCCTTCCGGCAGGCCGAGGCCCAGCGGTTTGGCTGCAATCCAGCCCATGATCAGAACGCCGATCGGCTTACCGATCAGAAGGCCGGCCAGAACGAGCCAAGTCGGCTCACCAATCGAGCTGAATTCGACACCCGCATTCAGCAGGCCGAAGAAGAACAGAACGATCTCGACCGGACGCTTCAGCGCGTGCTCGATATCGTTGAGCAGGTCGTGCAGGTGCTCTTCTGCTTGCGAGAAGATACCGAAGGCGCGGTCTGCGTGCGGGATCGTCGGAACGATCGGCAGCAGACCCAGAGCGGGGTGGATGCCCGATTGCTGGAAAGCGTACCAGCTGAGGCAGGCTGCGATGAGGTACGGCCAGAACGACAGGTACTTGCGAACCCAAGTGGAATTCGGACGGTCCTGCTTGCCTTGGTCAAGGTAGCGCGGCAGCCAGTTCGCCAGAACGAACACGCCAATAGCAGCGCCCAGCGAGAGCAGCAGCCAGATCGGCGCAAGTTCACCCGACGGGTAGAAGATCGCGAGGATCAGAAGGCCCACGGCGTCGTCGGCGATAGCCAGCAGAAGCAGGAAGCGCACAGCAGGGTGACCGCCGCCAAAGACCAGACGACCAACGAGGTACGAGAACGCGATGTCGGTCGCGGTGGGAATCGCCCAGCCGTTTGCGACAGCGTCATAGGTGGTCGAACCCAGCATGGCAGCAAGGCCGAGGTAGACGGCAACCGGACCGATAACGCCGCCAGCGGTCGCGATCAGCGGTGTGGCGGCTTTCTTGCCGCGCAGCGAGCCGTCCTTGAGGATGATGGCTTCCCAGACTTCCTTGGCCGCAATGGCAAAGAAGAACGCCATCAGCACGTCGTTGACCAAGTAGTGCAGGGTCAGCGTGCGAACGACACGGCCGTGTCCATCGTCATGGAGGTGGCCGATGAAGAAGTCGTCGATCAGTACGTAATCGACAAAGTGGTGATAGGAGTCAGGGTTCATATTTGCCCAACCAAGGGCAATCAGAGCACCTAAGATAAGTAGGAGCGAATACTCCGTGACGAAGTTCCAGACGCGGTACATGCAGCTTTCCTCGTTGGTTACGCACCGATGCGATAATGGAAGTGAACGGCATTCACAACGATACGGAGAGAGTGACTACCGCCTTTGGGCTTGTGATTGTCCATTTGCACCACTCCGCTGCGGGCTATGTTAATGGAAATGGACGGAATTTCGGAAAAAATATCTGCGTGCCGGATCTGTGCGGAGCGTTTTGCCCTAACCGCAACCCGCCATCATCCGCGTCCGGTTGTATGGTTCGAACCCTCCGCGCGCATCCTGATTGCAGGGCAAGCACCGGGTGCGCGGGTCCATGCAGCGGGCAGGCCGTTCGCGGATCCGTCGGGCGATAGGTTGCGCGATTGGCTCGGGATCGGGCCGGATGTGTTCTACGACAAATCGCGGATTGCCATTGTCCCGATGGCGTTCTGCTTTCCAGGCTATGACGCGAAGGGGGCCGACCTGCCACCGCCAAAGGTTTGCGCGGAAACATGGCGGGCCCCGGTGATCGACAGCTTGAAAGACCTTCAGTTGACGATCCTCGTCGGCGGCTATGCGCAGCGCTGGCATATCGGAACGCGGAACGTGACGCAGGCCGTGCACAGCTGGCGTGACCATTTTCCGTCCGTCATCCCCTTGCCCCACCCGTCTTGGCGCAATACGGCATGGCTCAAGAAGAACCCTTGGTTTACTGACGAATTACTGCCCGTATTGCGAACGCGGGTGAAGGAGGTACTGGATGCAGACTGAACTCGACGCCGCCCACGCAGCTATGGAAGCCAACCCCGAGGATGACGCAGCACGTCTGCGGTTCTACGAACGCCTCGCCGATAACGAACTGTTTCTTCTGCTCGCTGGCGAGCCCGAAGGAGACGACGACATCATGCCCGAAGTGATCGAAGCTGACGGCGTCCAGTACGTGCTCGTCTTCGACCGTGAAGAGCGTCTTGCCGAATTTACCGAACGTCTGGCGTCCTACGCGTCGATCTCGGGTCGCGGTCTGGCGCAGATGCTTCAGGGGCAGGGCATAGGCATGGGTGTGAACCTCGGTCAGCCGTCGTCGATCCTCATCCCGCCGAGCGCAATCGAGTGGCTGGTCGAAACGTTGGCCCACGCGCCCGAAGAGGCAGACGCCCGCCCGACCGAAATCACCGCACCCAAGGGGCTGCCGGAAACGCTGATCGCAGGCATCGACCGCAAACTGGCGACTGCTGGCGGGCTGGCCGAAGTCGCGTTCTTAACCGGCGTCAAATACGACAACGGCACGAATGGTCACATCCTGTGCTTCGTCGGTGTGAAAGAAGGCGCCGAACCTGCGCTGACCCGCGCTGTATCCGAAGCGCTGACGTTCTCGGGCATCGACGCCGGAATGCTGGACGTGACGTTCGTGGCGTCGGACAATCCGTTCATCGCACAGCTCGAACGTGTCGGTCTGCGGTTCGATTTGCCTAAGCCCGAACAGAACACCCAAGTCCCCGGTGCAAATCCCGGCATGGACCCGAACAAGCCGCCGAAGCTGAAGTAATCAGTAACCGCGGCTACGGTCGACGAGGTTGAGAAGCGGCTCGCCGTTCAAGGCGCGCCGCATATTCGCGGCGATACTTTTGACCGCCGTTTCCGGCCGCGTTGCGCTCGCAATATGCGGCGTGACCGTCACGCTCGGGTGGGTCCAATAGGGGTGCTCGGCGGGCAGGGGTTCCACGCGGAACACATCCAGCGTTGCATGTTCAACGTGGCCTGTATCGAGCATGGCAAGAAGCGACTGATCGTCGATCAGCGGTCCGCGCCCCGGATTGATGATGAACGCGCCCGTCGGCAAATGGGCAAGGCGCTCGTCATTCAGCAGGTTTGTCGTTTTGTCGGTCAACGGAAGCAGGAGAACAAGGATGTGCGCATTTTCGAGCGCGCTGTTTAGGTTCGCCATCCCTGCAATGGTCTTGATGCCATCGAGGTTTTTCGGCGTGCGGCTCCAGCATGTCACCGGAAACCCGAGGTACGTCAGCGACTGCGCACAAGCCGCGCCGAGCGCACCCGCACCAAGTATCGTGACCGGACGATCAGCGGCCAGCGGAGGAACAACCTGCTTCCAAGCGCCCTTCGTGCCGTGGATATACATGTCCAGCCCAAGGTGATGACGCAGCACCTGACCCGTCACCCATTCGACCATGCCCTGCGTCAGCCCCGGATCGACGAGGCGGCAAAGCGGCTGGGTCAGTGTCTCATTCCCGACGATTCGCTCGACACCGGCCCATAGGCTTAGGACAGCTTTGCAATTGGTGTAGGGCGTGAAGTCGGTGAGCTGGTCGTTCGGCGCATAAACAATGAACTCCGCCTCCGACCGCTCGGCATCGCGGGTGATGTCAGCCTCGATCCCCTCCGCCTGACACGCATCGAGCAGAAGCTCGCTGTAAGTATCCCAAAGTTGGTTTTCGGCGGAGAAGAGAATGACTGTCATTATCTGGGCCTATGAATATGGGCGCTCTGGACGAGGCCGAAGCCGACCATCAGGACGAGCATTGCCGAGCCGCCGTAACTGACAAGCGGGAGGGGAACGCCCACAACAGGCGCGAGCCCCATAACCATCGCCATGTTGACGGCGAAATAGAGGAAAAACGTCATCGAAATGCCGAGCGTCAGGAGCGAACTGAAGCGGTCGCGGTTCTGGAGCGCAGAGGCAAAACAGAACCCGATCAGCAGTAGATAGAGCGCGAGCAATGTCGTCGCCCCGATAAAGCCGAACTCCTCGGCAAGGGTCGTGAAGATAAAGTCGGTATGCGCTTCGGGCAGGAAGTCGAGGCCGGACTGTGTTCCCTGCATAAAGCCGCGTCCCGTCACACCGCCGGAGCCCAAGGCGATCTTGGCCTGCGTAATGTGATAGCCCGCGCCGAGCGGGTCCTGCGACGGATCGAGGAAGATGTTGATCCGGTCATACTGGTAGTCTTTCAGAAGCTGCCAGCTCGTGCCCTTGGACTCGAAAACAGCCCAGATCGTGCCAATGCCCGCGCTAACGACGACAGCGAAGTAGGCCCAATGCACCCCGGCCAGCCATATGATCGTCCCGCCACCCACGGCGAGCAAAAGCGCGGTCCCTAGGTCAGGTTGTTTAAATACGAGGAACGTCGGGACCAGCACAGCGGCCAGCGGGATCGCGATCCACAGTGGGCGCGAGCGTTTCGCCAGTGGCAGCCAGTCGTAATAGGCGGCAAGAAACATGACCAAGGTAATCTTGGCCAGCTCGGAAGGTTGCAGCACCATAAAACCGAGGTTGATCCAGCGCTGGGCGCCCATGCGAACCTCGCCGAATAGCTCCACGGCGACCAGCAAAAGCAGGGATATGATGTAGCCGACCGCAGACACGTTGCGCCAGAACCAGATGGGCACCATCCCGATGGCAATCATCAGAAACAGGCCGAAGCCGAAGCGATTCAGCTGTGGATCGAGCCACGGCTCCACCGACCCGCCGGCCACGGAATAGAGCATCAAAAAGCCCGCGCAGGCGATCGCGATTGTCAAAAGGACAATGGCCCAGTTGACGTAGAGCAGTTTGCGAATGCCAGTCGGGACGTTCTTGTAGCTGCTTTCCAGAAGGCTCATGCGCGGTCGCTCGTCGGATAGGCGCCCGGCGCGATGCGGTTCTCGATCCGCTTTTGCTGCTCTTCAATGCGGTTGCGCACGTTAGAGGGATAGGCCTCCAGCGGCGGCGGTCCGTCGTAGAGGGCTTGCAGCATGATATCGCGCGCGATTGGCGCGGCGGTCGAAGAGCCGCCGCCGCCATGCTCGACGACGATAGCGCAGGCAAATCTGGGGTTTTCGACTGGCGCGAAGGAAACGAACAGCGCGTGGTCGCGGCGCTCCCATGGCAGGTCGGCGTTACTGGTCACGCCGCGCGCGCGTTCTTCGGCGGTGATGCGGCGGACCTGACTGGTGCCCGTTTTGCCCGCGAGGCGCATCGACACCTCAGAGATCCGCGAGCCGTAAGCCGTACCGCGATTGTTGTTCGAAACCGCGTCCATCGCCGCGCGGATACGGCGCAGGGAGTTTTCGTTCACGCCAATCGGCTGGTCCGCATCTGCTCCCTGCTCTACGCCATCGACCGTGTGAACGAGGCGCGGTATGATGTTCCGGCCGGTTGCAAGACGCGCTGCCATAACGGCAAGTTGGAGCGGTGACGCCAGCACGTCGCCCTGACCGATAGACGCGTTGACCGTATCACCGATGCGCCAGTCTTCACCGCGCACGCGGCGTTTCCACTCCTTCGTCGGTGCGAGGCCCTCGGCGACGGCAGATAGCGGCAGGTCATGCCTCACACCGATGCCAAAGCGCTGAGCCATCTCGGAGATTTTGTCGATTCCGATGCGCTGCCCGACTTCGTAATAATAGCAGTCGCAAGAATGCTTGAGGCTGTCGTGCAGGTTCACGTTGCCATGACCAGACGTCTTCCAGCAGTGGAAGCGGGTGCCAGAGACTTCGGTATAGCCGCGGCAATAGATTGTCTCTTCAGGATCGAGCACGCCTTCTTCGATCGCGGCAAGCGCGGTCATCATTTTGAACGTCGAACCGGGCGGGTAGATGCCCTGCACGGCCTTGGCTGCCAGCGGCCGGTAGGGATTTTCGTTCAGATCGGTCCAATCTTTGACCGAAATGCCCCGCACAAAGAGGTTCGGGTCGAACGACGGCGCGGACACAACGGCGCGAAGGTCACCCTTTTCGAGGTCGATCACCACAGCGCCAGCGGATTCGCCTTCGAGACGCGCCTCGACATAGGTCTGGAGTTTGGAATCGATCGTCAGCTGGATGTCTGCACCCGGTTCGCCTTCTTGACGGTCAAGCTCGCGCATCACGCGGCCAAGGGCGTTGACCTCCACATGGAGCGTACCGGCAGAACCGCGGAGCGTCTGCTCCATCTTGTTCTCTGCGCCTGTCTTCCCGATCTGGAATTTCGGGATTTGCAGCAACGGGTCACGGTCTTCAATACGGCTGAGGTCGTAGTCCGACACGGGACCAACGTAGCCGACAACGTGCGCCATGTCCGCGCCCTGCGGATAAAAACGGCTGAGGCCGACTTCGGCGGTGATGCCGGGGAGGGCGGGGGCGTTGACGGTGACGCGGGATATGTCTTCCCAAGACAGGCGATCCACGATGGTCACGGGGACGAAACGCGAGCGTTCGGACACCTCTTTCATGGCGTCCTGAATCTCTTCCTCGGTCATCGGGACAAGCTTCGAGAGGCGGCGCAGCACAGTTTCGACGTCGCCCGCGTCCTCGCGGGTCATCGTCACGCGGTAATACTGTTCGTTGCCAGCCAGCAGCACACCGTTGCGATCAAAGATCAGTCCGCGCGCGGGTGGCAGAAGATGTACGTTGATGCGGTTTTCGTCAGCGAGCAGACGGAATTGTTCGGCCTGCTCCAGCTGCATGGAGCGCATACGCATGAGAAGGCTACCCGCCAGACCGAGCTGCAACGCGCCCACGACGAGCGCACGGCGCCCGATAATACGTGCGCTTTCGGCAGATTCTTTGGGCGGTCGCCTCATATCCGTTTCCCCAGAATGTCCACTTCACCCTGCGCAGGCCGACTGATGCCGAACAGCAAATAGGCGGCGAGTACGACCAGCGGATATGCAATCACGGTCGTCGCGGTCTGGCTGAATGTCAGCATAACAGGTGGGCGTGGCAAGACCATCAAGAACAAGATTACGCGATAAGCGAGCGTCAGCCCCACAATCGCCGAAGTCGCCGCGATCCATTCGACAGGGAACGACAGCGCACGAAGGTTGGCGGAGCGGCGGCGCAGGATTTCGGACGCAAAGACGACGAGGGCCGAGAGCAGACCCGGCGGGCGCATCAGAAGGATGTCGGAGATAAAGAAGATCACTGCGATCAACGAAACCGGCGCGAGGTCGGGGCGGCGGATCACCCAGACCAAGGTGATGAGTAGCAGCCAGTCAGGCGGTGCCCATTGCGGCGGCTGGGTCGAAAGCGGCAGAAGCTGTGCCAGAAGGATCGCGGCCGCCAGAAGTGCAAAGCCGACGCGTCCGCCCCAGCTTCGTGTGGTCTGGGCCTCAGCCATCGTTACGAACAGCGGGTTGGGCGGGCATGCGCGGCCCGATGAACTCACTTTCCTCGATGATCGGATCGGTGACGAGTAGGCCGCCTTGGTCCGAAATGATCTCGTGCGGCTGGCTGCGCAGAACGCGCAGGAATTCTAGGCGTTCGTAGTCCGCAGAGAGGCGCACCCGTAGGCGCCGGTCGGAGCCGAGGGCGACTTGCCCCACCAGAATATCCGAGGGGAACACGCCGCCGTCGCCTGTCGAAATCACGCGGTCACCGGGGCGGACCAAGTCGGGGTCCTCAAGAAACTCGATCAACGGATTGCGGCTGTTGTCGCCCTTGAGCACGGCGCGCTGACCTGACGGCTGAATGATGATCGGCACGTTGCTGGAGGTGTCGGTCAGCAGAAGCACGCGGCTGGTGTTGCGCCCGATGCCAGAGATACGCCCGACAAGACCGATACCGTCCATCACAGCCCAACCGTCGACCACGCCGTCACGCTGCCCGACGTTCAGAAGCACCGACTGGCGGAACGGCGAGCCGCTATCCGCCTGAACAATGCCGGTGATGTAGGTCAGCTTGGGATCAAGCTCGACGTTGTTCAGGTCGAGCAGCTTCGCGTTTTCCTGCTCAAGCTGGAGAGCCGCCTCGCGCCATGCCTTCATCTGCTGAAGTTCGCGGCGCAGGTCGGCATTCTGCTCGGCCAGACGCTGATAGGATTGGAAATTGGTGACCAGAGTCGCAAGGCCAGTGACCGGCGCCATCACCCATTCCATCGGGGGAAGGATGCGGTCGATAATGGCGAGGCGCATCCGCTCCATGCGCGGGCTGTCGATACGCCAGACAAGGAAAGTCGCGGCCAGAACAACGACAAGCAAAGTCACAAGAAGCCGCCGAAGCGGCTTCCCGTAGGTGTCGTCACGATTGTTATCGCGGGCCACGGATCGGACCCCGATCAGCTATCGTAGTCGATAACGTGGCGAAGCTGCTTTTCGTATTCGAGCGCTTTGCCGGTGCCGAGGGCTACACAGTTCAGGGTCTCGTCCGCGACCGAAATCGCAAGGCCGGTCTGTTCGCGCAGTGCCAGATCAAGCTGGCCAAGCAGCGCGCCGCCACCCGTCAGCATCACGCCGCGGTCGACGATGTCTGCGGCCAGATCCGGCGGGGTCGCTTCCAGAGCGGTCATGACGGCTTCGCAAATCTGCTGCACCGGCTCGGCAAGAGCTTCTGCAACCTGTGCCTGGCTGATTTCGGTTTCTTTCGGGACGCCGTTCAGCAGGTCACGACCACGGATCATCATGGACGCGCCGCGACCGTCGTCTGGCATACGCGCCGTACCGATGGAGGTCTTGATGCGCTCGGCCGTCGATTCACCAATCAGCAGGTTATGCTGACGGCGCAGATAGTTAACGATGGCTTCGTCCATACGGTCACCACCAACGCGAACCGAACGAGCATAGACGATGTCGCCGAGCGACAGGACGGCCACCTCGGTGGTGCCGCCGCCAATGTCGACAACCATCGAACCGGTCGGATCGGTAATCGGCATACCCGCACCAATCGCAGCTGCAATCGGTTCTGCAATTAGACCGGCACGGCGGGCACCGGCAGAGAGAACGGATTGACGGATGGCGCGCTTTTCAACCGGAGTAGCGCCGTGCGGAACGCAGACGATGATCTTCGGCTTGGAGAATGTGGTGCGCTTGTGGACCTTGCGGATGAAGTGCTTGATCATCTCTTCCGCAGTGTCGAAGTCCGCGATGACACCGTCACGCATCGGACGGATCGCCTCAATGGTGCCGGGCGTACGGCCCAGCATCAGTTTCGCATCCTCACCGACCGCCAGCACTTTCTTAACGCCGTCTTTGACGTGATAGGCTACGACCGATGGTTCGGACAGAACGATCCCGCGGCCACGAACATAGACAAGCGTGTTTGCCGTCCCAAGGT